>CAYLLR010000050.1:0-1606 GCA_964384965.1 Candidatus Woesearchaeota archaeon | reverse complement strand
TTGTTGAATAAGAAGATTTATCATTTGACCAATTTCCTATACCTAAATCGTTTGTTAATTGGGTTAGATTTTGTAATGAAGTTGAATTGTAAAAACTATTTGGATTGCTTACTGAATAATATCTTGAATCATATGAATTATTTAATTGTGAAAAATTAAAAGATAATGTCGAGCCATCAAATGAAAGTAAAGGGGAATTTTCTGTCCAATTATAGCTTCCATAAAAATTTGGTGTGGTAATATTTGTATCCCATATTATTGTTGTTGCAGAAAGAAATGGTGTTAATAAAAAAATCCCCAATAGAAATCCAATAATTTGTTTTTTTTTCATGTTTATTTTAAGTTTTACTCCTTTTTATAATTTACTTTTTTTATCTTTTAAAATTTCTTTTAATTCTCTTACTAAAATCACAAATTCGCCCATTTGTTTTGCATTCATTTTTATTGCATCCTTGTGACTTCTTAATTCTTCTGCATATTCTTCCATTTTTTCTGCTTCTCTTTTTTGAATTTCAGTTAATTGATTAAATCCATTTAAAATATAATCTGCATCTACTTTAAAATCATGTTTTTTATTTGAATTATAATATTTTTGAACTTGCATATTTAGATAGGCTCTATCTTTTGTAAATCCTTTTCCCCCTGTTTCTAATTCTCCAAACATTCCTGAAGAATCATCTATCCATAACCATTCTCCATCTAAATCATCTCTTACTATGAGTTTTTCCCCATTTTTGTTTAATTGCTGAGCTAATTCATTTTTTATTATTCCATAATGTTCTCTTACTGGTTTGAAAAAATACTTAAATTTAATTTTTAATTTTCTTTGTAATTCATCCATTGTTTTTTGTAATTCATATACTGCATATTTTCTTGATTCTATTGCATTTTTTCCATAAAAAGATTTTGATTCATAAATTGTTATTGTTTCTTTTCCTAACCACACTTTTTTGTTATTTATAAAAACTCTTGGAATCAAACCTCTTATTAATTTATAATTTATATTATTTCTTTCTAAAACTATTTTCCAATCATATTTTCTTTCTGATTTTACCTTCCAAATAAAAGCATGACCTCTTATTTTTTTATCCTTCCAATTTAAAGTGTGTTCGAGGTCTATTTTTTTACTTCTTACTACTTCCCATTTTCCATAACTTATTTTTTTAATAAATCCTAATTTTCTTAATTCCCTCGTATAATAGTATATTTTTTGATTAGATATATTTAATTGTTTAGATATATCTGATGGACTTTTTCCTTCTTTAATAAGATTTAATAAGGTAAAGTAAAAAAGTTTATTTGAGGTCTTTTTTTTTACTTCTTTTGTTTTCATATGAGGTTATATTTTTACTTCTTTATATATAATTATTTTAACTTTTTAGTTACAAATATGATAGGATGTCCAAAGGGGAGAGGTGGAATGAAAGGGAATATTCTTTAGATTGTCTCCCACACCATTTCGTTGGATTCTGGAAAGATTAAATCTTTGCATATCCTCCTATTCCTTTCGGAGATGTTTTTACTTTGGACTTTATTTTTTCCTTTTTTTTAATTTTATTATCAATCATCTTAGCTATTTCTCTTAATTCTTTAGTTGTTAATCCAT
>CAYLLR010000049.1:0-1693 GCA_964384965.1 Candidatus Woesearchaeota archaeon | reverse complement strand
TCTCCATCAAAACCTATTCTTTCTTCTATTGCTTTACCTATTTTTCTTGCTCTATTAAATAATTTATCTTTAGTCGGATTTACTTTATCTGCAACATTTTTTTTGGATGGCTTCTCATTCATAATTCTTTCAAGTTCTTTCTTTCCATTATACCCCATAAAGTTTGAATTGAATTTCATTTTATTTCTTTTTACTCTTTTCTTCTGAAGCTTTTTCCAAAAATTCTTTCATAAATTTCCATCTTCCTGAAAATTTATCAAAAACCTTTTTAGATTTCTTTCCCTCATTAGCCATTTGAAGTCCTGCAGAAATATTTTGCGCATTTTCTTCAAATTGAGTTTTTGTTGTAGAAATGACGGCATCCATTGCAGAATATTTATCATTCCCATAATTTTCTCTTACAGCAAGTTCATTCAAAATTCCTGAATACGCTCCAACAAATTTATATGCATTCATCATAGAATCAAAAAAATTATCTTCAATTTTTTTATCTGCAAGTCCTTTTTCCTTTGCAATGTAATCAAATGCTTGAGATAATCTTAAAATTGATTTTGCAGCTCTTGGAGAAATTGGAAGGACTAAGGCTTCATCTGAACCCTGCCCATGGTTTGTAATTTCGCTAGGCCAAGCATCTTTCAGTTTTGTTTTAGTGGTTTCTTTTCCATCTAAATTCACATAATCCAATCCATGAATTAAATAATTTGCAACAATTAATTTATGATCAGAAATTGGACTTGAAACTATCTTGTTATGTGCATTCAAAATCTCCTTTTCAAGACCCCCATTTTCAGATTTTCTTGTAAAATCAACTCTTGGATTTGTATTATTTGACAATATGTTAAATGTGTCCCAAGCAGTTGGCTTAAAATAATCTGTATCTATTGTTACATGCATCCTATCTTTTAATGCCCTTCCTAAATCATTGTTTGACTCAGTAAACTTTTGCCCAATATTCCCAGTGGCAATTCCAACTGAATAATTATCTGAAGTTACTATAGATCCATTCTCCCTTAAAGATTTAATTGTTTCTATTGGCACACCAGCTTCTAAAAAATTCAAAGAACCATTTTCACTTTGAACCATAAAATAATTTCCTAAAGGATATGCTTTTCCTTCTAATTCTATAAAACCATCATAAAGATTGAATAATTGTGCACGCACTGCAGGAACACAATTTGGAAGTTCATCTGTAACAAAAAGTTTTGTATTTATCTTCGAAGTTAATTCTTTTATATTCTCTGTGGTTCCAGCCAATTTTTCCAAACCTTCTCTTACCCTTTTTGTTTGTTTTAAGGTTAATTTAGTTTGAGTTAAAAGACCATCTTTGAAAATAGGATAATAATAATCAATATCTCCCGTCTCAATATTAATTAAGGGCTCTAAATTATATTTTGGTTTTTGAAATAATTTCCCTAAATTAACTCTATTCATCAATTCTCGAGTATCCATATCATTTCTTCCAAGAATAAACATGCTTTTATCTGGAAAATAATTCATTGCATCCTTGGCCAACTGAGTTTTCCCAGAACCAGTGTCTCCTTGTAAAAATAAATTTAACCTTCCATAAAGACAAGCATCCACAAAATCATTCATATAGAAAGGTTTTCCTCCCAAATCCATTAATTCAGTTGAATTTTGATAAACCCCCTTATGCTCTTTCATTCTCCTCCTCCAAGAATTTAATTAATGCAAA
>CAYLLR010000048.1:0-1757 GCA_964384965.1 Candidatus Woesearchaeota archaeon | reverse complement strand
CCCAGGAAGGAAATATTAACGGAATTTTGATTGAACAGATGAAAGTAAATTAAAATTACTAAGATTATTTATTAAGCTAAAAAATACCTATGCTCGAAAAAACTAAGACATAAACTTAAACCTCTCAAGAAGAGTTCATAAATATTATGATTTTAAAGTAAAAGATTGCAAATATTCTGTGGAAAAAAAATAAAAAAAAGAAATCTTTTATGTTTTGAAAGGAAATTTCTTAAAAGAATAATCTGTAGATTTTAAAAACCAAAAGCTTTATAAAGAGACCTCATTTATAAAGTTTACGTAAATTTTATATTCTCATTAAAATGTCAAGCATAAAAGAATGTCCCGAATGTGGAGGAGTAAATTTAATTTTTGATACCCATTTAGGAGAAATAATTTGTAAAGATTGTGGACTTGTTGTGGAAGACAAGATGGTTGACACGGGAATAGATCTTTCTGGAAAATTTGATAAAGGCGAAAAAAAGGGAAGGGGAGGAGCACCCATCTCTATGCAAAAATTTGATAAAGGATTGACTACAAACGTCGGAGAAATTTCGGACATTTATAGATTAGAACCTAGACAAACAAGAAAATTTTTGAGGTTAAAAAAATGGCAGGAAAGAGTCTCAACATCCATTGAAAGAAACCTCCGACTTGCAATGGCTGAACTGAGAGTAATCTCTTCTTATTTAAATCTCCCAAACGTTGTTAAGGATGAAGCATCAAGAATTTACAACTATGTTTTACAAAGAGGATTGGTAAGGGGAAGATCTATGGAATCTGTAATCGCTGCTTGCCTTTATGCTGCATGTAGGTCTTATAATATCCCGAGAACCCTTGACGAAATGGCAACCGCATCAGATGTTGAAAGAAAGGAAATTGGGAGAACATACAGATTTATTATTAGAAAATTAGGAATAAAGGTTAAACAAAGTTCTCCGAAAGATTATATTTCAAGATTTTCTTCTGTTTTAAAACTTTCACCCGCAACCCAAAATGATGCATTAGATATTTTAGACCAGGCAAGGGATGTAGAATTAACTTCTGGTAGAGGTCCTGCAGGAATCGCTGCCGCAGCGCTATACGTTGCCGCACTAATGAACGACGAAAAGAAAACACAAAGAGAAGTCGCAGACATTGCCGGAATAACCGAAGTTACAATAAGAAATAGGTATAAAGAATTGATTGAAAGATTAGATCTCGAAGAGAAAGTGAAACAAAAAGAAGCAGAATCAAAAGAAAAAAAGAAAGCAGAAAAAGAATAATCTTATTATAAAAAATAAAAAAATTTGGAAATAAAAATTTAATTTTTTATTTTAAAAGATAAGGAATTTCCTTTTCATTTTGTACCTTATAAAAAATCCAATTTACAAAAAGATTCTTATAGAAAATCTGATTAGAAATCACAAACTGAAAAAAGGACAAAATAATTCTCTCTGGAGATTCTTTAAGAATAATAAAATAGATTATTTTTTAATCTTATCAAGAATTTTTCTAATTTTTTTTATTTTGACAATTAAAAAGAAAGAAAGTATAAAAAAGAACATCTCTAACCAAAAAAAGAACTTATTTAGAGATACAAAAATTAAATTAAAACTAAGCACCCAAAAAAGAAAGGACAATCCAAATAAGATAATTGTAAAAGTAAAATATTTCACCTGTTGATTATTTTTTATCATTATCTCTTTTATATCCATACTTTAACATGTTCATATAACGTTATAAACATTTTTATACCGAAGATTTTTATTAAAAATGTG
>CAYLLR010000047.1:0-1870 GCA_964384965.1 Candidatus Woesearchaeota archaeon | reverse complement strand
AAAAACAAAATCCCTAAACATAAGAAAATTCTAATAGTTAATACAGGTAATACTAAATATTTATAGACGTGTGCCAAAATTTACTCTGCGTTCCCTTCGGTCGCCCACTGCTCAACGAGTTATTATTAATTTTTCTAATTCCTCAAGCATCTTTTTCACTTTTGGCTGCTCAAAATGCTTTCTTGCAGGCTTAAGAATTTGAATTAATCTTTCTGAAACTGAATTTTTTAAATCCATTGGATGAAGCTTTTTTTCGGCAAAATCCTTTTCTAATTCTTTGTAAGAGGTGTATGTCACATCTCCACCAAATTTTTCTGGCCTCTTAATTTCTAATTTCGAATCTGCATCTCTAAAAATGAGATATTTTGTCCAGTCCAAAATAGGATTAAACTCGGTTTCGCCTTCAAGACAGAATGCTTTTTTTATTTTTCTTCTAATTTCTTCAGGTGAATCATGAATAAATATGCAAGTGTCTGGTTTAGATTTACTCATTTTTAAAGCAGACCATAATTCTTGTGATTGTTCTTTTGGTACAGGCCAAACGGGAGGCTTCCCCAATCCCAAAATTAAATGATGATGAACTGCTACTGGTTTAATTTTATTTCCGTCTTTGTCCAATAATGGTTTGGTTTTGATTTTTAGTGCGACATCCCTTGCTATTACTTGAGCTTTTCTTTGGTCAATCCCGGCATGAGGCAAATTTATCCCTTGAGTAAAAATATCTGTAACCTGCATTGGGGGATAAATTAATTTTGCGAAATCGACGGAACCACCTTCTTTTCTTCCCATAATCGTAATACTTCTTTTCATTCTTGCAAGAGATGTATTTTTACTTACATCAACCATTGTTGCCCAATAATCATCATTGTTATGATATAAATCAGAACCTAAAATAAATTTTAATTTCTCTGGATTGCCTCCAAAACATTTTAAACTTGCCTTTAATCCTTCCTTAAAATATCCTCCAGCAACTTTTTTTATAATTTCTCTATCTCCCCCAAGTTTGTCATTTATCCAACTATGCCAATCAGCCAGAAAAATCGAACAATCAATTCCTGCGTCCATAAAATCTTTGACCTTAGACATACACATCAAACCCGTTCCTAAATGAATTTTTCCTGAAATTTCAAAACCAATGTAATGTTTAATTTTTGTTCCACTATCTAAAAGAAACTTCAAATCTTTATCTGTCATAATTTCTTCAGTATTCTTTTTAATTAATTCAAAACGCTTTTGAACATTCATATTAATATAATGAAAAAGCTACTTATTTATAATTTTATCTAATTTAACGTTTGTGGATATGAGAAGTAAATCCGTAGGATTTATTTCCCCGAGCTTTTCCTCTGAAGCGTAATGAAATGAAGCGACGAGTTGAAAAGTGAGGACGTAGTGAACTGTGGGTGAGCGGAGTTTTAATCTCTGTTCAACTCTTGCGAATACTTGGAGCAACGAGGAATAACTGCAAGTGGTTTTTTGCGAAGCAAAAAAATTCCGAAGAGTAAGTTTAGAGTCTATCTATCAAATGAGCGAACCGATGCATCAAGACTAAGAATTGGGGGCAAAATTGATTTAAAGAATTTGTTCTAATGTTCTGAATTTCTTGTGGAGTTCCATCCAGAAATTAATATCTTTGAATATTACTCCACCCATATCAAAACAAACTAATTTGTAAGTCATATTAATCTCACAAAAACATTTTTCTTTCTTCAAGTAGCTTTTCTAATTCATCAAGATTATTATAATAAAAGATATTTGATATTTGTTCTTCAAAACTTTTTGGTAATTTATGCTCAATACATCTCTCATCAATAAACCAATGAATATATTTAAGTTTAGGATCTTTGAGGGACCCATATTTTAATGATAT
>CAYLLR010000046.1:0-1901 GCA_964384965.1 Candidatus Woesearchaeota archaeon | reverse complement strand
GATTCGAACCCTTGGGTTTAATTGAAGAATCAAAATGTTCCCTTAAAAACCTCTAAGTTATTGGATAAGATTTAAAAATTCCTAATCAATAAAAATCCAAAAAACCTAATTAAATTCTTTCCAAAACAATTAAGATGGAACCTTAAGTTTAAATCTTTATTTTATCCAAATCTTTAACCAGATAACTTTTTTTAAAAATTTTTCTCGCCTCGGATAATAAATACTTTAAATCTTTAATATGCCTTGAACTAATATGTGTTAAAATCAATTTTTCAACTTTTGCTTTCTTTGCAATTTCCGCAGCCTGAGAAACCGTTAAATGCATGTGTTCCTCCGCCTCCTTATTTAATTCCTTTAAATAAGTTCCTTCAGAAATAAAAAGATTCGAATTTTTTACAAAGGGGATAATCTTTTTATTCATTTTTGTATCCATAACAATAGAAACTTTTTCCTCTTCCTCTCTGTACGTTAAATCTTTGAACTTGAATTTTTTTCCATCGAAAATTATATCTTTCCCCTCCTTTAGTTTTTGTAAAATTGGGCTTTGGGGTATCTTAGATTTTCTCAATTTTTCCTTGTCAATTCTTAAATATCCTTTTTTAATGAATGAATAAGCTAAAGAAGGCACCCCATGATCCATCTCTTCACATTCCAGATAAAAATCTTTTCCTTCATAAAAAACCCCCGGCCTTATTTCTTGAACTTCAATTTTATAATCACGATGAAAATTAAAAACTTCTAAAATCTTTTTTATTTTTTCTTTTATTCCTTTTGGTCCATAAATAAAAAGAGTCTTATTATATTCTCCGAGGGCCAAAGTAGATAAAATACCTGGAAGGCCCAGAACATGATCTCCATGCCAATGACTAATTAAAATTCGAGTAACTTTATAAGGGTTTAAATTTGCCTTTCTAAACTGTCTTTGAGTACCTTCTCCACAATCAAAAAGCAAATTTTCATTTTTAAAATTTAGAAGTATTGCAGTGTGATTTCTCGCTCGACTAGGAATTTGATCTCCAGTTCCCAAAAAAGTTATATTTATCATCACTATAATTGCCTTAAAGCATTTAAATATCTTTTTTGAAGTTAACACTAAAATAAACCTCAAAGAATTCTACTCCCGGCGAAAAATCAGGAATAAAACGCCAAACTTACTTAAGTGCAGTTGAAGCGGGGGATATATATATAATTGTATCTCCCCTCAAAAAAGTCAAACCAAGACTTTTTTTCTGAGACCCATTCTCCATTTCCTTCACGTTATCCAACACTAAATTAATGTGGATATCAAAAGCTAAGAGAGTCCCAACGAACTCCTTGCCTCCTTTCAACCAAACCAAAACTTCTTTGCCCTTAGAATTGTTTAACAAATCTAATGGCCTTTCAATTCCATTAACCATGTTTTATCTCATATGTTTCCGTTTATAAATTTTTTCATGATTGAGAAAACAAAAATTTAAAGAAAAATAAAAAATGAATACCAACGGAAAGTTTATAAACAAAAAATAAAGAAAACCTATATAGAAAATGAAATTAGGAAGAAAAAGAACAGGCGGAAAATATCTTAAAAGAAGAAAGAAGAAGAAATATGAGAGAGCAGGTCAAAAAAAGATTGTTAAGTTAGGAGAAGAAAAAAGGAAAACTATTAAAGGAAGAGGAGGAAATAAAAAAACCTTTTTATTGAAAGGGCGTTTTATAAATGTGAAAATAGACGATAAGAAAAAGAAATTAGAAATAACCGACGTTCTCGAAACTCCTTCGAACAGATTCCTCGCAAGACAAAATATTATTACCAAAGGAACCCTTGTTAAAACTAAAGTTGGAAAAGTAAAGATTACAAATAGGCCCACCCAGGAAGGAAATATTAACGGAATTTTGATTGAACAGATGAAAGTAAATTAAAA
>CAYLLR010000045.1:0-2186 GCA_964384965.1 Candidatus Woesearchaeota archaeon | reverse complement strand
GGGAAAGAGAGGAAAGAACCATTGATTATATAGAAGAAGGAGATAAGGTTTATTTTGTTTTTGAACTTTTTGGATATTCAAAAAAAGACATAAAAGTGGATATCGGAAAAAACTTTGTTCAAGTCGAAGCCAAGAAAAAAAATTTGGGTTCGACAAGAGATTATCTAATTGATAAACTGAGCAAAGGAGTATTTATTAGAAAAGAAATTCCTAAATTTAAGTTTAAAAAATTTAATTGGACATTTAATAATGGAATTTTGGAGGTTGTGATTAATAAAAAATGAGTAATTGTATTTTCTGTAAGATTGTGAAAGGAGATATTCCGAGTTACAAAATTTATGAGAATAAAAAAATTCTTGCTTTTTTGGATTTAAACCCTTTAACAAAAGGACATACATTGATAATTCCAAAAAACCATTATGAGGATATTTTTAAGATTAAAGAAAAAGATTTAAAGGAAATAATTCTTGTCTCTAAAAAGGTCTCCGAAAAATTAAAAAAAAGTTTAAGATGTAAAGGAATTAATTTATTAAATTCAAATGGAAAAATTGCAGGACAAGAAATAAATCATTTTCATGTCCATGTAATTCCCCGTTACACTAATGATGGGGCAATTCTTCATTTCAAAGGACACTATAAGGAAAAAAATTTTGAAGAATTAACTAAAAAAATTAGAGGAAGATTAAAATGAAAGATAAAAAAAGCCCAGAATTTTATTTAAAAATTGCAGAATCTCTTCAAGAAGATGTGGACAAGGGAATTGCAAGAATCTCCTCTAAAGATATGGAAAAAATGAATTTAATTCCGGGGGATGTAGTTCTGTTGGAAGGTAAAATTCCTGTTGCCGTAAAAGTTTTGAGGGCTTTAGGAGGAAATCAATCAATTGGAAAAATTAGATTGGATGGAACTGTCCGGTCAAATATAGGATTTTCTATGGGAGAAGATGTTAAAATCCAAAAGATAGAGGTCAAACCAGCAGATTCTATTACCTTGTCGCCAATGCAAGAAGGGATAAAATTCAGCGATAACCCCACAGAATTTTTCCACAATAAACTTTTAGAAAAACCATTAGTATTAGGCCAAAAAATTGTAATAGACGTTTTTGGAACAAGACTAAATTATGCAGTTTCTAAAGTCTCCCCAAAATCAAATGTAATTGTGACCCCTTCAACAAAATTGGTTATTTCCGATGAAACATATAGTGGGGATATGAGGGCCACAGGAATAAGTTATGAAGACATTGGGGGATTAAAAGAAGAAATTGATGCCATTAGAGAAATGGTCGAACTTCCAATGAAACATCCGGAAGTTTTCCAAAAATTAGGAGTTGGAGCTCCGAAAGGGGTTTTATTAACGGGCCCTCCCGGGACAGGTAAAACTTTGCTCGCAAAAGCTGTTGCCACGGAAACAGATTCAGCATTCTTTTCAATTGCAGGACCAGAGATTATGAGTAAATATTACGGGGAAAGTGAAAAACATATTCGTGAAATTTTCGAAAAAGCACAAAAAAATGCTCCCTCAATTATTTTTATCGACGAAATCGACTCAATTGCTCCCAAAAGGGGAGAGGGAACAGATCAAACTGAAAAAAGAATTGTTGCCCAGTTATTAACCTTAATGGATGGACTTAATTCCCGTGGTCAAATTGTTGTAATGGCGGCAACAAACAGGCCAGACGATATCGACGAAGCCTTAAGGAGACCAGGAAGGTTTGATAGAGAACTAAGAATAAATCCTCCAACGGAAGAAGGAAGAAAAGAAATTTTGCAGATTCATACGAGAGGGATGCCATTAAAAGAAGATGTAGACCTTAATGAAATTGCAAGGAAAACTATTGGTTATACCGGAGCAGATTTAGAAGTTTTATCTAAAGAAGCCGGTTTAAAATCCATAAAACCTTTTTTTAACGATTTAAAAAATATGCAAGAAAAAATCCCTACAGAAGTATTAGATAAAATAAAAGTTTCAAAGAAAGATTTTTTAGATGCTTTGAAAAAAGTAGAACCTTCTGCAATGAGAGAAGTTTTAATCAAAAAACCTCATGTTAAATGGAGTGATGTCGGGGGATTAAAGGAAGCAAAAGAAAAATTAAGAGAATTAGTTGAACTACCTCTTATGCGTCCTGATTTGTACAAGGCAGCCGGAATAAAGCCTTCTAAAGGAATTTTATTGTATGGACCTCCCGG
>CAYLLR010000044.1:0-2209 GCA_964384965.1 Candidatus Woesearchaeota archaeon | reverse complement strand
AACGAAGTGAGATTCTGCAAGGCGTTGCCAAGCCGCAGGAAAAGGAGTTTTTTCTTTTGCGTCAAGAAAGTCCAAACCCCTTATTTAGAGGAAAAAGAAAGAAAAGTTAATTAAAATGATTAGAAATAGTTTTTTATTAGCAACTCCATTTTGAAAGATGGAAATTTCTATTTAGTTAATTATTTTTTCCCATCCAAATCTTTAATAATTTATCTTTCTTTTACTTTTGATGAAAAAATCTATCCTTGAACATTTAACAAATTGTTATGAATCATCTTTAAAAACAGGAAATAAAAATTATGTATTTGGTTTTTATAAAAAAATCCCCGAAAATGTAGAGAGGGAATATCTGTTTCCCAAGGGAAAGTTCATTATAACGCTTAATAAAGAAGATTTTTTATTATTCAAATATGAACCTCAAAAAGAGATTAATCTTCTTCTTGAAAATTTGAAAAATGCAAAAAAACTCGAAGAAATAGGAATGGAGAAAGAAAGTCTTAAGAAATTAATTGAATATGGTGATAAACTTGAAAAATTTCCCGACGAACAAAAAATAGAAAGTAATTTAGTTACTAAGTGTATGTCAACGGTTTATTTATATGGTGAAAAAGAAAACAAAAAAATGAAATATCTTGCTACTTCTGATTCTGCATTCGTTAGAGGAGAATTATATTTGATTCTTTCTTTTTTTAAGAATCTTAAACCAAAAGAGATAATTTCTAAGGAAACAAATAAAGAGTACATAAATTTTTTTTCTGAAATAAAAAATTTAGTTCCAATAAGCATGGTAAGAAGCCAGGGTTTTGGAGGAATATACGAAAAAATTGTGGAAATTGCAATAAAAAATTTGTAAATTATAGTAAGTTATACATATTTATTTAAATATTAAAATTAACCTAAAAATATGTATGAAGAAAATTTAAATGAATTCATTAAGAAAAACTTGAATGTCAAGTCTATAAAAAATTATTTTTTATATTTAGAGTCAATTGATAAAAGTTCTCTGGGAAGTTTATTAAACTCTGTCACGGAGGCAAAACTTTTTAATCATGCAAGAAAATTTTTAAACGAAACAAAAAAAAGAGATATTTTTAATTGTTGTTTAGATTATTCTCTTGGGAATGGAAGAATTTTTCTCGATATCTCAAGAAATTACGACGGGACATATTTGGGAAATTTTTATAAAAATGAATTGAAAAAAGAGGTTCGGGTTTTGAGCATTGAAGGAATTGTTCTAAGGTAAAATTGAAAGAGGATTCCTACTCCTGCCCCCCATGAAAATTCTTGATGTGATAAATTTTTTCAAAAATTAATAAAAAAAGTTTTTTAGTTTATTGATAAATTCTTCATTGTCGCTCAAGACCAAAATTAAAATATTCTTAAAGATTGTCCTTCCTCAAAAAATAAATGAAAATCCTTAAATAGTTCTTATTCTTTTTGGTAAAATGTTAGAGAAGGGCATGCATAAAAAAGAAATTGAAGAAATTCTTGAAGGAAAAGGAGATTTTGTAAAAATGGATTATTTGGAAAGGTACCTAAAGAAAATGCCTCCAATTGAAATGAGAAAATTTGCATATCTAAAACTTGCTGAAATTTATCTCAAAAAAGAAATGTATCTCAGTGCCGCCCGAGATTTTAAGAATGCTGCAATTAATTCTGTAACTTTTAGAGAAAAAAGGGAAAATTTCCTCAATGAATCCAAGGCTTGGATTTCCTCCTTTGAATTTGATGAAGCGGATAAGGCCCTAAAAAGGGCTCTCAGCGAAGGAAACTTTAAAGAAAAAAAAGAAATTTATGAAGAATTTGTTAATTTCTTTAAAAAACAAATTAAAAAGATTGAAGAAAAAAATAAGCCAGGCCATTTAATCAAAATTTATGAAAAATTTCTTAAGCTTAAAGTTGACGAAAAAAGTAAAGAAGAGATTATGGAAAAATTATTAAGCCTGTATGAAAAATTGGGAAAAACGAAGGAATACATTCTTCTAAAAGAATGTCTAAATAAAAATCGTGAAAAATAACACTCCATCGTAACAGAACCCTCGACAAATTAAATTTCTTCCCGCTTTTCAAAAGAGATCTTGAATGGTTTAGTTTTGATTTTTTATGGAACTAAAAAGAATTTTAATGACGTATGGTAGGAATATTAATATTCATTTAAGTGTAAATTCTAAACCTAAATAGCTTTTTATTGAAAAGATTCAACATCTCC
>CAYLLR010000043.1:0-2990 GCA_964384965.1 Candidatus Woesearchaeota archaeon | reverse complement strand
TATACTTTATAAACTTTTATCTCTCTTTTTTAGTAGTTAATCTTTTGAAGATTTTATCTCATTATCTTTGAATAATTTCCCTTTTCATCTTTATCTATATATCCAAGACTTTCTCTTAAAAATTTCAATGAACGGTCCACTGTTTTAAGAGAGCAACTTATTCCTTTTAATTCTAAAAAATCAAAAAGTTCTTTTCTTTTATACTTCTTACCACTCCTAAATATTTCCTGAAGAACTAAAGTAATCTCCTTTAATTTAGAGATTGTCTTTTCTGATATTTCTTTTTCATTAAATCTTACCATTTTTATAAATTCTTCATCAAAATAAATCTCTCCACTAATATCCTGAATCTCTCCAGACCTTTGTTTTTCATTAATTATCCTAAATTTGTTAGTCTTTCCCTCTCTTCTTATCTGATATGAAACATCAACTAAACCTAAAAAATCCCCTGAACCCCTATATCCCCCATCTTTTTTACTATGGTGTAAGAAAACAATGGATAAATTATATTTATCAACCAAAGGTTTAAAAAATTTTATATAAAGCTTATTAATATCATCACTTTTATTTTCATCATAAAAGGCAGTTCTATGTAAAGTATCAATAATTAAAACTTTTATGTTGTTTTCTTCAATAAAAGATTCTAAGAAAATTAAGGCCCCAAGATGTATATTTTTCTTTTCATCCATTATAGTGATATTTTTCAAAGAATAAAAAGGAAATTTCTCTTTTTCTAAATTTAATCCATTATAAATTTTCTCCATTCTTTCTTTAATTATTAGATCTGCATTTTCACAATCAACATATAAAACAGGGGATTTTTTGGTCTCCATTCCCAAAAATAACTTCTCATTTGAAATACAAAAACCTAATTGGTAGGCTAAAAGAGATTTAAATTGAGCAGGTGGAGAATAAACCATCGTAATTGTTCCAGGATATAAAAATTCATCAACAATAAAATCATTATTTTTCTTTAATTTCTTAAAATCTTTATAAGTTCTTACTTGATAACCCCTTGTAATCTCTTTTATTTTTTTACCTTTATTAATCTCTTCTTTGAAAGATTCCATATTAAAAATTCCTTCTAATCCCTTAAATCCTTTAATTTCAGATTCATCTTTTTTAAAAGTCTCATCAACAGCCTTTATTCTCATGCTCAACTCTTCATCTTTTGCCCTTTCACAAATAATCTTAATTATTTCTTTTACAGATTCAATTCCCAATCTTTCTTGTTTTCTCAAATATCCTGCAAGATGTAATGTTAAATTTTGACGATTTCCCTTAATCCATTTTGGAACAATTTTTTTGATAATTCCTTCATATTCAATTAAAAGAATTTTTTTTGTGGGAATACTTTCTATTTTTGACTTAAAATAAAGGTCTTCCTCACAAAAATTAATATTTTTCTCATTCCATCTTTTAACCAATACTTTTTTTCCATACCCTTTGTAGTGTTCTTTATTCTCTTCTGCGATTCTATGCCTGTGAGTAACTTGAAAATCCACTTTACTTTGAAGAGGTTTTGGAACATATTTTCTTATTACAAGTTCCTTATACCTTTGTAACTCTTTTTTTGTTAATTTCCCTTTTTCAGGAAATTTTATATTTTTTATGTGTAAATGCCCAGATTTCTGTTTTTCGGCTTTCCAATACTCTAAATTATAACCAATACCCCCCATTTCCTCTGCAATACTCAAAATATCCTTTTCTTCCAAATCCTCTATTACAATCTCATCATCTCTTATCCATCTTCCAAACTTTTCTTCCCATTTATTTTTTTTATCTAAAACCATTTTTTCAATTTTTTTGTAACCTCAGAGTAATCATAATATGGGGACAAATTATTTTTTTCAAAATGGAGGGACAGGGACAAGGGACAGACCCCCCTAAGGGGGGGTCTTGTCCCTGTTTTTGTCCCTATCTGGTTCCCAACTTTTTGTCCACTTTTCCCTGTCTCTGTCCCTTGTCCCTCTAACATTTTTAGTTTAATTAAAGATTTTACATTCGGTAAAAGTGATTTTATGAAATATTTAGTAGTTTCAAAAAATAAGTCATTTTCACTAAAATCATCTTCTTTTTCAATTTTTTGACCTTTTTTTATCAATTTCATTAAAAAAATGCCATTTTTTTTGTTTAAACCTAATTTTTTAAGAGAATGATAAAACCATTTAAACTCACAAATAGAACTGCACATTGGATTTGTAATTCCATCACAGTATCTTTCTTTTTCAGAAACAAACCCTTTTCCACAGGAAATACAGGTATAATGATTTTTTGGTTCATTTTTTAAAATTTTCATTTGAATCTTTTAATAAAATCCTCCTTTGAAATCATCTCTCCCCAACCACCACAGGGAATATTTTTGTAAATCTTTTTAATTAGAAATATTTTTTTTGTTATTTTCCTTAATGTTGGATAATATAATTCTTTATTATAAACAAATATCTTTTTTTGTGTATCTTTAAAATCAATATAAATTGGTTTTTTTGCAAACCACCAAGATTTTGGAGGATTTTTCCATCTAAAAGTTATGATTCCATTCTTTTCCCTTAAATTTATTCCCTTTGCAATTATTTTTCCATTTAAGAGCCAAATCATATTTTTATAGAAATTTTCCCTTTCAATTATTTTTTTTGGAGAAAGAGGACTATTTTGTAGTTCAATTATTATTTTATTTGTTTTTATGTCTGCCCTATGATTTTTTATTAATATCTCTTGTTGTTCTTTTGGAAATTCATTTTTCCAATCTATATGCCATCTTGTTTCTGATTCCCCAAATGGATCACAATCAACACCTTTTTTATGGGACCAGTGCCATATTTTTATTTTTCCACATTTAGAAATAACTTTTTTATTACATAAAGGACAAATCGCACTTAAATTTGGGGATGCAGTAATCTTTTCTTTGTTTTTTAATGCAAAAATCATTTATCTTCCTCCCTATATTCTTGAATGTCTAAAATATCTAAAAAAAGAATTCTAATCTTTTC
>CAYLLR010000042.1:0-3095 GCA_964384965.1 Candidatus Woesearchaeota archaeon | reverse complement strand
CAAAAGGGATAACTAAATTTATTAATTAAGAATAATCATGGCAGAAAAAACAAGATGTGAAATTTGTGATAGAACTTTTAAAGATGAAGAAGGTCTTTTTAGTCATAATTCTGTAAAACATCCTAAAACTGAAAAAAAATCCTCTGGGATAAATTACAAAAAAATTTTAAATTGGGGAATTTTCATCATAGTTTTGGGTTTAATTTTCTTTTGGATTTTTACCCCCATAGCTAGTTCTATAGAAGAAAATGCAAAACTTAATTTTGAAGCTCCAAAAGGACAAATACATTGGCATCCCCAACTCACAATAATTATTGACGGTGTAACACAAACAATTCCGGGAGGAATTGGTTTGGGCAGTGGAGGTCATAGTCCCATACACACTCACGAGGCAAATGGGGTTTTGCATATGGAAAATAGAAATCCTTCTAAGAAAGCAGTTACCCTCGGTTACTTTTTCGATATCTGGAAAAAGAAATTCAACCAGGATTGTATTTTTAATTATTGTAATGACAAGGGAAAATTAAGAATGTATGTTAATGGTAAAGAAAATTTTGATTTTAAAAATTATTTTATGCGTGATAGAGATAAAATAATTATAAAATACGATTCTAAATAATAAAATTCAAATTTTACTTTTTAATCGTCGAGAAAAAAAAGAGTGACATGAAATAATTAAAAAATTATCTTTACTTTTTTATTAAAAGATTATAATTTAAGAGGATTTGTTTTCTATATTTTAGTTAGAATTATTAAAAAAAGAGGATTTGTTTGGGAAAATAGTTTCACCAAAAAGGTTATATACCAACTTTTTCTAAATTTCTTATGGATTGGAAAAAACAAATAATAAAAAGAGATAATCTAAAAATAAAATTTTGGAGGGCACTGGAATTTTCACCTTGGGTGAAGAAAATATAATGGGGCAAACCTTTCATAATAAAAAGGTTCGGAAGTTATTAAAATGGATAGTAAAAAAATAATAGTTTGGGTAATAATAGGATTGTTTGCTGTTGGGGGGCTTGGGATGATGTCTTTTAGTAGTAAGAGTTCTGATACAAATACAAATAAACAACAGGGAGAAAGTTATGATCAAATGATGGCACGTATGCACCCCAATCAACAAAGGAATAGTGAAGTGGCAGGTCATCATACAAAATCCCCCCTAACAGACGTTTCAAATGAGGGTATGGATACAATTAAATTTTCGGAGGCTCTTGGAAAGTTTGCACCGGATTTTACACTTCTTAAACAAGATGGTTCGACATTCAAATTAAGTGATTACAAAAATAAGACGGTTGTTTTATTTTTTAACGAGGGGGCGATGTGTTATCCTGCTTGCTGGAATCAAATTGCTTCTTTAGGGGAGGATGGAAGATTTAATAATGAAAAAGTTATAACGGCATCTATTGTTATTGACAGAAAAGAAAAATGGGACAAAATAATAAGTTCACAACCGAAATACGGTCTTGGAACAATTTTGTTTGATACGAATAAAGCCGTTTCACGAGCATACGACATTTTAAATGTGCCTTCTTCAATGCATAAAGGGACAAATCCTGGACATACTTATTTTATTATCAAGAAAGGAAAGATTTCTTATATCTTAGATGATCCCAATATGGTGCTAAACAATGATGAGTTGGCGTCGAAATTGTAGGTAGAGACAATGGAAATAATAATTTTAGCATCTTTAATAACAGCCTTTCTTGCGGGGGTTGCGGCACTTTTTGCTCCTTGTTGTATCGGAGTTTTACTTCCAGCTTATTTTGGTTCAATATTTAGGCAAAGAAAAACAATCTTATTGATGACCTTGGTTTTCTTTTTAGGGTTATTGGTAGTTTTCTTACCATTGGGTCTTGGAATGGGTTTTCTCGGACAATTATTTCAGGAATATCACAATACAATCTATTTGGTGGCCAGCATATTTTTCTTAGTTTTGGCCGGAATAATTTTATTGGGTTTTCATATGTCTTGGTCATTCAAAAAGAAATCTCAGATTAAGGTAACTGGAGCAACATCTGTTTTTGTTTTGGGCATTTTTTCTGGTTTTGCAACTCTTTGTTGTGCCCCCGTTCTTGCAGGTGCCTTGGCACTCTCCGCACTTCCGGGATCGATGTTGTGGGGGGGAATATATTCAGTCATTTATGTAGTTGGGATGGTTTTTCCTTTAATTGTTATTTCATACTATTTAGATAAGAAGGGAATAATGGAAAAAATAAACTTTTTCAAAAAGGAAGTCAATTACTCTTTGTTCAAAAGAAAAGTCTCTATCACCCTATCAAACGTCTTTTCAGGGGTTGTCTTTTTGATAATGGGCGGATTGCTTTTATACTATTCACTAACAAATCAGTTAACTATGGGTTCTTCTGAGAATAGTTTATGGTTAAACATTTTAATGTCCAAACTAACTGAAATAATAACACAATTTATTAGTGGCACAATAGGACAGATAGTTTTTTTTAGTGTGGCTGCTATTTTATTCTTATGGATAATAAAGAAGCTTGTAGTAAAATACAGAAGGAAAAAAAGATGAACATAAAAGTTTTGGTAACCCCTCATTGCAATGGGTGTAAAATTGTTGAAGCATATCTTGATGAGATGAAAGTTAAATATGAAGTTATTGATATGATGGAGCATCCGGAGGTCTTACAGAAATATCCTACAATGTCTGCACCAACTATTGTTATAAACGAAAAAATTGAATTTATTGGGACTCCGAGCAAAGAAGAATTAAAAAAATTATTGACCTCAATAAAAAACAATAAATGAAATTCACGAGAGAAGAAAAAAAAGATTTATTCAATGCGGGAATTTTAATTTCTTTGGCGTTTGCGTTGTTGCTTGGAGGGGGTTTTAATTCACTCCTTCATCTTAATTTGAATTTTTTAATTATTTTTATTATTGCTCTTTTTACTGCGGGTATTGGATTTCTTTTACATGAATTAATGCATAAATATGTTGCACAAAGATATGGGTTGTTTGCAGAATTTAAAGCTTTTTATAAAATGCTGTGGTTTTCGGTAGTTTTATCTTTATTCGGGTTTATCATTGCGGCCCCCGGTGCAGTTATGATTTCTGGAAGGATAACAAAGGAA
>CAYLLR010000041.1:0-3111 GCA_964384965.1 Candidatus Woesearchaeota archaeon | reverse complement strand
TAAATCTTATCTCCTTTCGGAAATATGAACTAAACAATCTGAACAAACTATCTCGGTAGTTTTGTTTTTTGAATCTCTTTCAAATCTATAATATCCAGGTCTTAAATCTTTTTTACACCTTGAACATTTATTATCCTGTTTTTTCATTAAGTCAGTTCTATTTGAAGATGCGATTTTAACATTTCTTAGTTTTTTGCTTTTTAGAGCATTTATATAATTAGTTGTATCTATGTTTTCCATGTAATTAGAAGATTTTTCAAGTTATAAATTTAATTATGTTACTTTATAATCTTGCTAAACTTTAAATAGAGATTGTTTTTTATTTTAAAATGAATATTGATTATCTCCTAGGTTCAAAAGAGGAATTTGATAACTTTTTAGATTCTATTGGGTTATATGATAAAGTAGCTGTTTTAACCCACAATGATTTGGATGGTCTTGCTTCCGGATTATTTTTAGAAAAAATCCTTGAATCAAAAGGAATTAAGGTAGATTATCTGGATTTTTTGGACATTAAAATTGATATGATTAAAAAAATTATCGTTGAATTGAATGGAAAAGGAATTACAAAAATTTTTATTAGTGATATAAATGTAGATGATATTGATTTTGAAGGTTTTGAAGAGTTGAGAAGAGAAAAAGATGTTTTTTTAATTGACCACCACCCAATTAGCTCCAAATTAACCAATAACGAAAATATCATCAAAACTGCTTCAAATGATTGTGCTTCTTTAACAATTTTCATTTTAGGAGAAAAATTAATTGACATCAATGCTTGGAGTTGGTTAGTTTCTTCTGCAATTTTTGCAGATTATGCATTTAAGTCTGAAAAAAATTTTGAATTTTTAAAATCTTTTTATCCCGAACTAACTCTTGAAAATCTTTCGTCCTCCGTTCCGGGAATGAATGCAAGAAAAATTTCTTCAGCATTAGTTTATTACAAAAATGATATTCGTTATGTCTATAACCTTGTGAAAAACAGAAACCTCGAAGAATTGGAAGAAATCCACGAACTAATAGAAGAAGAAGTTTATAAGTTGATAGATGATTTTTCAATAAATAAAAAATACTTTCCGGAAAATAATATTTATTTTTATGAGATTAAATCCAAATTTGATGTCTTAAGTTATGTTGCAACACTTGTCTCTGGATCAAACCCCCATAAAAATTTTATATTTATGTATCAAACAAAGGAATATATTAAATTTAGTGCAAGGAGCTCGGACGGGCTCATTGATATGGGCACCTTGATGAAAAAAGGGGTTGAGGGATTGGAAGGTTCTGTCGGAGGAGGGCATAAGGCGGCTGCGGCAGCAAAAATCCAACCAAAAGACTTAGAAAAATTTAGGGAAAGAATTCTAAGATGATTTTTATTAATTTAATTATTGAATTCTCAAACATAAAACCTTAAAAATTAAATTTTATTTTGATACTCATGGAAATAGGACAAGTCGATTTGAACTGGTTGGGTCACTCGGGATTTCTCTTAAAAAACTCCAAGATTATTTATATTGATCCTTACAAACTCAAAGAAGACTCGCCAAAAGCAGATTTAATTTTTATTACGCATGGACATTATGACCATTGCAGTTTTGAAGATTTGAACAAGATTGTAAAAGAAGGAACAAGAATTGTTATGACGGCAGACGCCCAGAGTAAAATTGCACGTTTTCAAGTTCCGATAAGAATGGAAGTTGTCGAACCAGGTCAAGAATTAGATTTTGGCCTTGTGAAAGTCTCATGTGTTCCAGCATACAATATTGATAAACCATTCCATACTAAAGATGAAAGATTGGTGGGTTATATTATAAAAATGAATGACCTTGTTTTATACCATGCAGGAGATACAGACTTAATCCCAGAAATGCAAAAACTAACTGGTTTTAATCAGCCAAATAAACATTTCATTGCCCTTTTGCCGGTAGGAGGGAGATTCACAATGAGTGCTGAGGAAGCTGCAGAGGCGGCAATGATAATTAAACCTGAATTTGCGATTCCCATGCATTGGGGCTCTATAATCGGAACTAAAAAAGACGCCGAAGAATTTAAAGAACTTTGCGAAGCTGACGGAATTAAAGTTGAAATTTTAGAGAAGGAATAATTAATTCCTTTTTTAGTTGGTTGAATTTCATCCTAACCCATGTCGCTAAACATTAATAAGTTAATTATTTTTTAGTTTCTAGTTAATTATTTAAGTTGATGTGCGAATACTCTATTATGGCAGAGTATAATTTTCTTCAAAGAAAGAAAGATGTCTTAAACAAAAAAGATAAATCTCATGCCGGAAAATGGGATAAAAAAATTATTCCTCTTTGTAAAAAAATAAATAAAACTGAAAATTATTATACAACTTCCTCTTGCTCGGGGAGGGTGTTATTAATGATTGACCAACAAAAAAAAGGAGCGGGTCTTTTTTTGTGGGTTGAGCATAAAAAAATCTCTCTAAAAAGTTTGAAAAGAGCCTTGGAAGATTTTAGCGGAAACCAATTAATTAAATTCAAATCAGAACCCCCAATTATTCATGTAGTTTGCAAAACTCTGGAGGATGCGAATTCATTGTTGGAAAAGGGATTTGAATCTGGGTGGAAAAAATCTGGAATTATAAATTTGAAAAGAAACATCATTGTAGAATTGCATGGGACTGAAAAATTAGAATTTCCAATTTTTAAAGAGGGAAAATTTTTAGTTAATGATAATTTTTTGAAATTAATTGTGAAAAAAAGCAACCATAAACTGAAAATTGGATGGAATAGGATAAATTTTCTTGATAAACTAATTTAGTAAGTCTTTTATATTTTGGTTTCTACTTAAATTGATGAAAAAAGAGGATTTAGAAAATTATATTCGGCTAAATCTAAAAAGAGGTTTATCCCTTGAAGAAATAAGACAAAAGCTTCTGTCGAGCGGTTTTTTTGATTATGATATCGATGAGGCAATTTCAAAACTCGATTTAAAAAAAGTTTCAAAAAAAGAGGGAAATAATTTAAAACCAAAAAAAGTCGAATCAATTGAAGGATGGGATAAAGAATTACAATAAATTACCCCATTAAAATTTTGATTTGAAAATCCTTTTGCTCTTTTTTCTATTCGAAAAATATAAAATGAAAAAAT
>CAYLLR010000040.1:0-3170 GCA_964384965.1 Candidatus Woesearchaeota archaeon | reverse complement strand
GTAAGCTTAATTAAAGAGAGAGAAAAAACCTATAAATTTTTTAATTTATTTCTTAAAAAAAAATACTTTTTTAAAAAATTCTCAAACAAAAATTTTCCCTCGATAAAAATAAAAAAAACAGGAAAACAAATTTTTTATACCTTTTTTTGCTGTTTAAGGGTGTTTATAGCTGTTTGGACAGCTGTTTATATGCCTTTTTTTAAAAAAAATTTAACAAACAAATCCCTTTTTTAAAAGAAATTTAGTCTTAAATCCCCTTTTTTTAGAGAGTTTTCCCGTCGAAAATAAAAACATTTTTAAAGAAAAAATGATTTAAGAGTATATGTTTTGGATCTTTAAAATAAAAAAGAAATTGGATGAAACAAAAAAGGAAACAAAAAAAGGATTTAATGAAGTAAAAAAGGACATGCTTTTGATTGGTGACTGGATAAAACACCTTGATTCTGAGAAAAAAACACACAAAAAGGAAATTGAGACTCTAAAAGAGGATTTCTCGTCGTTAAAAGGAGAATTAGAAAATTTGAAAAACCTGTTTTCAACATTTAACAACCCCCTTTTGAATAACTCTTCAAAGAAGCTGTTTAAAACAAACAGCCAGCTGTTGAACAAACAAACAGCTGTTTATCCTGTTCAAACAGGTGTTCAAACAGGTGTTCAAACACCTAATTTAAGCAATTTTTCAGTTACTGAGAGGGCAATCTTGTTTATACTTTTAAATACTGACATGAAATTAAGTTATGAAGACCTTTCAGCCATGCTAAATAAAGAGAAATCTACAATTAGAGGACAAATAAACACCATAAAATCGAAAAGTGAGAGTTTAATAGAAGAAATAGTTGAAAAAAATGGGAAAAAAAGAATATATATCCCTGAAAAAACAAAAGAAAAACTTCTTAAAAAACAAAAAGTGAGAATAAAAAAAGAAAAAAATAAAGAAGAATGAAATAAAAAACCGAAAAAAGGGGAAATCACGCCTTAAAAAGAGAAGAGAGATTCTTATTAAAGGATATTCGATACACCGAATAAGTTAAAATTAAATTTTTAAAAGATTAATAATTGTATTTAGGGAGGCTACTTTTTTTAAAGAAGGGGAAACAAAAAGAGTTATTTCCTTATTATTTATTTTTCTCTTTTCTATAGGTATTCCTTTCTTTATTAGTCTCTGTATATAATCTCGAAGGGAACTTTCGGTTAAGCCAATTTTGTTTGAGAGGGTTCTATATGTAGAAAACCCCTTTTCTTCTCCCAATTGATAAATTGTAGAAAAAACAAGGAATTCTTGTTTTGTGAGTCTCTTAAATTTTAATCTTAATTCTTTTTTTAAACCATCTAAAGAATTTAGAAGTTCTTCCGCCTCTTCAAAAGAGTTTTTTTCTTCCAAAAAACCCCCTTTAGAAAGAATTTCCCTTTCGTTGTCTGTCTGTCTGTCTGTCTGTCTGTCTGTCTGAACCCCTTCATTTCCAGTGGAAATAGTAGAAAATTGGTCTTTTCCGCTTTTAAAAATGGGTGAAGTTGTCTTGTTTTTAGAAAGATCTGTCGAAAAAAAATCCTTTTCTGTCGAACCTTTTTTAAGAGAAACTATTTCTTCATTAATCTTCAAGAGGGCATTTCCTAATTCAACCATCCCTTTTTTTATTAAAAAAAGATCTTCCTGAAGAAAAGAAAATTCCCTTCTTAAATAACAAATTTCATTTTTTATTTTTTCAAAAGATTTTTTCACCTTTTCCATAATTAAAAATACTTAAAACCCTTTAAAAAAATTAGGATAATTTAGAACCTATTTTCTTTTTGAGTTTTTTTATAGGTTTCATAAATAAAAGGAGAAATCCTCCAACGAGATCTTCGAACATAAGGAATTCCTCCTTTATTTTTCTTTATTTCTAAAACTAATTTTTTTGACTTTAAGTCATTTAAGAGTTTTTTTACAAATTCTTCATCTCTTGCAATTTCTCTTGCAATATGAAAAGTAAAACAGGCCTTTGGACTCTCTTGAAAAAGAAATGCTAAAATTTGTTCTGAAATCCTTCTTTTTTTATCTTCCGAAATTTTCATGTAAATATTAGAGAACCTTTCTTTAATAAATTAATTAGAGGTTTATTCTTTCTTTGAAATTTTTAGAGAAGGAAATCTAAAATGAGTGGGAAGCCCCAATTCATCTTCAATTTGAACCGCTTTTATATTCGCTTTAATTAAAATACCATTAAAGATAGATAATTTAATTTCTTCTTTTAACTCTTTTTTCTTCCATTTTTTCAAAATTTCTTTAGATAATTTTGAATCTACAGAAAGAATTAATCTCCCCCCCAATTCTATTTTTGCAATTTTTTTGGAATAATCAATGATATAATTAAATGTTACATTTAAAAAATTTATGCCCTCTTTTTTGGGAATAATTTTATTTTCCTCAATATTATCTATATTGATAGAAGTTTCTATTTTAAGATCCTTAAAATTCATAGAAAATCGTTCAGCTCTTAATTTTGTTAAATTAAATCCCACTAATTCCATTTTAATTTTAATATCAATTCTTTATTTTTAAAGATTTGCATTCCAAAAAAATTAAATTAAATCTTCCTCCGAGACAATTACAAAATCTCCTATGGCAATAATTGAAGAATAGGGTATGAGGAGTTCATTAGAATTTGACTTTTCTAAATTTAAATTTTTAGTATATACTGTAGAATCTTTAACAACTAAATTAATTAATTCTCCAGATTTTGTTTCAAATAAAATATCCTTGACAAAACCTAATCTCTTTCCTTCTTTGGTTACAATCATTTTACCAGATATTTTATTAAAAGGCAATTTTTCTGTTTGCATACCTCTTTTAGAAATAATTAATTTATAAATTTATCTCTAAATAAGATTATACTTTTTTATTTTAAAAAAGATAAAATTGTAACTTTAAAATTAAATAAAAATTATATAAACCTTTTAACCCCTTTTCTTGAAGTATTAAATAGGGGGAAATTATTACCCTGACCCCTTCATTTCTTTTAGAGATTTTATTTTAGAGTTTTATAATTTTTTGTTCTTTAAAAATCATTTAAGAATATTTATATTATTAAGTATATATATTAAAAGATATATATTATATATATTATATATATTATATATTGAATAAATTTGTTTAAAGAAATATATTGTATAAATATAGATAGTAATAATAA
>CAYLLR010000039.1:2527-3172 GCA_964384965.1 Candidatus Woesearchaeota archaeon | reverse complement strand
AAGAAAATTTAGAAGATGAGGATATTCAAACTCTGGAAAATAAATCTGGGGAGGAAAATAAATAAATGGAATATATATATGCAGCACTTTTGTTACACAAACTTGGAAAAGAAGTTAATGAAGATACAATAAGAAGTGTTGTTGCAGCAACTGGTAGCGAGGTCGATGACTCCAAAGTTAAGTCGTTGGTCGCTAGCCTTAAAGGGGTGGATATCGCGTCTGAACTTGAAAATGCAAATTTAGTTTCAGCGACGCCATCAGCAGCTCCGGCTAGTGAAGAGAAAAAAGAAGAAGCGCCCAAAAAAGAAGAAAAGAAAGAAGCTGCGGCAGAAGGATTGTCTGCACTTTTCGGGTAATTTTTATTAGATTATTAATCCGGTAGGCAATCTCTACTTCTTTAGTTTGAACGGTAGAGAAGTTAAAAAAAGATTTCTTTTCCTCAATAAAATTTATAATTCTACTTTATCTTAATTTTATGTGCCTCAATAGCTCAGTTGGAAGAGTGTTTGCTTCGTAAGCAAAAGGTCGAGGGTTCGAATCCCTCTTGAGGCTCTCCCTCTCCTAAAAATTTTCTTCTTCGAACAAAACTCAAAGGTCGAGGGTTCGAATCCCTCTTGAGGCTCTCCCTCTCCTAAAAATTTTCTT
>CAYLLR010000039.1:0-2427 GCA_964384965.1 Candidatus Woesearchaeota archaeon | reverse complement strand
CTTCGAACAAAACTCAAAATTCATTCTCATAAAAATGAAATTGAGGACATTAAAAAAATAAAAAAAGTAAACCAGATTTGATGAACCTGCCTCATAATTAAAAGAGAACTAATAGATAATTTGTTAAAAAATATGCAAATGAGTAAATTTTAATCTTTAAAAAATAAAATTGCTTCAAAACTCCCCAAATCTTTATAATTCACTTTTATTTTTCCCAAGTATGACTTGGAGTTTATATAGAAATAATGAGTTTTTGAAACCTCTTTGCTTTTCTAATGGAAAAACGCAAGAAGGGGTAGTGGAAGAGATTTTAGGTTTGATTAAAAAAGGAAAAAAAATTATTTTTGTACATGGTATTTGTGGAACAGGCAAGAGTGCAATTGCTCTTAATATTGCAAATAGAATTGGGAAATCTTCAATAGTCGTACCTGGAAAAAATCTTCAATCTCAATATAAAAGAGAATATGAGGGGAATACATATCTTTTAAAAGAAAATGGTGAAAAATTAAAAATAAGTGTAATAACTGGAAGACAAAACCACCCCTGTAAATTTTTAAAAGAAAATGAGAATGTAATTCCAAGAATCACAAGAGAAATAAATGCAAATTTACAGGATATTTTTTCTGGAATCTCGAAAAAAGAAAAAGAAGATAAGGAAGAAAATTTTTCAGCAAGCAACCCAAATATTCCCTGTAAAATAGAAATTCGTGAGAAAAATTGGTTGAAAATAAAAAGATATTTAAAACAAAATAAAAAAATAAATTTAAACAATTTCTCGACAATTACGGATGTCAAAAGAATGAGCATTGCACCAATTTGTCCTTATTGGAGTCCCGTTTTACCAGAAAAATATGAAATTAAATCTTTTGAGAATGTTAAACGGAGACAATACGACGGACTCGATGGAATAAAATTTATACAATATAAAAGAAAACCCGGATGCCCTTTTTATGAACAATTTGACTCATATATTGATTCTGATGTGATAGTTTTCAATTCTTTAAAATATAAACTTGAAACTGCACTTCTTAGAAAACCAAAAACAGAAATTGAAATTATTGATGAATGTGATGAATTTTTAGATAGTTTTTCTAATGAAAGGGTGGTTAATATCGAGCGACTTCAGAATTCTCTTATTCAAACTCTTGGATCTGGAGAGGGGGATGAAAAAAATATTGATGAAATTTTTGAATTAATAAAATACCTAAAAAAAGATTCAAGAATCGAAGAGGCGATAGAAACCGGAAAAATTATTCCTTTAAAATCAAGTGGGCTTTATGATATTTTTAAAATTTTTCTCAGGGAAGAATGGCTCAAATCTATAGATGATGAAAGTTACCTTTTTGAGGTATTAGAAACTGCAAAAACATTTTCAGAATTTATGGACGAAAGTTATCTCACTTTTGAAAGAAAAGAAAAAAATCTTTATATCCATATTGTTACGACAAATCTCGCAAAAAAATTTAATCAACTTGTTGAAAAAAATAAAGTTTTGGTTTTGATGTCTGGCACCATACACTCAAAGGAAGTTTTAAATGAGATTTTTGGAATAAAAAACTTTGAATTAGTTGATGCTGAAACTGAAAGTCAGGGGAGAGTTAAGATTATGAAAACTGGTTTCGAGATGGACTGTAAATACTCCAATTTTTCCAACGGGAAGTTTACAAGAAAAGAATATCTTTTTGCACTTAATGAATGTATTAAGAAAGCTCCCCGCCCGACGTTGGTTCATATAAATTCATTTAAGGACCTTCCGAGCGAAGAAGAGATAAAAGAAATGGATTTAAGAAAATTAATTTCCAATAAAGAATTAAAAGAGATGCAAAAGAGAGATAAAAAAGGAAAACTTACAGAAGATTTCAAAAAAGGAAAAATAGAGGTATTGTTTTCTACGAGAGATTCAAGGGGGGTAGATTTTCCGGGAGAGGAATGCCGTTCAATTGTATTTACAAAATATCCCAATCCCAACGTCCAAGATCCTTTTTGGAAAATCTTAATGAAAACTCATCCCCAAGATTATTGGAAATTTTATAGGGATAAAGCTCGACGAGAATTTTTACAAAAAGTTTACAGGGGTCTTCGCTTTAAAGAAGACTACATTTATCTGTTGAGTCCGGATATAAGAGTTTTAGAAGCTGGTGAGAAAGAGTTTTAGCAAAACGGGTCCGCCAGTGCTCTCAACCTGTGTCCTCGAAAATATTAGAGATTGATGACTACAAGGTTGTTCGTCGAACCTTCGCGGTTCAATTCATGGAAAAAATTGTGGGCACTTCGACCCGCATCACGCCCCCGCCAGGAATCGAACCTGGATGCCCAAAGGGCCCGGATCTCAAGTCCGGTGCACTACCATTATGCGACAGAGGCTTCAAATTTTCTCTAAGCATTTGCGAAGGAATTTATTCCTGCTTATGCGACAGAGGCTTCAAA
>CAYLLR010000038.1:0-3423 GCA_964384965.1 Candidatus Woesearchaeota archaeon | reverse complement strand
ATTGAAAATATTAAAGTCCCTTGCATTAACAAACCCGAAAGTCCCGAATAGAAAAATCAAAAATAGGGTGCAAAAGAAAAATACAAATTTTTTATTCATCTTTTATTCCCTCCTTATAGATTCTAAACATACACAGTTTAAAATAATTTCCTTTTTCATTCATTTTTAAACAATTACCTCTTTTAAAGTTTTATAAGATTTCTCTTCATATTCCAACAATTTCGTTTGATTTCTTGGGATTTTTTTCTTCTTTTTTAATTTATAGACAATGTGCAAAGGGAAAAATTCAAAATAATCCTTCGAATCAAACCAAGCACACTTAAAATGATAGAGCCTTATTCCAGTTAATCTGCTTAAAGCCAAAGCATAAAGAGTTAATTGCTCAATCGGTTTTTCTTTTTTTGCAGAGGGTTTGAAATCCATTATATAAATTGAGCCATTCCGGACTTGTATTAAATCAATATGACCGGTTAAATATTCTTTCTCTTTTAAGGAAAAGGGAATGTCAAAACCAAGTTCAAACTTGTAATGGTTGATATCCTCTGAATCCAAAAGAACAGGAATTTCAATCGCAACAGTAACTGAATCATTAAAAAGCATGAATTCCTCTAAAACTTCGTGTCTCATTTTATTATTTTTCACGGCCTGAATAACAAAATTTGCAATTCTCGATGCTGAACTTTTTTTAGGAATTATTTTAACTTGATTTAAATCAAACATTTCTTTTTTCTCCGAAGCCCTCTCCATTTTTTCTCTAAATATCTGGTGCGGACACTCTGAAGAAACCAGCTCTAAAAATTCTTCCAAAGGTTTGAATTTAAAATGCCTAAATTCTTCATTTAAGATAAAATTTAATTTTATTCTATGAAATTTAAAATTGTAAATTTGCTGATGAATTAATTTTGATTCCTCAACCAACTCTTTTTTAGAATATTTTTTTGAAGCAAATTCCCTCATTCTCAAAAAAGGAAGATATTTTTTATATTCTTCCAACCATCGGGAAATAATTTGAGAGGTTATTTTGATTCCATATCTTTCAAAAATAATTAAAGAAATTTCCTCAAAAGAATTTAATTTATTATATAAAGTCAATGAATCAAGAATAATTTTTAGAGGATAAGTTTTGTTTTTTGTAATTTGGGAAGTGAATCTTTTATCACAATTTTTGCAGTAATAAATTTGAACTTCCTCAAATTTTTTCTTCCTAACTCCCCTCTTTATGATTTTTCCAAAACAATAAGGGCATTTCTCTAATCTTTTACAACTTTCGATTTTATCTTCGGGTTTTTCAATCAATTTAATTTGTTTCATTCATTTTTTGAACAACTGTCCTTTTGCACAGTTGTATTAATTTATTTGGATATTTTTTATATCTAAAATTATCCGGTTCCAGGATAATTAATTCTTCATCTATTTTTAATCGTTCTTGCTTCATTTCTCCCTGTCAAAAATCCTCTTCCATGCTTTTTTTAAATTTAAAACCCTTAATTTTTGGTGGTTATATTTAATAAGAATTCCATCAAGAATTTCCTTTTTTTCCCTGTCCTCGCAAAACTTTTCCCTCAATAAATCAATCTTTGTAATTATATTTGTAATCAAAGTAATTGCCTCTTCAAGCTTTTTTTCAGCAATTTTGAAGGAATCAAATTTATCTCCATAACTTTCAGCGATTAATTTAGGTATTCTTTCAGAAATTTCTTTTATTTCATTTTTCTCATCTTTCAGAAAATCCAAATTAAGCAAAAGATTGGATAATTTGATTGTGACTTGATAAACTTCCAAATCCCTGAAAGTTTTTATGGGACTCCGGACTCTGAAATTGTTCCGGTTATATCCTTTTTTTCCGAACTTATTATATTCCATTTATATCTTATATTTTAATTAGTTTTTATCCCTTAATTGTATATTTTTTATATACAAATGTATATTTTTTCCTCCTTTTTTATTTTTCATTTTTTAACTCTAAATTTTCTTTCAAAACTCCCTTTATTTTATTTATTAAAAATTCGACTTTAGCAAAATTTTCTCGCAAAACTTTTTCATCTAAATTGACAAAAACACTTACAAGACCATAATCTGCTTGAATTCTTAGGTCATATAAACTTCTTAAAAGATAATAATATTCTTCCCCCAAATGCTCTGCTGAAAGTTCCCACAACCTTTGATGATTTTTTGGAATAGGAATTTTCTTTAAATAAAAATAAGAAACCACTGCTTTTTCAAAAGCAAAATAAAGTCTATTCGCAGAAGTTCTCGGACTAACTCTCAAATTTTTCTTGGCAATTTCAAAAAATTCCTCTGCAGTTTTCATTTCATTTAAATAATTCTTTTCCAATTTCCACCCCTGCTTTTTTTAATTGATTTATATTTCCAATTTTATATTTTTTACTCAAAAAAGAAAGAGAATCTAATTTTGTTTTTGGCTCAAAATCATTTAACAAAGAATAAGAATAAGAAAGACCCAAAACTGAATTGTCAAAAGCCATTTTATAAGAACTCGAGTTTTTGTTTTTTATTGCCTCGTAAGCCCAATTAAAAAACTCAAGATACTGTTTTTTTGATTTGTCTTTCACTGGAAAATAAGAAGATTGATAAACAGTAACACCTCTAAAATCTTCTTCAATATCAAAATCTCCCCTGTGCAAATTTAAAATTATTCCAAAAACCCTCTCAATTTTATCTCTTAAATTCATTAAAGAATTCATAAATTTAACATCCAAAGAATTTCCTAAAATAAGAAGATCTATGTCCTGGAATTTTTTTCTTCCCAAAACACTCCCAAACAAAAGAACTTCTTTAATTTCAGGTTTATTTGAAATTTCCAAAACAAAAACATTTACCACTAATTTAACCAAAGAATCAAGATTTTTAAAGGAAATTGAATCCAGATAGTGTTTAAATTGAAGTAAATTATTATCAAGCACTAAACTAAAAAGACGTTGCTTTCCATTTTTTCTTACTTTTAAAATCCCGTTTTTAACTAACCAATTTATTGCCTCAAAAGAAGAATTCCTTCCAGTCTTTGTTTCATGAATAATTGTTTCAATTGACATTTCTTTTCTTTTTGTTAAAAAATTCTCTATGATTTTCATCATACTTTTTTGGTATTTCATTGTATTTTTTTAGTATTAATGAATATTTTTTTAGTATTTATAAATATTTATAAAATTTTCCCCCAATTTTTCCAATTTTTTCGAATTTCCAAGCCACGGATTTGCCTCAAAAAAAGCCACGAATTTTTTCAAAAACGACACTTTTTCCCAATTTTCGGGGCTTTTTTGATTATGAAGATTTTCAACTTTTATATTCATTTTCACTTTATAATCCAATTTTGACGTTGCCACTTGAATCAACTTGCAATGTTCCTCCACTTGATGTCGCATTAAACGTCCCTGCAACCTCTAATTTACTATTTGGCCCAGT
>CAYLLR010000037.1:0-3780 GCA_964384965.1 Candidatus Woesearchaeota archaeon | reverse complement strand
AAATAACTTTAAGAAATTAATTTCTTACCAAATTAATTTAGATATTCTTTATTGGTTTTCCGCCAAACCTTTTCTATCCCTTATCTTTTTTATAACTTCTGCTTGAAGTGATGTAGGAATTTTTTCGAATGCTTGGTCTAATATTGAAGATGTTCCTCTCCCTTCGGTAGTTGACCTTAAATCGTTACTCCATCCAATCATTTCTGCAACTGGAAGTTTAGCTTTTATTTCAGCACTTCCACCTTCCTGTTTCATATCAAGCATTTGTCCTCTTTTTCCTCCAACTAGTTTCGTGACTGCACCCATATATTCTCCGGGCATATCAATAACATGAATCTGAAGAGGTTCTAAGATTGTGGGTCCTGCACTCTTAAAAGCTTGAGTAATCCCGTCCCTGACAGCAGGGTAAACTTGTGCGGGTCCTCTGTGGATGGCATCCTCGTGAAGTCGGATGTCCGATAGAATAACTTTCAATTTCATACATGGCTCCCTTGCTAATGGTCCCGCATCCATAACCATTTCAAATGCATCCATAACCATTTCGATCACTTCTCCAATGTGGACTTCTCCCCGGGTTTCATCTATAAGCATGTTTCCCTTGTATATATCCTTAACATTTTTAATTTCATTACTTCCCCAACCCATTTCAGAAAGTACTTTCGTAACGCTATCGTCTTTCTTTTTAATTCTCCCTTCTCTCAATTCTCCCAATTGTATTTTTTCATAAATTTCTTTTTCCAATGGTTCTACCCTCATAAAAAAACTATTGTGTTTGTTGGGACTTCTTCCTTCTTTGTCTTCGGAAATCTTTGTTACTGTTTCTCTATATACTATAATTGGCGAGGATGTTTTGACATCCAAACCCTTTTCAGTTTTGATTCTATTTTCAATAATTTCGAGATGTAATTCGCCCATTCCGGAAATTAAAGATTCACCAGTTTGTTCATTAATTGTAATTCTTAAAGAGGGGTCTTCTTTCCCAACCTGCCTCAAAACTTCAACAAGTTTTGGTAAGTCAGCTGCTTTTTTTGCTTCAATAGATTTTGTTACGACCGGCTCAAAAAGATGTGTGATTGCTTCAAAGGGTTCAATGCCGTTTTTACTAACAGTTTCTCCCGCAATAACGTCCTTAAGTCCCACAACCCCCACAATGTTTCCCGCAATTGCTTCTTCGGATAAAACCCTTTGGGCACCTTTATACACTGAAACCTGTTGCACTCTTATTTTCCTTTTCGCGTGAGACATATAAACTTCATCCCCCTGCTTTAATGTTCCAGAAAAAAGTCTTCCTGCGGCGACTTCTCCGGCGTGCTTATCAATTGTGATTTTTATCGGAACAAACGCAATTTCTCCGTCAGGATTACAATTCATTAAATCTTTTCCTTCTCGACTTTCTAAATCTCCTCTCCAAATTTTAGGGATTCTATATTTTTGGGCATCGACGGGATTAGGGTGGTGTTTAATTGACATGTTTAGAACTACCTCGTGAAGAGGGGCTTTTTTTGAGAGAGCTTTAATATTTTCTTTCAGTTTTTCCTCATTTTCTTCGGAATATGCGTCAATTATGTCTTTAAATGAAATTCCTTTCTTTTTCATATATGGAAAACTAAGGGCCCAATTATGAAATGCAGAGCCAAATGCAACAGTTCCTTCGCCTACGCCAACTTTCCATTTTTCTTTGTATCCCTCTGGAGCGATTTGTTCAATTAATCTATTTACATGTTCTATGATAGAAACAAATTTTGCTTGCATAGCTTCAGGAGTCAATTTAACTTCCTTGATTAATCTATCGACTTTGTTGATAAATAAAACCGGTTTAACTAATTCTTTTAATGCTTGTCTTACAACAGTTTCGGTCTGAGGCATAACTCCTTCTACGGCACAAGTAAGAATCACGCATCCATCGACGGCCCTCATAGCACGGGTCACATCTCCCCCAAAATCAACGTGGCCAGGAGTATCAATTAAATTGACTAAATAATCTTCCCCTCCAACCTTATGAATCATAGAAACAGATGCCGAGTCAATTGTAATTCCTCTTTCAGCTTCGTCCTCGTGAAAATCAAGTGCCCTCTGTTTTCCGGCTGTTTCATCTGAAAGCATACCTGCACCAGCAAGAAGATTATCCGAAAAAGTCGTTTTTCCGTGGTCGATGTGTGCAGCAATCGCAATATTCCGAATGTGGTCCTGTTTCCTCATTAATTTGGTAATCTCTGTCATAATAAGTTATTGAAAAATCGATTTATAAAACTTTCTTGTTTATTTAGAAAAATAATTTTCAAAAATAAAATCTTATTATTCAAAAGAGATTGAACTATAGATTATTTAAAATATTTACCATACACGATAAAATCAGATTATTTAATTTCTTGAATAAGAGATGTTCTGAAATACTCTGAGAAACTTTTTGACCCCCTTCATCCTAAATTATCAGGAAATTATAGAGGGAAATAAAAAAGGAGGGGGTGAAAGACATTTAAATCCAATTACAAAGGTAATAAGAAGTGGTGTAAAAATTTGAGGCACGATTCTTTTAATTAATTTTTATAATTCTTTCAAGAGTTCCGTTGTTATCCAAATCAACAAAAAATTTTTCCTTATTTCCCATAAAATTATATCCTGCTTCTTCTTCAAATTTACTGAAATCAATTTCTTCTTTTAATTTTAAGACTGAGTAGGCATATTTACCAGCTTTTCCATTTTTTAATTTATAAAAAACAACATAGTCTATTTTCCCATTTTGATTCATATCATATCCAGATTCGACTATGGATCTTTTTTTTAAAGAATCGATTAAGAACTTTTCATATTTGGTTCTTTCAAACTTAGAATTCACTTTCAATTCAAATTTTTTTTGTTGTGGAACAACTAAAGTTCCAAAACTAAGCATAAGAGTTAGCATTAATTTCTTCATAAATTAAAGATGAAGGACCAATTTATAAAAATTGTTAGTCTAAAATACTTCCTTTTAAGTATTATATTTTTTCTTCTTAGATAGATTTCAACAAATTTCTATCATCTTTAGTTCCAGTAGAATTAGAAATAATTACAATTTTCTCTTTAAGAAGGATTGGCATTTTTCAAATGATTCTTTTATCGTTGAAAAAATTTCATTAATATTGAATCAAGAAGGGCATTATCTTTAACAGAAAATAAGGGGTGGCTAAAGATTTTCTTAGGAAAGTAAATTGTTGCATCAAAATTAAAACTTTGAGCCATTTTTATTTATCTGGCAGAATCAGCTTGAGCTTCAGCTTCTTTTTTCTTTTTCATTGCTGAACTCTCTCCGTTTTCTTCATAAGCAAGGATTATTTCTTCAGCCAAAGCTTGTTGTAATTTTTTCTTTTTTCCAAAGGATTTATCACTTGCCCCGTGAACTATGTTTTTAAGTGCAAGATTTACCCTCCTTATCGGAGAAACGTCAACTGCTTGGGGGTATCTTGCTCCTCCATACTCAATAACCGTTGTTTCATCTTTTGGGCTTGCGTTTTCAATCGCCCTAACTAAAACTTCGACCGGATTTTTCTTAGTTTTGTTTTCTATAATTTTAAAAGCTTCAATCACAACTTTCATATTTTTGGAATATTTTCCAGTTGAGTGTCCCACTTCTATCCTATGCTTTTTTCCTCTGTGTCCGGTCACTGCAAGTTTGTTCATCAATCTTTCAACAATATTTACTTTCGTTTGCCCATGTTTCATGATATTTCTTCCATGAGTTTTTAGAGCAAGGAGAGGTTTCAAATTAATCACTTTTTTTAATCCGGGGTCTTTAACTTCTAT
>CAYLLR010000036.1:0-3804 GCA_964384965.1 Candidatus Woesearchaeota archaeon | reverse complement strand
ACGGCAAATCCGACAGATTTATTGCATATTAAAGGGAATAATCCAATTATTAGATTAAGTAACTCGGGAGCTGGAGGAGTAGAATCGTTCATCCAGAATGTTTATAGTGGAGGAAATAATTTTTTGAGATTTTATGAAGGGAATTATGGGTTTTCTCTTTTTAATAACACTGGAATCTCTGTTGGTTCTTATGTTTCAACACTTCCTCCTGTTGGAGGGGCAATAATTTCTGGAAATGTTGGAATTGGAACGACGAGTCCCGGAAGCTATAAACTTAGTGTTAATGGGGATAGTTTCTTTAATGGAACTTTTTATATAAAGACAACTTCTATAACTGTGGAAGATGGGGGAAATGTTAATGTGTGGTAAATCGTTAAAAAAGGGAATTTTGAAGGGGGGTTTCGGAAAATGGAGTTTGGTTTTGATTTTCTTGTTTTTATTAGCAGGTGTTTCAGCCAGAAATTTTACAGTTTATAACTCTTCTAACCCTTCAATTACATATTTTATTATAAATGGAGATAATGGAAGAATAGGTATTGGCACTGCAACACCTCAAAATATGTTAAATATAATTGGGGATATTAATGCTACTGGAATTTATTATGGAAATGGTTCCCAGCTGGTTGGAATAAAGGGTTCGCAAATAAATAATGACTTAAATTGGATAAATGCTTCAACGGCAAGTGGAAGTTATATTCCGTATATTGGTTCGAATGCAAATATTGTTTTAGGAAATTATAATTTTAGTATCGGAACAAGTGATTTTTTTGTGGATGCTGCGGGTGGGAAAGTTGGAATTGGAACGACGAGTCCTCAAAACAATCTGAATGTTGTGGGGGATGCAAATGTAACCGGTAATTTATACGTTGAGTCAGGAGGAACTTTGACGGGGCAATATGATTTTAATGGGGGTTGGACAAATAATGGTTTAAGTATTATTGATGGAGATATTTACGCACAGACAGGTTATTTTTATAAAATAAATTCTTTGCAGGTTTCAACGTTGAAGGTTAATGGTTCTCTAATCCCGGAAAGTGGTTTTGACAATCAGTTTGATTTAGGTAATTCTACAAATAGATGGAGGGATTTGAATTTAGGAAGAAATGCAGTTATTGGGGGAACTGCGAAAATCACCGGAGATTTGGCGGTTAATACAAACACTCTTTTTGTTGATGTTTCTAGTGGGAAAGTTGGAATTGGAACGGCAAGTCCTCAAAGTAAATTAAATGTTGTTGGAGATATAAACGCGACTGCGAATTTATATGGAACTCTAATATATCAAAATGGAAATAAAGTTTTGGATTCTCTTGATAATGCAACAATTTATAGTTATATTGATTCTCAGGATGTCTTGTACAATAATTCAATGAAAAATTATGTTGATGCTTTGAATGCTTCTCAAACTAGCTGGACAATTGAGAATTATGTCCCATATTCCGGTGCGACAAAAAATGTTAATTTGGGGACTTACAATTTAAGTGCTGGAACTCTCAATTCTGACAATGTTGATACGGGGACAATAAATGTTACGGGAGATGCAAAAATTACTGGTTCAATAATACTTGGAGGTGCAAACATAACTGCCAATACCAATGGAGATGTTAATGTTTGGTAAGATTTAAATAAATGAAAAACCAATTAAAAAGAGGGAAAAAGAGATGAAAATTACAAATGTTTTTTTGAGGGATAAATTGAATGGTTTTTTTTGTAGTGCAAAGGAAAAAATGTTTGTTTTTGAAGTAGTGCAAACGGAAGAATTTTTGAGGATTAACTATATGGAGAGTAGTCAAAGAAGGGGGTTTTTTAATTGATGATGAAAATTAAAGAAGTTTCGGCTGGAGTGAAGATTTCAAAAAACTATAATTCGTATTCGGTTAATTTAGTTGCGGATTTAGAAAATAAAGAAGTTGCTGAAAAAGTTGGAGAAGATTTGATTAAAAAAGCGGAAAAAATCGTATTTGAGAAAATAGAATTAATTGGGAAAAAGAAATTTGTTGAAAAAGAAATTATTGGAAAAGAGGTTGGGGCGGCCTGGTTTAGTAAAAAATCCTATGACAAATTAAGCATTAAGGATTCTAAAACTGGAAGTTGGGAAGAAGTTGACTTTGAAGATTTAGAGAGGGTAGGGGAAGGATACAAACGAGAAATTGACGGAGAAATTTATTTTTTTAAAAGAATTCCTGAGGATAAAAGGACGAGAAATATGCCCATCTTTAGAATATATAAAATGGAGGATTCAGATAATTTCAGTTAGTATGGTTAAATTAATTATCTTTGGAGAAAAAATGAATATTAGAACATTTTCTCTGGTGCTTTTTGGAATGTTCTTGTTAATTGGAGTTTTAGGAGGAGTTTCAGCTGAAAAAATGAGGGATTTAATTAATTGGGATGTTCCAAACGATTTATATGTTGGAGGTGTTTGTTATAGTGACTAAAATGGAAAAGTCAATTAAATTAGGGGGAGTGTTTAAATAAGTTAAACAATTGTTTATAAAATGGAAACAATATTCAGAAGAGGGATTTATCAAATTTTGAAGGTTTTTTATGACAACGGTAATTCCTTGGTGCATTTAAGAGAGCTTGCAAGAAGAACAGGTCTCAATGAGAATGGCATTAGTCGGTTTTTGAATGAGCTGGTTAGTTCTAAGATTCTAATTTCAAGGAGAGAAGACAGTGTTAGGAAGTTTTCTGTTTCTTTGAAATATGTCGGGAATATTTTTTCTATATTTGATTTTAATAGGTTTGAAAAATTATCTTTTGTTCGTAGAATGTCCATTTTGGATTATCTCCATAAACTAAAAAATAAACCTTTTTGTTTAATTTTATTTGGGTCTGGTGCAAAGGGGAATGAGAGAAAAAATTCAGATTTAGATTTATTAGAAATTAGTGATTCTTTAGAAAAGAATTCTTATTTGATTAAAAATATAGAAGCAGAGAGGGGGATTAGATTACAAATTATAAGATTAAGTTTTAAGAATTTTAAAAAAGCAGTTTCAAAGAAGGATTCAGTTATTCTTTCCGCATTAAATACTGGTTTTCCTATTTTTGGAAAAGATTTTTTTTATGAGGTGATAAAAAATGAATGAAAAAAAATTAAATTTAATTTTAAAAAATAAAAAAGAATTAGAAAAGCAGATTAAGTTTTTTATAAGAAAAAAGGTTTTATTTAAGAGAGAGTTGGATGTGTTTGAATTAAAGGGTCATTTGGAAAAATCCAAGCATAATCTAAAATTTGTTAAGGATAATTTGAAACTCGGTTATCTGGATTGGGTCATTACCGGATGTTATTATGCGGTTTATCATTCTGTTCTTAGTTTGATTTTATCTAAGGGTTATTTTTCTAAAAACCATGATGCAAGTTTGTGCGTGTTGATTAAAGAATTTTATGCTAAATTCAATGAAGAAATTAATTTTGTTAATAAATTATTTATCGATTATAGCGATGTTTGTTTTTATGTTCGGTCAAAGAACAAAAGAGAATTAGCTAGTTATTCAAGTAGTTTTGTTTTTTCAAAAAAGGAAGTTGGGGAAGTGATTAATAGAACAATTAAGTTTGTGAATAAAGTGGAGGAAATTTTAAATGATTATTAATTCAAAGAGGTTTTTGGTTTTGCTTTTTGGAATGTTCCTATTAATTGGAATTTTAGGCGGAGTTTCTGCTGAAAAAATTTGGACATTTAATAATTATACTGTGAATATTTCAAATGATTTATATGTTGGAGGAAATATTTTTAGTGGAGGTGTAAATCTTACTGGAGATTTTGTCCCATACACCGGTTCGTCAAAGAACGTCGTCCTCGGAAA
>CAYLLR010000035.1:0-4363 GCA_964384965.1 Candidatus Woesearchaeota archaeon | reverse complement strand
GGGTGAGCGTAACGCAGTGAAGCGAGAGCGCAGCGGGGTGCGTAGCGTTAGCGGAGCAAGTCATTTTTTTATCCTTATTATTTTTTGCAGAGAGATTTTTTCATTATTAGAAAATTTAAAAAAACATTTTAAGAAAAGTAAAATGTTTATTTTAGATATCAAGGGTATTAAGGGTTTCATCTGGTATTTCAAAGAAGGAAAAGAATATAATTTAGAAGAACTTTTTGTTACAGAAAAAGGAAAAGGTTATGGTAAATTGCTAACGGATTTTATTCTTAAAGAAGCAAAGAAACAGAAAATCAAAAAAATAAATTTAGATGTTCACTTTAAAAATAAAAAAGCACAAAATTTCTTTAAAAAATTTGGATTTTCTGAACGAACAATTGAAATGTCTCTTGACTTATGAGGGGAATGCCAATTGAATATAATGTTAGGAATATGCAAAAAATGTATATAAAAACCTTCCTAATCAATTAATAAAACTTTATGAACAAATTGTTTTCTCCACCTCGTCGCGAAAACAAAATATTATTTTCTTTTGGTTTTATTCAAAGAAAAATAAAAGGGGCTTTCGGGTTGCCCCGTTTTTATAAAAATAAAAATAAAAAAATAAAAGGAAAGTTAATAATAACTTTCTCCAAAGTCTTCTGTTTTTTCTGGTTTCTTACCTAAAAGTACAATCAGCACCACTAATAGAACTAAGAAAATTATTGCTAGAACAATTGTTAAAACAACAACTGTATTGTTTGAAGAATTTCCCTCAACGTCCATTTTTAAAGAAACGGTTTTAGCAAGTGTGTCTCCATCAAAGACGTTCACATTGAAAGTATACTTGCCTTGCTCATTAGCAATTCCGGTAATCTTGACCGTTGCACTTGATCCAGCAGGAACAGCAACGAGAGACCGAGAGGTAGATAAAACGTTTCCATCTGTAACAATTTTGTAGACCCTTACATTATCGGTTGGGTTTACAATTAGCAAATTGTATACAGCTTCTTCTCCAACAGCAACATTCTTTTTAGAACTTGTAACCAAGATGTTTTCAACGAAATTGTTTGAAATAACAATTTGTTTGTTTTGCACAGTTTTTGTGTCTCCATTTTGGACTACAACTTGCAAATTATAAACACCAGGTTTTGTAGTATACGGAGTTTTCAAGTAAAGTTGTCCGACAATTGTGTCTTTTTTATCACAATTGTGATTACAATTTTCTAACGAAACCAAGTCACCAAACCATTTTGGTCCTTGAGAAATGTCGAGTTCAGCAATCTTGACTGATACATAGACGTCATCTAAATTGTTGTAACCCATGTTTTTCAAAACAATCTCAATTGGAAATTTTTCTCCAGCTGAAATTGTGCTTGGGGTTGTAGCAGACATGACAATCGCTTTATATGAAGGTCTTTGAACTCTTAACATAATATCTTCCAAAACAGTCTTATAATCTTTCCCATCAATTTTAATTGATAAGGTCAAATCATCTGAAAGTTGGTCTTTAAGTTCATATGGAACTTTAAGAACCAAAACTTTGCTGTATTGGTGACCATCTTCTACATCAAATACAGGAGTTGTAGATTTAAAGTCTAATTTCTCTCCTTCGACAGTTGCTTCAACAGTTACGTCCGTGTCATTAACATCGGAAGTAAAGTAAATTTTCAGAGCAAACTCTCCACCGGCAACAACTGAAGCGGTATTTGATGCAAGACCTAAATTACTTGCAACTTCGATACCATTGACTTTAACTTGATAATTAGTTGTAATATCAGCAGCACTGACACTAACAGCTAAAAACAAGAAAAGAGCAAATGTACAGAATGTAACCACCAGGTTTTTTGTATTCATTTTTGTTTTTTGTTTATTTAATTGTTTCGAAAAACATTGTTTTTCGACAACTTTCAATCGACAATTTTCTTTATAAACTTTGTGGTAATGACAGATTCGTATAATTATGTAGTAACAATTTTTAGAACTAACTGTCCAAACAATAAGTTACATTAATTTAAAATGGATTTTTTGACCTATCAAAGAATCATTCACCATATCTGGAGATTCGTTGATAACGACGATATTTTTGTTTTTTGGGAGTGCATTTAGAAGTTTTTTCCACTCTTCCTTGGGGGTTTTTTTATGTTTCTTTTCACCTTTCTTCCCATAAATTATTCCGGAAAAATGTATCTGGATTTCATCTAACTTTTTGAACAAATTAAAAGTTTCATTGAACCTATACCTTCCTTGAGAACGAGCAAGAATGTGGGCGAAGTCTATACAAGCTGAGCACTGAGTGTCTCTGACAAGCTGTGCTATTTCTTCAATCGAACCAAATACATTAATTTTTCCCATTGTTTCAGGAGCAAGTTTTGGAGTGTAATTTTTTTCTTTTCTTATTTTTTGTAATTTTAAAATTTGGTTTTTAATATTTTCATAAGTCTTTTCTTTTGAATCTTCCCCATAAAAACCAGAATGAAAAACAACATATTTGGCTTCAAGAAATGTTCCTATTTCTAAACATTTCAAAATTCTTTTTTTACTATTTTCAATTTTTATTTTTTCCGTGGAATTTAAATTAATGAAATAAGGGGCATGGATAGAAAGTTGAATCCCAAGTTCTTTGGCCTTTTTTCCTATTATCTTGGCATCTTCTTTTTTTATATAAGCCCCATAAGTAAATGAAATTTCACATGCCCCAAATCCTAATTTTTTAAATTTTTCAAGAGTTTGAATCGCCGTTTTAACTGGACCAAGTCCGGCGGGACCGAATTTTATGTTCTTCATGTTTTAAAGAGAAAATTAATATTAATAAATCCTTTCAAGTACAGGAACCATCTGTCTTACAATATATTTGATTGTTTTTTAAAGGGGAAAATTAATCTTAACATTTTCAAGAGACTAAAAAATGGAATGTGAAAATGATTATAAACATTTAGTTAATAAAAATCTACAAATAAAAATCCTTAACTACACATCTGTGTTCAATAACATATCTTAAAAAATAAAATATAAATTAGATTCATAAACTTAAAAGTTTAATTTTGGTGTCAGTTGTTTGAAAATTTTTCGCGACGATTACTTGAACTCCAACCTCTTCGGAATTTCTAATTATTGAGTTTGTTGCAGAACCATCAATTACTATTGCCACGACGTCATTGATTCTTCTAAGACTCCCAGAAACAGATTTCTGAGAAATAATTTTAATTTCATTCAAATTCTTGTCTAAAATTATTGCTTTTCCAGTCCCTTCTATCTTTTTTGAAAGTTCTTTAAGTTTAGATTTTTCTTCGCTTCCTAATTCAAGTTTTTTAGAAGAGGGCTTTCTTGAGTTTTTATCAACAAACTTAAAATTTTTTTCAAAAGAGAAAAAAAATTCCTTTGCAGGAATTTTTTTTCGTAAATTCATTAAAATTTCTTTAGAAGTTAGTTCTTCAACTTCTTTTCCATCAGGGGCCACTGCGATGTATTTAATGTCGGCATTTTCAACAACATTCTGAGCAATTAACTTTCCTCCCCTATCTCCATCGACAAAAAGAGTAATCTCTTTGTCCTTGCCAAATTCCTTTATTTCATCTGGAAGTTTAGTTCCGTTCATTCCAATTACATTATTTATTCCAGCTCGAACTAAATTAATAACATCTGCCCTGCCTTCAACAACTATTAGTTCTTTGCTTTCCAAATCCCCTCCAAACGCAAGTTTATTTTCACCATATTCTTTCACACTTGCAATCTTTGTAGAATCCTTTATCTGATTCGAAATATCCCTTGAATCTGTTGAACCTTCAATTCCCATCATAAGTTTTTTTGCTCTTTCGATGATATAATCTCTCTTATTTCCACGCACATCTTCTATTTTCTCAATTTCAATTTGTGCATCACACGGGCCAACTCGCTCAATTGTTTCAAGTGCGGCAGCAATCAATGTGGTTTCCGATTGATCTAAGGCAGTGGGAATTCTAATGGTTCCGAGAGTTCTCTTATCTTGCCTATCTAAATCCACTTCAATTCTTCCGATTTTTCCTTCCTTTTGAAGTTCTCGCATTTCCAAATCAGCTCCAAGCAATCCTTCAGTTTGTCCAAACAAAGCCCCAATTACGTCTGGTTTTTCTAACGCTCCTTCGGCGTTGAAACTTGCATGTATCATATATTTTATGGACGTCGGACTTACCTTTGCCATTTTTCTATTTTCTCCTTATTTAATTATTGAAATCTTTAAAAGATTCCTTAGAAAAATATCACCCTATACTTTTTATCAACTTGTTGTAATTTTTACCAACGGATTGATTGTGATGTGAACATGAATAATAATCTGTGAAGATATTTTTCTAACACTATCTTATGTTCTAGTTAGTTTTTAAAGGTTTTGGAGATGTTG
>CAYLLR010000034.1:0-5048 GCA_964384965.1 Candidatus Woesearchaeota archaeon | reverse complement strand
GAGAAAAAAATCTCTCATATCTGCACGTTAGAAAGAATAATTAAATAATTCCTTCATGGGTCTCCAAATATTTCATCATAAATGAACAATATTCTATAGTTTTAAAAGGATGAATTAAATTGTACATTCGATCTCCAATGCTTTTAGATTTAGAATTTTTTAAAGAGATTGTAAAATTCAAAATGTCTTTTTTATTCCTATAAAAATATTGCCCATATTCAGACAAAATTCCTTCAGTAAACATTTTGTTTTTGTTATATCCTTCAAAAAATTCTTTTTTGGATTTTTTCAATAAAGAGATAAGATTTCTCATAGAACTAAATCAAATTTTTTCTTTATAAAGATTATTGTGGATTACAACTTTAAATTTATATTTAAAAATAGAATCAAATTATTCCCGGATGTTGGTTCAAATAATCTATTAAAAAAAATTTAACTTCATAAACTTTTAAGGAGTGGGGAAAATTGTAACATAAATGTCCTATTCTTTTCATTTTGGATTTTTTCAATGAAATTACGTGTTCCCTCATTTTTTCTCTATTTAAAAAAATATATTGTCCATATTCTGATAAAATTTTTTCGGTAATCAATTTTTGTTCTTTATAACCCTCAAGAAATTCTTTTTTAGATTTTTTTAGCAAAGAGATAAGATTTGCCATAATTAAGAGTTAAAAAGATAAGTTATAAATATTATTGTGTTTGAGAGAATAAAATTAGGGGAAATCAAATCTTGTTTAATTTTCTTCAAAACAATCATTAATTATCTGGAACCTATTTTGACTATTCCATCATAAAAATTCAGAACACTCATCCAAGGCTAACTTCCAAATTATTCTTTATCGACAATTTCGGCACAAAAACCAGCCGCAACAGTTGCACCAGCATCCCTCACCGCAAACTTGCTCATATATGGATTATCTTTTTGTGTTTCCAAAGCGAGCCTTCCTTGGGGTCTAATTCTTACTTTAGCAACGTCCCCATTTTTCAAGAAATCTGGATTTTCCTTAATCACTTCATTTGTTCTCGGATCAATTTGAGCGATTAATTCAGTGAACTGACAAGGAACCTGTGCAGTGTGAATGTGAAATACCGGAGTATATCCCTTTGCAAGAACAGTCGGATGGTTAATCACTGCAATCTGTGCAATAAATTCCTTAACAATCGGAACCGGGTTTGCAGCATCACAAATAACATCTCCTCTTGCAATGTCTTTCTTACCAACTCCTCTAATGTTAACCCCAACATTCATTCCAGCAGGAGCTTCGGAAAGTGTTTCGTGATGAGCTTCGATAGTTTTTATTTCTCCTTCTACGCCTTCACCAGTTCTTCCAGGCAAAACCTTTACTTTTTGACCCATCTTCAAGATTCCGGTTTCAACCTTTCCAACCGGAACTGTTCCAATTCCTGTAATTTCATAAACATCTTGAACCGGCATCCTCATATTCAAATCGGTCGGTAATTTAGGAGCTGGGAACAAATCAATTTGTTCTCTTAAAGTTGGTCCTTTATACCAAGCCATCTTTTCAGATTTTTCTATAATATTATCTCCTTGGAGCCCTGAACAAGCAATAAAAGGAGTTTCTTCAGGATTTATTCCAACTTGTCGTAACAATTTAGAAACATCTTCTTTAACTTGGTTGAATTTTTCTTCTTTATAATCTACTGCATCCATTTTGTTAATTACAACAGCTAAATTTTTTACACCCATTGTCCTCAATAACCATAAGTGCTCGGTTGTTTGGGGTTGAACTCCAGAAGGAGCAGCGATAACCAAAAACGCAGCATCAGCCTGTGAAGCTCCAGTAATCATGTTCTTCACAAAATCTCTGTGACCTGGTGCATCAATAATTGTAACTTCATATTTTTCCGTCACTAACTTTCTATATGCCAAATCGATGGTGACTCCTCTTTCTCTTTCCTCTTTAATATTGTCCATAATATACGCAAACTCAAATCCAGCCTTGCCATTCTTCACAGCCTCTTCTTTCAGCTTTTTCATTTCTTGCTCTGAAACTGCTCCACCGTCAAACATCATTCTTCCTACACAAGTTGATTTTCCTGCATCAACATGCCCAACAAAAACAATATTCATGTTTGGTTTATCTTTTGCCATTTTTCTTTTTCCAAGACAGGAAGTGAAAATTATAATCCACTCCTACCATGACTAGTTAATAAAATTTACATTTATAAATCTTTCGATTAAATTTTTATTTTCTTTTTTTTATTTTTCTCGTCGGTAATTCTCCATTTTTTGAAAAGTATTTCTTGTATAAAAATAGGAAAATTGAAATTACAATAAATCCTGAAAATAAAACATCTGATGCGTAATGGGCACCTATTATGATTCTTCCAAAAGAAATTAATAATCCCCAAAAGATTATTCCAAAGATTGATCCCCATTTTTTAAACCCTTTTTTATTTATTGCTATTAAAATTAAAGGGAGTAACATCCATCCCAAAAAAGCATGTCCGGAAGGAAATGAATCTCCTCCTCCAAATAGATTTGGAAAATACCATGGAGTAAAATTAGAAAATCCTTCTTGTAAATCTCTGAATCTAATTCTCCCCCAAAGAAATTTAAGAACTTTAATAATTATTCCCGAAATTAAAAAAAGAATTAAAGTTAGTTTTGATGCCAAATAATTTTTTTTAGAAAAAGAATAAAACTTTTGTTTAAAGAGGTAAAATCCCAAAAGAGAAATTAGAACCAAAGCCAAAAGAAAAGAAAATCCGAATAAAGAGAAAATCTCAATTTTAAAATTATAATAACCAAAAATTAGTTTTAATATGTAGAAGAATAAAAAAGTGGACAATAAAATTTCTCCCGAGAAAAAAATCTTTTGATAATTTTTATTTCCAATTTTTGAGTTGGTTCCAAAAATGAATAGAAAAAATAGAACTCCCAAAAGTCCGGGAATCTCTCCAAAATTTTGAACAAAAAGTCCTATTTGGGAATTTTTATCAAATAAAAATTTTGAAATTGTAAGGTCATAAAATGCAAAAAATATTGCGAGTATAAAAAAAACAAAACCAAGAATCAACGCCAATTTATTTATAAATGATTTTTTCCAAAAATTTTTTAACTTCATATTAGTATAATTCAGAAGGTCTTTAAAAAAGATTCTATAAAATACCCAAAAATTTATTTAGGGAGTCCTATTGATAAAGGAATGAAATTTTATAATTCCTTAAGTAGGAAAAAAGAAAAATTTGTTCCTCTTAAAAAAAATGAGGTAAAAATGTATGTTTGTGGGATAACTCCCTATGATACAACTCATTTGGGGCATGCAAGAACGTATTTCACTTTTGATATTTTAAACCGCCTTTTAGAGTATAAAACTTTTAAAGTAAAATATATTCAAAACGTGACGGACGTCGATAAACCTCTTTTTAAACGTTCAAAGCGAGATGGAATTAATTGGAAGATTCTTGCTGAAAAATATTTTAATCAATTTGAAAATGATTTAAATTTATTAAATATAAAACCTCCAATGAAATTTGTAAAGGTGAGCGAAGAGATGGGGGATATAAAAGAAAAAATTAGTTTACTTATAGAAAGAGGAAATGCGTTTATTAACGCAAATGGAGAGGTTTATTTTAGAACTGAGACTTTTCAAGAATTTGGTAAACTAAGTAAATATTCTTATAAAAAAATGTACGAACTGGCGATACAAAAGATGGTTGGAGTCAAAAAAACGCTTAATCCAAATTTATTAGATTTTCCCCTTTGGGAACTAACGAATGAAAATCCTTCTTGGGAAAGTCCTTGGGGAAAAGGTAGACCTGGATGGCATATTGAATGTTCAACAATTGCAAATAAATATTTGGGAGACCAAATCGATATTCATGGGGGAGGGTTGGATTTAATTTATCCCCATCATGAATCAGAAATAGCTCAGTCCGAATCCCTTTCGGAAAAAAGACCCTTCTCAAATTTTTGGATTCATGTTGCACCTTTAAATTATAAGGGGAAGAAAATGAGTAAATCCACGGGAAATTTAATTTTTGTAAAAGACATATTAAAAAAATATTCTCCTCAGGCGTTACGAATTTATTTCGCCAATAATCACTATCGAAAATCTTTTGAATATGATGAACAAATGTTAAGGGGAGGAGAATTTCTCGCCTCTTTTTTTAAAAATGTTTTGGAGATTCCTTCAAAAAAAGGGAAAGAAATTAACTTTTCAAGTTTGGAAAAAAAAGTAATTTCAAGCCTCGAAGATGATTTAGATACTCCTTGTGCATTGGAACATTTAGCAAATTTAGCAAAAGAAATAAAATCAGCCAGTCACAATAAAAATATCTCGACGGCACAAAATAATTTTAAAAAATTAACTAATCTTTTTGGGATTTTATTTTAGAAAAATTTAATTTAAAGATTATTTTTCTTTGATGAGGTTAAGATATTTTTCATATTTCTCTATTCTCTCGATTCTTTTTTTTTCATATTCTTTTGGAATTTGTTTATAATCAATTATAATTTTATTGCCTTTTTTCTTAAAAATTAAAAAGAATTTTTTCCCGGACAAATCCTCTTTGAAATCTTCTTTCATAATATTTAAAACTATTTTTTCTAATGAAAGATTTGAAAAGCCTAAATAATCAGTTGCGATTTTTCCAATTACTTTTGATTCTTCCTCTTTCAGATAATCTTTAATTTCTTTTTCTGAAAGTTCCCCTTTTATGTACTCTCCAAATAAAGAAATTTTTTCTCTTGCATATTTAGTACTTGAAAAAATATTTAGTCCTTTACCCATTCCCACATAATTTGAATATTTTTTAATAATCTCTTTGGCTTTTTCTTTTGAAGGTTTTTTCAAAAAAGATTTTTCAAGGCTATTCATTTCCAAGATATAATATGAAATTTTTTCATTCTGGAAAGAATTACTATTCCCATTACTCATTCTAAAAGAAAATCTTTCTTACTTTTAAAGATTGTTATAACCCATTAATTGTTTGTACCAAAATTTTTGCAACATAGTTCTTCTTTTAAAAATAACTTTAAGAAATTAATTTCTTACCAAATTAATTTAGATATTCTTTATTGG
>CAYLLR010000033.1:0-5728 GCA_964384965.1 Candidatus Woesearchaeota archaeon | reverse complement strand
ATTCTTCAAAAGGCAAATAAGATTCAATTGCCTCTCTTAATTTAGGATATGTCCATTTCCTATTAAAATCCTTTCTTTCAAGTTTTAAATAATCTTCTTTATGCAAACTTATTAGTTCTTGATTATCTGTAACATCTAAATTAATTATTTTATTTTCTAAAACTCCATACTTCTGAATCAACATCTTTTGATGCTTTTCTTGAGCAGTTAAAATTTTATCCGCCCATTCTAAATCTTCCTTTTTTATTGGGTTTGCTGGCTCAGGATCAATTCTACAGGGTCCGACACCTCCGTATCTTGTTTTATATCCTTTCCCTTCTAGATACTCTGCAAGATATTTACTTCTATTTAAACCCATTGTGCAAACGCAAAGAATATTCATTAAAAACCAAATAATTAAAAGTATATAAATTTAACCAAAATAACAATTTTTAAATAGTAACAAAACCTCTATTTTTATGGTAAAAAAGTTTGAACAACATTCAAACTACTCTTTATTTATTCCTGGAAAATCTTGGATATTTGTAAACCCCTCCCATGGCTGCCCTCAAAAATGTGCTTATTGCATTGAAAAAAAAGATAGATGGTTCAAAAATAGGGTAACTCAACTATACTCTCCCAAAGACACAACTGAAAAAATGGTAAATTCCCCAATTATTTTAAAAGACAGAACCCCTTTAGCTTTTTATAATTTTTCTGATCCTTTTTTAAAAGATAACAAAAAGAATTTATTCTCAATTCTTGAAAATTTAGATAAAAAAGGTTGGAAAAATAAAGTAGGCTTAATCACAAAATTACATCCTGGAAGGGACTATTTAAAAAAGTTATCTGAATTAGAAAATCTAAAAATAGGGCTGTTTGTATCATACGCAAACTTAATCCCCGGGATTGAAAATACTTCTCCAAAAAATAGAATAAAATTAATGGAAGATTCCAAAAGGTTAGGTCTAAAAACCATCAATTATACCCGTCCTTTAGTGAAAATATGGACAAATGAAGAAAAATTAAGTGAATTAGCAGATCAAATAAAAGGAAAGGTTGATGCGATTTCCCTGTCAGGTATAAGACTAACTCCGGAGATTATTCTTTCTTTAAAATCAAAAGGAATCCCCATTCCTGAAATAAGAACTTATACAAATAAACAAAGAGAAACCCCTTTTTTTAAAAAAGTTACTAAACTATTAAAAGAAAAAACAGGAGTTCCTGTATTTTGGCATACTTCTTGTGCGATGTCTTATGTCTATAAAGAACCAGATTATAACAGTCATGATATTCGTGATAAGATGAAAGAAGGAAAATGTTCGTTTCCATGCGCAGATGAACAAAGAGAAATTTGCTATTCAAGAAAAGGAAATTCTTCTGAAGAGGAAATAAATGAAATATTAAAAAAATTAGAAAAAGATGTGAGCTATAAAAGAAAAGGAGAAACACTTTTCTTAAAAGGAAATAATCTCACAAGGGAGGACGTATCATTTGTTCGGCATTTATTACCAGAATTTGTGAAAAAAGATGAAAAAAAGAAAAATTGATAATAAAATAACTAAATATGAATTTGGTTTTAGCAAATTAAAAAATAAGAAAAGAGTAAATGGAATACTTGAAGATGCCTATAATTCTTGTAGAATTGGGACTTATGGGGGATTGAATACAGATATCTTATTTGAAGACTTAAAAAGAAAAGGATACTCCCTAAAACGAGAAGAGATTTGCCCTACCGCAGACGATGATATTGGTTTGAGGATGCCTAATTTTTGGCCGATCAATCAAGGAAAAGATGCAATGAGTATTGCAACTTATTATAACTGGATGCAGATGAAAGAAACAATGAAAAAGGAAAATATTTTGGATTGGAATAAAAAGGTTAGAGAAAATTTTGGTTGGATCGGAATGGTGGAAATCCAAGATACTTCTAAATTGGTAAAAAGGTTAAAACAAGAAAATATAGATTTTTTTAGTACACCTTTTACATTAACAGAATGCGCCAGGTATTTGGAAGGACATAAATCAAAAAGACTGAACTTCTATAAGGAATTTTCAGAAAAGATAAGAAAATGGGCGAAAAATCAACCATTTTACGATGCTTCTGAATGGAATTTAGGAAAAGAGAAAAGTGGATACATTTATGAAAAATTAGGTCGCCCTTCAAATGTAAAACTATGTGTAAAAAAATTTTGGGAGAATGAATTATTAAACAAGAGATATGTTCCGAGTGATCGTGAGTTAAATATAGTTTCCAGAGATTTTTCAAATGCAAGAAATCCAAAAGCTGTTTTATTGGGGGAGGATTTTTTAGAATTAGAAGGAGAATTCGCTAAATATGATCCAAAAATTCATAATCTCCTTGAATGGTTTTCTAAGTCTGAAGATCTTTGGCATAGGATTCCCGTGAAAAAAAAGGCTTCAGAGGAAAAACAAGAGAAAAATGCAGAACTGCTAAGAGAAAAATATCCAGAATCAGAAATTATTTTGTTATCATTTGATCCAAAAATGCAAAGACCATTTCAACTTTCAAAGAATGACCTAAAGAAAGAAGATACAAATCTTGAAGTCGTTCTGGCCTCTATGGCTTATTTAGATAAATTGGGGGAAAAAGATTATGTGGAAAAATTGAAGAAAGAGTTAGAATGAAAAAATTAATATTTTTTGGAGGCAGCAAAGGAGTGGGAAAAAGTTCTTTAGCTAAAGAAGTTTCAAAAAACTTAGATCTAATATATCTTAATACTGGAGAAAGATTTAGAAAATATCGTCCAAATTTTCAAAAAGAGTTTATTAAAGAACTTGTAGAGTCAGAAGGTAGATATTTAATTGATACCCACTATGCTGTTAGTAGTAGTAGAACCCCTTATAATCTTAGCATAGGAATTGATGAAAGATATTTAATGCATTTGAGATTCAATTCAAAATATGATGGAGTAATTTATTTAATTACTGCAGACCCAGAAATAATTTTGGAAAGAAGAAAACAAGACAGAGATCCAAGAAGATGCTTAGAATTATCCCAAATTTCAAAAGAAAATAATTTGAATGATGTTTACTCCAAAATTTATGCTTCTTGTTTAAATTTGCCCCGCAGCATTTTTAATAATGAAAATTTATCTTTAACAGATTCAATTGAAAAAATGACGAATGAGTTGAAAAAATGGGGTTAGAAAACACCTTTGTTCAAGGACTTTATTATTCAAACGAGGAAATTAAAGAAGCAACAAAGAAAAATCTTCTCTTAAACTTAGATTTAGATTTGTCAAATATTTGTAACCTAATGTGTACATATTGTGATAAAACACATATTAGTGAAAGACATTGTAAAAAAGATAAAGAATTAAACCTTGAAGAATCATTAAACATAATTGATCAAGCAAAAGAACTTGGATGCAAAAATATTCAAATAATTGGGGCAGGAGAGCCAACTTTAGATCCAAAATTTTGGAAATTATTGAAGTACGCAACTAAAAAAGATATACTAGTGGTTCTTTATACAAATGGAACAAGAATAACTAAAGAATTTGCAAAAAAATTGTTTAATTTGAAAACATCAGTGGTATTAAAATATAATTCATTCAACGAAGAAATTCAAGATACTTTAGTGGGAGTCAAAGGATATCACAAAAAAACTACAGAAGCATTGAAAAATTTAGTTGAAGCAGGATTTAGTAAAGAGGTTCCAACAAGATTAGCAATTGATTGTATTGCAACACCACTTAATTATAAGGATGTTTTTGAGATTTTTAAATATTGCAGGAAAAATAATATTTCTCCGCAAATATCTAGTTTAATCCCCCATGGGGAAGCTCTTGAAAGGAATTTGGTTTTACCTAAAGATAAATATGAAAAAATTTACAAGAAAGCCTATGAATATGATAAGAAAAAGGGATTGTACTACAAGTACCAACTTCCCTTTTTGGGGGGATTTCAATGTAGACAGGTCAAATATGGTCTCTATGTAGATATAGAAGGAAATGTTTGGGAATGCAATGCTGGAGAATTAAAATTAGGAAACATCAGACAAAAACCTTTAAAAGAAATGTGGCTTTCTAAAGATGCAAAAAGATTCAGAAAATCTTGGAAATGTGGAAATTGCCACATTAGAGAAAAATATTGGAGAAAATGATAAAAAATAGGGTAAAAAAAATATATGAAAGCCTCTCAGTAAATAAATGGGGTCATGTTAAAAGGGTTTTAGCTTTTGCCACAAAAATTTCAGAGGCTTTAGAATTAAATGAAAGAGAGAAAAAAATAATTCAAATTTCTGCATTAGTTCACGACATAGGCTATAAAAAACAATTTGAAATAGGGGGGGAAGATGTCCACGAAAAATATTCTGTAGAGATGGTTAATGAAATATTAACTGATTCAGATTTAACAGAAGAAGAAATAAATTTAATCAAAGAAACAATTGCAACTCACGGAGTTTTCGAGGATTGTCAAACCAAATTTCAAAAGATTATATTTGATGCAGACAAATTAGAAAAGACTACTCTTGGTGAAGTAATTAGAAAATCTATTATTATGCATGGTAAATTTAATATGAATGATGAACAAATTTTCTTAAGATTAATGGAAAAGATGAAAGAAAGAAAATTCCATTTTAATATTTCTACAGAAATTGCTAATAAAAATAGGGAAAAAATTTTTGTAGCATTTAATCATTACAAAGAGTTATTTGATCAAGCTGATGAAATTGAAAAAAATTTCAATTTATGAATTTAGGCCCGAACATTTGGATTGGCCACTTTCAAAAAAAATAAAAAAAATTGATGAACTTTTTACTGAGGCTTTAAAATTATCAAAAAATCCTTTATTGCTTTTCAGTGGAGGATCAGATAGTCTGTTATTATTAGCTTTTCTTTTAAAACACAAACCAGATGCACATGTTTTATATGTAGACATGCGAATGAATTTTCCGGAATTTGATAGACTCTTTAAAAAAAAGATTAAACCAAAAATAAAAAATTTACATCATTTCAAGATTAATTATTCTGAAAAGGAATTCGTAGATAAATTCGGAATACCAATCTACCCGGGAATAGAAGAGATAGGATACGATAAAAAAGATTTTGCAAAAATTGGATTAAATTGTGCTTGTAGTAAATTAAAAGATGAGATTTTACAAGAGCAATATCTGAAATTGAAACCAGACTTGACAATCATGGGTTTTTTAGCATCTGATAAACCAAAAAGATATAAGAGGATTCTTGAAAGAGGATATTTGCAATTAGGAAATCCTGAGAACCTATTTTTACCTCTTGCTATGTTAAAAAAAGAGGAAGTTTTCAAAATATTAAATAAACTAAGATTTCCTTATGTGAAGGATATTTATTTTCATAAGGATACCGGAAAGTTGTGTAAGGGGGACGGGGTTTGCTATATGTGCTCTGCAAAATGTTTTAGCAATCCAGAACTAGGAAATTGGTGTCTAATCAAGAAAAATTATCCTGAATTATGGGAAAAAATGATAAAATATGGGTTAAAAGAAAAAGTTCTGGATTTATACAAAAAAACAAAAGACAAAAGATTTAAGAAAGCTCTAGAAATATACTTTAATTAGAACATAACAAAAAACATTTAAAATTCCCTCCTTTAAATCAATAATTAAAAAACACCTGAATATTTAATTACGTGCAAATTCTAGTGATTCTATACTATATAATCATTATGAAAATTGGAAAAAAACAAAAAATGACTAATCTACAAAAAGGAAAATATTACAAATTAGAATTAAACCTCTTTG
>CAYLLR010000032.1:2605-5818 GCA_964384965.1 Candidatus Woesearchaeota archaeon | reverse complement strand
TAGACGAATTTGGGAAATTTTTAGAATACGCTTCGCTGAACAATCCGGATAAAGAATTATATTTTATCCAACAATTGGCAGAGTTAGCCAATGATCCTTCTCATAATTTATTATTTATTATCGTGCTTCATCAAGGGTTCGATTCTTATGCAAATAGATTGTCGAGAAATCAACGCCTAGAGTGGGAAAAGGTTAAAGGAAGACTTAAAGAATTAACCTTTAACGAGCCTGTTGAGCAACTTTTATATTTGGCAGCTGAAAATCTATCCTATAAACAATTTTTACGACACCAAAATATTGATCCTGCAGCATTATTTCGTGCTATAGAGAAGGCACATATTTTTCCATTACAAACAGAAATAAGTATAGAGCTAGCGAAAAAGCTTTACCCACTAGATTTGTTATCCGCAGCTGTTCTAACTTTAGCTCTACAGATTTATGGGCAAAATGAAAGATCTTTATTTACTTTTCTTGAATCAGATGAATATTACGGATTAAAAAATTTTCAGGAATTTCAAGATGGGCAATATTTTAATTTAAGCAATGTATATAATTATTTACTTAATAATTTTTCGTCCTTTTTATTTTCCAAGTTCAATCCCCATTTCTTCCAATGGCGTGCTATCCTTACAGCTATTGATCGTGTGGAAAGTAATTTAGCTGAGAATACTAAAGATGGACTCAAATTAGTTAAAACAATTGGTCTATTAAATATTTTTGCTCGTGCTGGAGCAAAAATAAATAGTGAATTTCTTTCAAATTATGCCAGATTAAGTTTACATATAAAATTTCCGGAAAAAATTTTAAAGGAATTAGAGAGTAAAAAAATTATTCGATTTTTGAATTATAAAAATCAATATATTCTATTTGAAGGAACGGATTTAAATATTGATGTAGAACTTGAAAAAGCTGCATCAAAAATTCCTCCAATTATCAATCCCTTACCATTTATAAAAAAATATTTTGATTTCCCATATTTATCGGCTAAAAGCATTCAGTATAAATATGGGACTCCGAGATTTTTTAGATTTGAATTTTCTGAGGAACCGATAAATGTTGAACCACATGGTGCCACGGATGGAATCATTAATTTATTATTATCTGAAAAATTTTCTGTTGAAAAACTAATTAAATTTACAGCGAATGTAAATAAAGCCATAATCTATGGATTGTATAAAAATGTAGAGCAAATTAAAGCCATTCTTTTTGAAATCGAAAAAATCAAATATGTAATAGAAAATGTTGTTGATGATCCGATTGCCGAGCGCGAATTGAAGAATATGTTAGAGTTTCAAAAACAAGAATTGGATAAATATATTTTGAGCAATCTGTATAATTCTTCTGGAAATATTATATGGGTATTTAAAGGGAAAAAGATCAAAATTCAGAATAAATCGAATTTCAATCAAATTTTATCTTGGATTTGCGAAAAAATATATTCGGATACACCTATTTTTAAGAATGAGTTAATCAATCGTGAAAAACTACCAACAACAATTTCTAGAGCAAGAAAAAATTTATTAGAACGGTTAATTAATGATTGGGACAAAGCGAATTTAGCATTCAACGAAAAAGATTTCCCACCAGAAAAAACAATATATTTAACATTGATTAAAAATACGGGTATCCATAGACAGAATGGAAACACATATGTTCTAAAAGATCCTATAGATGATTCTTTTAAACCACTTTGGAGGGTATCAGAAGATTTTTTAAAGAGCGCTGTGGTAGCGCGTAAAAATCTGAGTGAATTTATAGAAATCTTATCCTCACCTCCCTTTAAACTTAAGAAAGGATTTATTGATTTTTGGATACCTATATTCTTATTCATAAAAAGAGATGACTTTGCCTTGTTTTGCGAAGAAGGATTTATTCCCGAAATTAATTCTGACGTGTTAGAATTAATTGTAAAAAAACCCAATAAATTTCAAATTAAAACATTTGAATTAAAAGGGGTTCGATTAGATTTATTTAATAAATACAGGGATTTTCTGAATCAAAAACCAGAAGAACATATAACTACAGAGAGTTTCATACAAACAATAAAACCTTTTTTGTCTTTTTATCGGGGCTTACCGGAATATGTAAAGAAAACCAAACGATTATCCAAAAGTGCGTTGAATCTAAGAGAAACAATTGCCAACGCCACTGATCCAGAGAAGGCATTTTTTGAAGATTTTCCCAATGCATTGGGATATACCTTTCAAAGTTTAAACCAATCCGATGAATCTTTGATTGAATATATTACGCAATTAAAAAATAGTATTCGTGAATTAAGAAATTGTTTTAACGAATTACTTTCCCGGATTGAAAGAAAGTTACTAAAAGTAACAGGGTATGAAAGATTGTCATTTAAAGCCTATCGTTCAGAGCTAAAAAGAAGATATTCGTCATTGAAGGTGGATTTATTACTACCCCATCAAATGACTTTTTATAAACAAATTAAATCGGAATTGAACGAACGGGATGCTTGGTTAAAAGCAGTTGTTCAATCTATCCTTCACAAACCAATCGAGAAAATGAGGGATGAAGAGGAAGAAATAATTTATTATAAATTGGGAAATTTAATCCGGGAATTGGATGATTTGTGTGAAATTTCTAAAATGGATATTGACATTGACCGCGAAAAAGTATATAAATTAGAATTGACCATAGCAAAAAGAGAAAAACAATCAAAAATATACCGATTTCCTAAAAGCGTGGAAGCAGAGATAACAATAACAAAAAGTAGAATAAAAGAAATCCTAAAAGAAAATAAAGATTTAAAACTAGCGGTCTTAATTGAATTATTAGAAGAAGAACTCTCTAATGAATCAGATAAATAAAGTTAGACATGTATTAGGGATTTCTGGTGGGAAGGATAGTGCTGCCTTAGCAATATATTTAAAAGAAAAATATCCATATCTCGATATAGAGTATTATTTCTCCGATACAGGAAGAGAGTTAGATGAAACGTATGTTTTAATTCAAAAATTAGAAACGGTTTTAGGAAAGGAAATAATCAAATTAAAGGCGGTGGAAGATTCTCCCAAAGAAGCTCCCTTTGATTATTTTCTTGAAATATATGGTGGTTATTTACCTTCCACTCAATCTCGATGGTGTACTCGAAAATTAAAATTAGAACCTTTTGAGAAATTTGTAAAAGATGATCCGGTAATTTCTTATGTGGGAATTCGTGGCGATGAAAACCGGGAAGCCTATATTTCTCGAAAA
>CAYLLR010000032.1:0-2505 GCA_964384965.1 Candidatus Woesearchaeota archaeon | reverse complement strand
TAAAGTAGAGTTAAAAGTAGTGATTATATGATGAATTCAGAAGAAGAGAGTAATCATTGCTCCAGTAATGTAAAAGTTATTGTCTATTTTTTAATTGGATTATTACAGGCTAGTTAAAAATGCTTAGAGATTTAAATTGGTCACGAGACCGGTCATACAGAACAGGTAGTGACAGTGAACCGCTTCAATTTTATATGGACTGTTTGTGCAATAGTATACGATTTGATTTAATGTTAGGTTATTTTAGTTCGGCTGCAATCAACGTTTTATCACTTGGTTTTGCAAATTTTCTTTACAATGGTGGAACAGTGAGAATGGTTGTAAATAATATTCTATCACAAAAAGATAAGGACACGATAAAATCAGGTCAAAAAGATAAAATCGATAAAAAAATATTCAATTTAAGCGACATTAGGCAATTGAAAAAAGCGCTTGATAGTTACAGCAAACATTTTTTTGACTGCCTTGCATGGCTGATTTCAGAAGACAGGATTCAGATAAAAATTATCAAACCAAAGACAGGCAAAGGCATAGCACATTACAAGTCAGGAATGTTCTCCGATGGTGTTAATTCAGTTGCTTTCAAAGCATCGTGTAATTTCACAGCATTTGGTTTACTTGAAAATTTAGAAGAGTTAGACGCATTTCTAAGTTGGGAAAATAATCGTTCAAGCAAAATGATAAAAAGACAGAACAAGGATTTTGAAACCATCTTTTCGGGTAAATCGGATTTTGTAGAATATTTAGATATAGATGATGTTTTGGTTGCAATCAAAGAAGACTTTGGAAATAGTTCAATAAACGAACTATTGATTCAAGAAAAAGAGTTGCTGGAAAAAAAAAGACTTGCTTACAAAAATAAAAGTGTTCAAATGAGTTTCCAAAAAGCATTGAATAAAATAGAAGATATAATTAAAAAGCCAAGGTTTCCATTTTCAAATGGACCAAGATCATATCAAAATGAAGCTTATCAAAACTGGGTAAAAAATAATTACTCAGGTGTGTTTGCTATGGCCACAGGAACAGGAAAAACTATTACGGCATTGAATTGTGTTCTTAAAGAGTTTCAAAAAACAAATACATACAAAGTAATAATCCTTGTCCCAACTTTAGTTTTGGTAGACCAATGGATAAAGGAGGCAAAAAATTTCAACTTTATTAATATTATACCAGTCTCTTCAAGGAATTCGAATTGGCACCAGACTTTGACCGAGTTAAAAACCAAAGAAACATTCGGTATTAATACAAATTACATTGTTATCGCAACTTATAAATCTTTCTCAAATAGCAGGTTTCAGAAGTTTTTGAAAGCATTAAACAATGAAGAAATATTAATTGCTGATGAAGCTCACAACCTTGGAGCAGGAAATGTAAAAAGCAAATTATCGCAGATAAATGTAAAAAAAAGAATTGGATTATCTGCAACTCCACGAAGAACATATGATCCTGAAGGAACAAAAAATATTGAAGAATTTTTCAATGATTCTGAACCATTTACTTATAGTTTTTCAATGGAAAGGGCGATCGATGAAAATATTTTGTGTAAATATTATTATTATCCAACTCTTGTAAATTTGCAAATAGAAGAGATGGAAAAGTATAATGAAATCTCGGTTAGATTAGCTAAATTATTTCAGAAAAGTTACCAAGAGGAAAATATAAAAAAGCAATACGAGATGTTGCTTATAAAACGTAAAAGTATTATTCATAAAGCAAAAAACAAGTTTGAAGTGTTTAAAGAAATCGTGAGTGATATAATTAAATCAGAATCGGGATTGAAGTATTCATTAGTATATGCTCCTGAAGGATATCACTCAGATACAGATTTTATTGAAGAAGAGTTTCCTGAGCTAAACAATGATTCAAGAATTATTGATTTATATTCAAACATTATACGAATCATTTCTCCGAATACGCATATTGCACAATACACAAGTGAAAGTGAGGATAAAGAAAATTTACTTTTTAATTTTGAGAAAGGGAGAATTGATGTTCTGATTTCAATGAAATGTTTGGATGAAGGTGTTGATATTCCTCGAACTGAGAAAGCAATATTTTGTAGTAGCACAGGAAATCCGAGACAGTTTATTCAACGAAGAGGGAGAATTTTAAGAAAACATCCAGAAAAAAAGTTCGCAAAAATTTATGATTTAGTTGTTATTCCAATGATAGATTACGGCAGCCCCACCTTTGACAGTGAAAGAAGGCTTGTCAAAAAAGAATTAGAAAGAGTTGTTCACTTTGCTTACATGGCTATGAACAAATATGAAGCTATTGAAAGTTTAAAAAATATATGTGAATACTATAATTTAAATTTAGACACTATTCATCTTGAACTAAAGAGTTGAACATGCAAAGAGAAGCGTTAAAAGCATTTTTACAAGATGAGGTTTTAAGAGAAAAGCTTAAAAAAAAATATAACTTAAAGGAGAAGGACATTGATAATATATCAATGACATCTTCAGAAGACATTATTGAGATAATAATTATTAAAGAAATGATTAA
>CAYLLR010000031.1:0-6112 GCA_964384965.1 Candidatus Woesearchaeota archaeon | reverse complement strand
CAAAACTATGTCTTAAAAGGTGAGGATAAACTCTTTTTTTAATCCCTGCTTTTTTGGATGCATTTTGAACAATTTTTTGTATGGTATCTTTAGTTAATTTCCCACTACGATTTGAAGGAAACAGAATCTTATCTTTATTCAATTCAGAATAATTCTTTAAATCTTTTTTTACAGAAGAAGGAAGTTTAACAAACCAGTCTTTTTTTCCTTTTGCCAGCCTTATATGAATTAAATTCTCCTCAAAATTTATATTTTGTTTTTGCAAATTAACAATTTCACTAACACGCAAACCACAGCCATAGAGCAATTTAATTATTAATCTATGTTTTGGATTTAAAGTAGAATCAATTAATTTCTTTACTTCATTAAGTGTTAAGATTTCTGGTAGTGTATGATTTTCTTTAGGATTAGGGAGAGATATTTTTTTATTAAGCACTTTATCAAAAAAAATTTGATTGCAAAAAGGTCTCTTTTGACACTTGAAGGATTTTTCTTTTTAATAATTTAAATATAATTTTTCAGGCTATCTTTGTTCAAACCCTTGTTTTTAGAATAATAAAGAAATTTATTGACCGAAAACAAATAGTCTTTGACAGTTTGTCTGGAAAAATTCCTGATTTCTAATTCTCTTTTCAGCTTCCCAATTAAATCTTTCATTAAAAACAATAATTTTTAAAATATATAAAAGTATTGTTTTTATCTCTTATTAGTAGATTATCAATAATAAACTATTGATAATCTTATGTTAGTTTCAATTTTTGAGAATGCCTACAAGTAAGAGTTAAACAAAGAAATAGGAAATAATATTTTTTCTCCCACCCAATAGGAGAGACGCGCGCAGGTTTTCTTTTCAAGAAAACAGATAGTCAAAACTTTCAGTTTTGAAATTTATAGGGGGATTTCCTAAGTCCTTCGGACAGATAGTCTCGGCTTCGCCTCGGCAGATTATTCTTCTGAAATTTTAAACACGACCTTTCCATGCTTTGTATTCAACATAACATCCGCTGCCTTCTCAAACTCTTCAAGTTTGAATTTGTGTGTGATTACTTTCTTAAGAATTTCTTTATTTTTTCGAACCATTTCAATAGCCCATTTAAAATCTTCAGGAATATATCCTAATTGTGTAACCATTGTTAATTCTTTTTTCACCATTTTTGATACATCAAAATAGAAATCTTTTACCATGCATCCACTTTCTATAACGGTTCCTCTCGGCTTGACTGCTTTAATAGAATATTCTAAAGATCCAGGATTCCCTCCCGCATCCATAACAATATCATACTCACTTTTAATCTGTTTTGTTGGGACGTTCTTTTTATAAAACTCATCCACAATTTCTTTTATTATTTCTACTTGTTCCCAATGACCTGTAATTCCGATGGTTTTTGCTCCTTTTGATTTGGCATGAATTGCAGAGAGCATGCCAATTGGCCCTGAGCCAATTATCAATATTTTTTTATCTTTTAAATCAACTCGATTTAATGCTTTTGTACTTGCCATAGTTTCTATCAAAACTGCAACATCGCTACCTATATCATCTGGGATTTCGAATAAAATTGTATTCTTTGGTAGGGGGGTATACTCTGCAAATCCTCCAGCCATAGGATTTTGGGTAGTTATCCCAAATAATTGATCTTTTTCACAGACATTAAACATCCCTTGTTTGCAATTATTACATTTTCCACAAGGCAAGATTGTTGGCCAAGTTACCCTTTTCCCTTCAACAATTCCAACATTTTCATGCCCCATTACTTGCGGCAATTTTAATTTAAGCGAACCTTGAATAGCATGCTTATCTGTCCCACAAACTCCAGAGTAAAGCATTTTAGCGTAAGGTTTAGATGTAGATAATTTTTTTTCTACAATCTCTAATTTTCCATTTTTGTTTAATTCTAATGCTTTGTATTTGATTATCTTTTCTTTTACCATTTTAATCACTAATTAGCTTCTCAGTTATTTTTTTAGCCTTCTCAAAATTATCTTTATATGCTTTCTGATGTTTCTTAAGCAAGTCTTTACATAATTTAATAGATTCATCTATTGCAAGATTGTTGGCTTCTATTTTATTTCCCTTTTCAAGTTCCAAAATCTTATTCAATAAGATATCATCTTCTGAGTACCATTCTAAAATATTAAATCCTGTATTGTTGCATAAATCTAATTCTTTATCTTTAAGTTTCAAAAGTTTTTCTTCAACAATATTAAAATTATCTGTCAATAAAATGCTATTTTCTGGAATACTCTTACCCATTTTCGAGCCATTAAGTCCAGTAAGTATTCTATTATATGTTATGCTCGGAGGATAAAATTCATCACCTAATATTGAAATCATATTTTTAGTCAAAATAAAATGACTTATTTCATCAATTCCAAGTGTAATAAGTGTGGCTTCATATCCTGCTGTTTGGGGGACTAAAATATCTGCAGCCATGACTAAAGATGAAAATGCTTCAGCCAATGTTAATCTTCTGTCATATACTTTTTCTAGTTGAGGCATATCAATTTTGCTTGTAAAAAGAGCGGCTTCTTTAAGGACATTATTATTTTTTGTTTGTAAATAGATTTTAGTTTTTTTAGGGTCTAATCCTGCTGCAAAAAAGTGAGCTAAAAATTCAATAATAACCTTTTTCACCTTTGAATAATCAGTTTTTCTTACACACATAGCTTCTAAGTCTGCTATTGGAATTATTACTTCTGCACCATATTCTTTTTGATAATAGGCCATTTGTTTTATTACAGTTAAACTTCCTAAGTGTAAAAAACCACTAGTCATAAATCCACTCACTAATGCTATTTTTTTACCCTCTTTTGATTTCTTTATCCAATTGTCAAAATTATCGTGTCCAACTATCAGACCTCTTCTTATAAATGTCGGATTCTTTTTTAATTCAAAATCAACATCGCCAAGCCTATATTCCTTTTTCAAAAATTCATAATGTTCATGAGTTAATGTTGGGATTTTCCATGGATTTAATTTTTTACTCATTGTACTTATTCCCCTTAATTATTATTGTTCCAGCAGCAATTAAGATATTTTTTTGATCAAATTTTTTAATTCCTTCTTTAATGATTTTTATAATTTCATTCTTTAAAGGATGATGATTAAAAGAAGTGTGTAAATGAAAGTTCATAAAAATCTCCATAGCATGGTCTTTATCACCTAAAGCATTAATACCATTTAATTTACAGATACATGAATCAATATTATTTTGTTTTTCGAAGAATTTTTTTAATGCAAAGAGACTAGGAGATTTTTCATTCCATGGAAAAGGAACGATTTTTTTCCAACATTTGTGTGCTATTTTTTGCTCTTCAGATTCTGGATCATAATGAAAGAAAATAAAATTTGCATTATCCCCAATATTTTCAAACAAAACATTTAATTTCTTTTGACATTTTTCTAAAGCTTCCTTGGGATTGGTTGGTTTGAAAATTTGCTTTGCAGGATCCCTATATGCAAATTCAGCATTTAAACTATAATTCAATGCCCAGAATGAAACAACTAAATCTACATCTTTAATCAAATCAGGATTTTCTTTAACAAATTCTAACATCTCTGCATGATAAAATTTAGTCTTATTTAGGTCTTTTATTCTTTTTTCGGCAAGTTCAATCATTTTTTTATTAAGATCTACAGCAATAATTTTATCGCAATATTTTTCAATTATTTTGGTTCCTCTTCCACTTCCGCAACCTAATTCCAGTACACATCTAAACTTATGTCCTTGCTTATCAACTGTTTCTTTTAGATACTCTTCTAAAATTTCTTCATCTGTTTTTCCATGAAATTTATAGGGTGGGAGTATATCTTCATAATATAAAGGATCTAAATAAACATCAAATTTTTTATCAAGCCAATTTTCTTTTTTCATTTTCCAAACACCATTTCCCAAGCAATAGATTTATTTTTCTTAACTTTTTCTTGATGTTCTGTTAAAAAATTTGTTAAAAAATCAATACAAATTTTCTTAAGTTCTCCTGTCAACATTTCTCCATTTTTATATTTCTCGTAAACTTCTTTCACAAAATCGTCATCTGGATGATGGTAAAATAATATTTCATAAGCTTTATCTTTTTCTGGAATACCTCCTAATTTTCTGTGTAATTCTACAGATTCTCTTCCTCCAGAAAATGCCTTATTTATTTTTCTTTTTATCTCTTTAGGATTATCATCTAAGAAAATTGCAGTATCTGGCATTGATGCACTCATTTTGCTTCCCTCTTGTAATCCTGATTGATGAAGAAAATAAAAAAAGGAAGGCAGTTTTAAATTATATGGTAATCTTCTAGCCAAATCCCTACAAGCACGAGCATGAGGATCTTGTTCAACCCCTATCCCAGTTATTGTTGGAGTTGGCCCAAAATATTCTTTTAATTGCAAATGTAAAATATCTGAATATTGCAATAAATTAGCAGAAATTTTTCCAAGATTCATATGTCCATAAATGGCCTTGAAAGCATTTTCAGTTATTTTTTTTGAAACTTCGAAAGCAAACTCGTAGTATCTAGGTTCTTTTTTACTTTGAACATATATCTCCTCTTTAGGTATTCCCAATGCCAACAAATGTGCAATTATGTTTACTGCATTTTCTTTTGCTACTTTTAAACTTGGAACTTTAGAATCTGGACGTGAAACATAAGCGTCAATATCAGACACAACAAAAAAACTTTTTGCTCCAAGAGATCTAAATAATAAATAAGCATCTATATCTACTTTATGTCCTAAATGTAATGGGCCAGAAGAGGCAATACCTGTAAGTTGAATAAATGTTTTATTCTTATCTATAGAATCTTTAATAACATCAAAATCCCTATATGCTACTATTATTTTCCTATTAAAGAGGGGATGCTTGCATGGAAATTCAGATTCTTTAAATTTTTTTAATCCGAACTCATTAATCAACTTCTCATCTATTTTAATTTCTTTGGAACCCCAAGGATCAATTATGTTTTTGTTACCCATAATAATAAAAATCTAATAGATATTAATAAATCTATCGAAAACAATCTTCTTTTTAGAAAAAAGAAGCAAAAAGACGGAAATCCCCATTTTCTTTTTTTAGAAAAAAAGAAACAAAAAAAGCGCGCGTCTCTTTAATACATAGCCCACCCAAAAAATATTATTTCAAAATCATAAAACGGCATTCTCAAAAACTCTAAAATTTTCCTTCGGAACGTTGCACTAAATTTTAGGTCTTCCCGTTGGTTAGACAAATATAACAGCGATTAAGAGGAAATTTCCTGCTGAATTTTCCCAAATTTCCTACGCTTCGCTTCGGAAACTTCTCTTAATCCCGATGTTAAGTAGAATTATGATGACTTATTTATTAACCCGCCCAAAGATGTGTGCTTATTCAGAATCAGGAAGTTTCCACTTTTCTTTTAGAGATTTTCTCTTATCTTTTATTAAATCATTTCCAGGATTTTCTATGGAAAAATCTACTCTTCCACCAAGGACTTCTCCAAAATGTCTTTCTTCTATTAATCCAGCTTCTATCATTTCGTCGAGTAGATTTTTTAATCTTTTCCAATTTTCTTTTCCTTCTTCAAAAAATCCGGTAATATTATTAAGTTTAAGAAAATCTCTTATTTCTAAGAATGTATATCCGCTTCCATCTCCAGTTGGAGAACTTCCTTCTAATAGATACAAAATTCCTTCTTTGATTTCTTGTTTATCCACGTTAATCAAGGAATTTTGAAACTATTTAAAATTTACGCACATATCTTTTTCCACCCTTAAATTTGGTCATCATAACTCCTTCGAAAAATCAAAGATTTTTCTCGGTAACGCCTTGCAGGCTTTCATAAAATCAAAGATTTTATTCAGGTCGCTGAACAGCGATTAAGCGGTTACGAAGTCTTGCAGACTTCTCCATCCAAATTGAATTTTTGGAGGTCTCTCACTTCGTTTGTTCCACTCTCAAAAATCCAACTTCTCTTAATAGCGATGTTAAGTCCAATCACAAAACGGCACTAACTCGCCCACCCTTAGAAAAAATTGAGAGGGCGCGGTTCCTTTGGAACAGATAGTCGGCTTACGCCGAGAGTTTTGAATTATTTGATCAATTTCTTAATTTTTGAAATTGGGTTACAAATATTTTTAAACTTTGAG
>CAYLLR010000030.1:0-6479 GCA_964384965.1 Candidatus Woesearchaeota archaeon | reverse complement strand
TTTTTTGTAAACAAAAAACATAAACCCAAGGGTTCGAATCTTTTTAATACGCCCGAGACAGGATTCGAACCTGCGACTTTCAGCTCACTTCAAAATTAGCCTTATAGAAGGCTGACACTCTATCCAGACTGAGTTACTCGGGCTTTAATTCAAAGTCGACAATTTTCTTTATAAAATTATCGACAATTCTTTTTTTAAAAAATGGGAGATTCATGAATCATTGGGCTTTTTCCAAAAAGTAGTGGAACTTTATTTTTTTAGTTGTTAATTTTTTAAATAACAATCTTTAAATAGAATTTTAGTTTTTGCATTTTATGCGGAGGTGGCACAGCGGTTACTGCGTTCGCCTGCAGAGCGAAATTTCGCGGGTTCGAATCCCGCCCTCCGCTTCATCATAATCATTTCAATATGTAGAAATGGTGGGTTGGCTTTGAATCACGGCGAAGCCAACCAATTTTATAAAATTTTAAAGCAATAATTTTAATTCAATAATGTTCAATCTTTAGGGGAATTTCCATAAAGGGTTTTGGGAGTTATTATTTAAAATTTCAAATAATTGGGTATTTCACAAGTTTTTTAACTAAGATAAATTTATTAAAATTATTACAAAATGGTAGTTTATTCGAAAAAGATAAAAATTCATACGAAGAAAAAAATAGAATTCCTAAGAATAACGGAGTTAGTGAAAAAAGCAGTTAAAGAATCGGGGGTTCAAGACGGAATAGTGTTAATTAATTCGATGCATATAACTTCTTCCGTTTTTATTAATGATAACGAATCTGGCCTAATTAACGATTTTAAAAATTGGCTTGAAAAAATTGCACCCCAAAAATTAGACTACGAGCATCATCGGACCGGAGAAAATAATGGGTTTGCCCATTTGTGGAGGACAATAATGGGGAGGGAAACTATAATCTCGGTTCAAAATTTTGAGTTGGATTTGGGTCCTTGGGAAGAAATATTTTATGGAGAATTTGATGGACAGAGGGACAAAAAAATTTTGATTAAAGTTCTGGGAGAGTGATTTTTTTTAAATTGTAATAATCTTTATAAAAAATTATCTCAAATTAATCTTTTCTTTTTGAATACAAGCATTAAAAGTTTAGTGACTTTTTTTGTAAATCTAAATGAGAAAAGATGAATTAAAATTGGGATTTTGGGATTGCATAATCAGAGAGAATATGAATATTATTTTGCAATATTTGAAGATGGAAAAATAAGGGAATTTTATAAAGGAACCGAATAAAATAATCTTTCTTAGTTTAATAAGAGTTTTTGGAGATTTAAATTTATTCAAATGGCTCTGGGGAGATTTTAACTCCCGACCTCTGCCTACCCCAGATTGATAATTTAATTAAATTAATCAAACTCATGAGAGCAGCGCTCTAAACCCTGAGCTACAGAGCCTTTATGTAAAGTTATTATAAGGAGAAGGTTTAAAAGATTTTTTAAAAGTAGTTTAAATCATACTTCAATTAAAAATTTGAGATTTATTTAGTTTTTAGTTCTTCTAATTCTTTTCTTTTTTGGGACATAAAACGAGTTAGATATCCTGCCATCTTATTTCTCATCTTTTTTGAAGGCATTTCTTTTCCTAAAATTTTTTTATTTTTTTCAAAATTCTCATAAAAAGAAATCTCATTCTGCATCAATTCATGTGAGGCTCTTTTAACTTGTTTTGATTTTATTTTTCCCATAAACATTCATGTTTGTTTGCTTTTTTAAAGCTTGTGATTTTTTTATTCGAAAATTAATTATTAGTGTGGATGCAAATCTCCCTAAGAAATTCTCAAAAAATCAACCAATTAATTTGAAAAATAAATGGGAGACCAAATTAATTATGAAAAGAAAGAGAAGATACCTTCAATATAACAAAATAAAATCTAATAGCGTTAGGAGATTAATTAAATTTATTCTACTTTTTCTAAGGAGTTTAGTTTTTTTATGGCTTCAATTAAATTTTGAATTTTTTTTGTATTTTCTCCAAGTGAGAAAATTGAAAATGTTAATTCTCTTTCTTTAGAAATCTTATGGGCATTTAAAATATCTTTTTCATCTATTCTTTTTTTATTATGGGCAAAGATTAAACTTTTTTGGTTGTCCTTCTTTACTTCCAAAATAAGTTCTTTTTTATTAAAACTAATTATGCTTGAAATTTCAATTTCTTTTTTTATGAGGTGGTTTTTTATTTTATTAAAAAACTTTTCGTCATTGGTTTTTGTTGATTTCTTTGGTTTTGGTTTTTTAATTTTATTTAATTTTTCCTTTTCTTCTTTTGGTTTTTTTTCCTTAATTTTTGTCTTTTCATTCAAAGAGCACTCTTTCTCGTCGATTAAGAAATATTTCCAAATTAAATTTCCGTCTTTTTCAAAGGGTTTTGCGAAATCTTTTAAGGATTTTAATGCGACTTGTATTGCTGTTTCTTGTTCAGAATTTTTTAGAAATTTTTTCTTTTTTAATAATGCTAAAGCTTCATATTCTTTTCCTTTTATATATTCAGAATATTTTTCTAATCCTTTTTCCTGTCCAGGTAAGAAATATATTGGGCTTATTCCAACTTTCATATGTGAGGTTTTTATTTTTTGGTGTGAGATTAATTCAGAAAGAAAAGCAGATGTAAAAATCATATCCATTCCAATTTCTTTTGCAATATGGACCGGTAGACTGGGTCCGTTTTTATCCAAAAAATTGAGAATTTTTTCTTTGATTCGGTTTGCGTCGATTGTTTCCATATAAAAAAGAATTTAAAATCTATTATAAATCTTTTCAGAGATTAAATTTTTTTCCAATTCATTTCATAATAAATTATGTTTCCTTCTTCGTCTTGAAGTGCAATAAGAATTCTTTTTTTTGTTGAATTTGCGACTCTGTTTTTTAAAATAAATTCTTTCCAATTTACTCTTTTAGAGGGAGTTTCAATAGAAAGGAGCCAGGTTGAGTGGTTTTTTCCCGGTTTTTTCCCTTTTTCATATACTAAAAAATCTGCCCCAAATTTCATCCCAGATTTGAGGATAAATCCTTTGTTTCTTAAATCCTCAAAGATCTTATATTTTAAAGGAAATTTTTTGTCCATTTTTGAAAATTTATTCAAAATTTCTTGGCCACTTAATTTTTTTCCTCGTAGAAAAATTTTTAGTTCTTTATTTTTTGAAAGAAAAAATCCTTCTGAGAGAGAGTATTCCACTTTCTCATTCTTTTTTTCTCCAAAAAAATTTAATTTTGAAAGAGTGTATGCTTTTTTTGAATTGCTTGTCAAGATGGATCCTTCAATATGGGCTTCAAAATTTTCTTTCTTCTCTCGTTTTTTCATGTTTATATTTACTAAAGAGAATATTTAAAAGTTCGGTCAGATTATAAAAGTTATGAGTGAAATTGATTTTGGGAGAATTGAAAGAAAATGGCAGAAAAAGTGGGAAAAGGAAAAAATTTTTTTAGCCAGTGAGAGCTCCAAAAAGGAAAAATTTTATTTTTTGGAAATGTTTCCGTATCCTTCGGGTTCGGGATTACATATGGGACATGCACTAAACTATACGATTGGAGATGTTTTCTCGAGGTTTAAAAGAATGAAGGGTTATAACCTTCTTCATCCTATGGGATATGATGCTTTAGGTCTACCGGCTGAAAATGCGGCAATTAAGGAAGAAAGGCATCCGGAAGAATATACAAAGAATTCGATAAAAAATTTTAGTTCTCAATTAAAATCATTGGGTTTTAGTTATGATTGGTCTAGGACAATAAATACCTCCTCTCCTAACTATTATAAATGGGATCAATGGATTTTCTTAAAAATGTTTGAAAGAGGTCTTGCGTATCAAAAAGAATCTGCGGTCAATTGGTGTCCCGATTGTAAAACGGTTCTTGCAAATGAACAAGTTAACAACGGAAAATGTTGGAGGCACGATAAAACTTCTGTGGAAGTGAAGTTCTTGAAGCAATGGTTTTTAAAAATAACAGATTATGCGGAAGAACTATTAGACAAACTCCATGAACTTGATTGGCCGGAGAAAACCAAGAGTATGCAGAAGCATTGGATAGGCAAAAGTTACGGGGCGGAAATTTATTTTGAAATTTTTAAAGAAATGAAATTTGCAAGTTATTTACTAATAGAAAAAAGTTTTAATTTAAATTTGGAAAAGGAATTGCTTAATTTTGGAAAATTTAAGATAGAAGAAAAGGATAAGGATTGGGGAAAATTTTTTAGGGTTAAGATTCCCTTAGAGAAAGAAAAAGAATTTATTGATTTTGTTAAAAAAAATATTCTGGTCAAAAATGAAAATGGAGGAAGTTGGTATGTTGATAGTGTGGGAACTACAAATAAAGTTATCTTTAAAAATAAAGTTATAGATTTGAATAATCCAGGGGGGAAGAAAGAATTTTTTGAATATGGGAAAAAATTTGGGATCCCAGAAGAACAATTGGATATTCAAATTCCGGATAAAAAATGGCCCATTTTTACGACGAGACCAGATACAATTTTTGGAGTAACCTTTTTAGTTATTTCACCATATCATCCAAAATTGAAAGAGTTAATAATTGATAGTCAAAAAAAGGAAGTTGAAAAATTTATTGAAAAGTTAAAGTCGGTTTCGGAGAAGGATTTGGCTGATTTGGAGAAAGAAGGTGTTTTTACGGGGTCCTACGCGACCAATCCTTTAACAAATGAAAAAGTGCCCATTTATGTTGGGAATTTTGTTATCGCAGAGTATGGAGGGGGGATGGTTATGGGAGTTCCTGCCCATGATAAAAGGGATTTTTATTTTGCTAAGAAATATGGAATAGCTTTTAAGGTTGTAATCGATCCGATTGATTTTGAAATTTCAGAAAAAAATTTGACAGAAGCATTTGTAGGGGAAGGGACTTTGATTAATTCAGGGGTTTTTAATGGTCTTAAAAGTTCGGAGGCAAAAGAAAAAATTGTGAATTATTTAATAAAAAAAGGATTTGGAAAAAGGGCTATTAAGTTTAGGTTAAAAGATTGGGGAATTTCTCGGCAAAGGTATTGGGGAACTCCCATTCCCATAATCTATTGTGAGCAATGTGGAACGGTTCCTGTTCCTGAAAAGGACCTTCCGGTAAAACTTCCAAAAGAAGTCAAATTTGGAAAAGGAAATCCTCTTGAAACAAACGAAAAATGGATTAGGGTCGCTTGTCCAAAATGTGGCAAAATTGGAAAGAGGGAGACGGATACCATGGACACTTTTGTAAATTCTTCTTGGTATTTTTTAAGATATGCCGATCCTAAAAATAATAATAAAATTTTTGAAACAGAAAAAGTTGATTATTGGAATCCGGTTGATATTTATGTCGGAGGGGCAGAGCATGCATGCATGCATCTCATTTATTCAAGATTTTATATTAAGTTTTTGAGGGATTTAGGAATTTTGAACTTTGATGAACCTATAAAAAGGTTGTTTCATCAGGGAATGCTTCATGCAGAAGATGGAGATAAAATGAGCAAGTCTAAGGGAAATGTAGTCAATCCTTTGGAAGTTTCCAAAAAGTATGGAGTTGATTCTTTGAGGTTTTTTTTAATTTCTGTAGCGTCGCCGGATAAAGATTTTAATTGGTCAGAAAAGGGGATTCAAGGAAGTTATAAGTTTCTTAAAAAAGTTTATAATTTTTTTCAGAATGTCAAAGTAGGGAAAGATGGGAAAGAAATAGGAGACAAATTAAATTCTTCAATAGAAAAAGTTGGAGAATATATTGAGAGTTTCAAATATAGGAAAGCTTCAATTAAAATAAGGGAATTATTTGAAATTTTGTTTAAGGAAGAAAAAGTAAAAAAGGAAATTTTGGAAGATTCTTTAAAATTATTGGCTCCATTTTGTCCTCATCTTTGTGAAGAACTTTGGGAGGGTTTAGGAAATAAGAGGATGATTTCAATAACTAATTGGCCTAAGTATGTTAAAGTCAATTTGAAAAAGAAAGAGGAAGAGGATTTGAATCAGAAAATAATCAAGAGGGTTTTTTCCTTGGTCAGTAATTTTGAAAAGAGAGGTTCAAAAATAAAAAAAGTTTATTTATATGTTCTTCCTTTTGAATTTGAAAAAATTGATGTTTCTAAATTAAAAAGAGAAATTGGAAAGGAAATTTTTGTTTATTCTGTCAAAGACAAGAAAAAATGTGATCCAGAAAATAAATCTAAAAAGGCAAAACCAGGAATGCCTGGAATTTGGTTTGAATAATTTTTTAACATTTAATAAATTCTTTTAATTCTGTTACCTTTATATAATTACTATAATTATAAAAGTTTATAAAGTCAGATATTATGGTATTTGTAACTAAAAAGTAGTATTTAACTACTAAAAGAGCATAAATAAAGATGAAACAAAAACTAAGTGTAACAATTGACGAAGAGAAGATTATCTTGATAGAGGAAATTTTGAAGAAAGGATTATTTAGAAATAAATCCCATGTCATCGAATTTGCATTAATTAAATTCTTGGAGGAGGAGAATGAAAGAGCATAAGGGGGTTTAT
>CAYLLR010000029.1:0-6498 GCA_964384965.1 Candidatus Woesearchaeota archaeon | reverse complement strand
ATCTAATCCTACTTTATTATCCTTATCAATTATCTTATAAACATTAATATCTAATCCTACTTTATTATCCTCAAAAATGCCTTTAATAAGATTAATATCTAATCCTGCCTCGTTGTTTCTCTCAATAACTTTCCTAAGATTAATATCTAATCCTACTTTATTATCCTCAAAAACGCCTTTAATAAGATTAATATCTAATCCGGTTATATTCTTCCCCAAAACTTCTTTCTTAAAATTAATATCTAATCCTACTTTATTATCTTTTGCAATTTCTTTATATAAATTAACATCAACTAAAGATTTTGCTTTTTCTGCTTTTGTATATATGAAAGGTATTTTCATATTTCCCATAACCAACCTATTAGAATATCTTATATAAATCTTTTGATTTGTTATAATTTTGTAATGAGAACAAATATTGATTTTCAGACAATCTCTAATTTTTTAAGAATGGGAAATTTTTAATTGATTTTTTATTTATTTACTATTTTTAATCATCCTCCACCAATCTTTTATTTGGAATTTTTATAGGATTTTTATTTAATTTATTGTCTTTTTCAAAAGAAAGCCAAATAAATCTTTAAAAAACTTCAGGCCTTTATTTTTTTATGAATAAAAGATATTTTATGGTTTTCATTCTTGCGATTTCAAAAGCATATAAGATACCAAATTTTTTATTTAAGACACCTTTTACGACTAAAAGTCAAAAAATCCCTTTCAAAGATAACTTGTTTTATCGTTCTAAAGGGTATTCCCAAAGAATATTTTTTCCTATTTACGCAAAAACTTCAAAAATGATAAATAATAATAGATATGGAAAACATTCACTTTTAGAACATAAATTAAAAAGGAGGGAAAGGAAATGGAAATAGATAAAGATAGTTTAGAAAAAGCACTTTCTTCTAATGAAAACTCTAAGGAAAATTCTAAAAAAGAGGCTCCAAAAATGCCAAAAGAAATGGAGATTGGATTCCATCAAGGGGCTTTAAACACTCTTGCATCAGAGAGGATGGAACTAATTAAAATGATACAAAATGTTGAGAAAATAATGGGGCTTCATTTAGAAAGGTTAAAAAGTTTAGGAGTTAAGTTTGAAGAAAAAAAGAACGAGTAGTTAAATTTTTAAGTTAATTCAGGTTGTTTTTGGTAATCTGTGGGTGTGCTAGAGTGGTCAAATAGGCAGGACTTAAGATCCTGTAGCATTATGCTTACGCAGGTTCGAATCCTGTCACCCACATAAATTAAATTAGATTCGAACCCTTGGGTTTATGTTTTCTGTTTACAGAAAATGTTACGGGTGATTTATTCACGAAGTCGAATCCTGTCACCCACATTCGTCCGGAAATTAAAGTTTCATGATTTAGAAGCAGTAGCGAAACATAGGGGAAAATGAATCCCAAATAAATCAAAATCCAAATCCAAATTTCTTTAAATCAACCTTTCCATTTTTGATTTCTATTCCTTCCCCTTTTAATATCTTAATTTTTCTTTTTTTCCCAAAGGCAAAGCCCCCAATTTGTCCGTTAGAATTTACAACCCTATGACATGGAATCCTTGGAGCAGAGGGGTTTTTGTTCATAATATTTCCGACAGCACGATACGCCTTTGAATTTAATTTTTTGGCAATCATTTTGTAGGTTGTAACTTTTCCCTTAGGAACTTTTTTTAAAAGATTATAGCATCTTTCTGAAAAAGAATTTTCCCCCATAATTTTTAAAATAATAAAGAATTTATAACATTTTCTTTAACAGATTTCAAATCTCAAAAAATATTATAAAAGCTTTTCTTTTTATAGCGAAATGAAAAAAGAATCAATAATACTCATTTTACTTGTTATAGCTATTTTCATATTGAATTATTCTTTTTTAGATTCTCAACTTGAAAAAGTGTTTAGAAATTATGAAATGGGGGTTGTTCAAAGAGTTATTGATGGAGATACTGCCATAATTAATAATCATTCTGTGAGGCTTCTTGGAATAAATTCTCCAGAAAGAGGAGAAAAGGGGTATGAAGAAGCAAAGCAATTTTTATCGAGTAAAATTTTGGATAAAAAAGTGAAACTTGTTTTTGGAAAGAGGAAATTTGATAGGTATAAGAGAATTTTGGCGTATATTTTTTTAAAAGATGAAAATATCAATCTCGAATCTGTAAAAGAAGGGTATTCAAATATTTATTTTCCCGAGGGAAAGACAAGATTTTATGATAAATTTTCTCGGGCTTGGGAAATTTGTCTTGAAAGAAAAATAAATTTATGTGAAAGGTCCAATAATACTTGCCTTAAGTTAAGAAGGTGGGATATAAAAGAACAAAGGATAGTTTTGAAAAATGAATGCAACAAGAATCTGAATTTAGAAGGTTGGTCTGTTAAAGATGAAGGAAGAAAAAAATACTCCTTTCTTAAGAAAATCCTCCTTCCTGGAGAGGAACTAACCCTTACCGCTAAAGATTGGAAAAAGGATTATGTTTGGACAAATAGCGGAGATTCAATTTTTATTCGGGATAGTGAAGGAAAACTAGTATTTTGGAATAGTTATTAGAAAACAATTATATTAATAAATTAAAAATTAGACCATAAAATATGGTAACTCTTGATGATTGTCTTAGAGAGCATCAAAAATTATTTATCTATTCAGAAAATATGGATAAGATGAAAAAGATTTTGAATGAAGAAAATTTTTTTACGAAGGAAGAAAAAGAAATAGTTCATAACCACTCCTCCTCTTTAAACAAGTTGATAGGTATGATAGAAGTTTCAATGAAAGAGGTGGATGTGGGGAATTCTTTTCATATTAAAAGAATTTATAATTATGAGCTTAAGATTTTAGAAAATGCAAAAAAATTTGAAAGAATATATATGGAAGTTCTAACTAAAATTGGATATGCGATAAAAATAAGAAATAATTTTATAGAAGATATAAAGAAAGTTAAATATTAAACAAAAACTATTTAGAAAATGGATTTAAAAGAAGAGCACAAAAAATTAGAATTTTATTTGAAATTACAGGATTCTGCGAGAGAATTAATCTGGGAAAAATATCCGAATAAGGAAAAGGCCGAAATTGCCAGAAAATTCTTACACAATTTGGGAGAGTACCGAGAAAATATCAGACTTTATCCTTTTTACAATGAAAGGGAAATGGAGTGCCTTATGAAAGGGAGTTTTTCTGGATTCATAAAGTTTGAAAGATTAAAGGATAGTTCTTTTAAAAAAATTATAGGAAGAGGAAAAGATTTAGAAAAGTTAACTAAGAAACTTTTGGATTTTCTCGAAAAATAAATCGGTTATCCTTCTAAATAATTATTTCATTATAATAATATTTATTAATTTATTCAAAATATATAATTCAAATATGAAAGACATCAAAGAAAATAAATTGATTAGCGTTTGGTTTTTATTCTTTGCAGTTTTGATTTTTACACTCGGGTTTGTTATTGCAAGTTCGTCCGGGACTCTCAAAATCACGGCGAAAATAACTCCTAATGTGGTCGGAATTTCTGTTCCAAACAATTTAACTTTTTATAATGTAACTTCAGGATATAAGTCGGAAAAGGAATCAATTGAATTAAAGAATACGGGTAATGTAAATATTTCAGTGAGTGTTTCTTTGGATGATTCCTATAGTGGAAAAATATTTACGAATCTTGAATTCTCAAATGAAAGCAGCCCATCAAATAATGATTACAAGAATTTTAGCGACTTTTTTGTTATAATTGAAAAACCTTCGACGTTTGGAGGAGAAAAGAAAAAAACAATTTCTTCACGTCTCAACTTAGAAGGATATGATGGAACATTTTCAAATGCACAAAATTTTTCCGTAAATGTTATCTTCACAGCAGTGGAGGCGTAAAATGAAAAAAACTCTTTTTATTTTCACGATTTTCTTTTTTTTATCTTTTATTCCGAATGTTGTTTCATTCACTATTTCTCCTCCAAAGATAAGTTTTATTGGAAATTCTGGTGAAAAAATTTGCCAAAAAATTTTTTTAAATTCCAAGGGGGAAAGAACTTTATTGGGAAAAACTCTTTGGGCAAGGGAAAATAATTTGGAGAGAAAACTTTCAAACCATTTTCTAAATCCGGAAGACCTTGGGATAAAAGTCAATTTCAATAAAAATTTTACGATTAAAAATAAATCAACTGTGGAAATTTGTATCAAAGGAAATAATTCTGGGAAATATCACGGAGTCCTTTTATATAGGCTCCAAAATGAGCCCATTCAGGTGGGGGTTTGGCTTTCTGTATTTGTGAGAAATTCTGGAGGAAATGAATTTCCTTTAAAATTAACGGGAGAAATTATTAAGAATAATATAAGCCATTTAAAATTCGGACTTTTTGAGATTATTGGAATTTTTGATTTTGTTCTTCTTCTTTTTTTAATTTTTTTGTTATTTGTTTTGGTTAAAAGAAAAGAGCTTAAAAAAAGGAACGAGTTTAGGAATAAATAGGTTTATATATAAAAAATACCCCTTTTTTTCGTAGGCTTGGTCGGGGAGTTAGCCCCTCTCCTTTATGCAAATGGGCTTTATGGCAGATGACGGGCAGAAAGTGAGAAAGGAATAATGGAAGTCTTTATGTTCCTGTTGACGTTTTGTCCGCTTTGATCCTACATTTGTGAAACGGGTCAGGTGGGGAACCAAGCAGCCCTAATCATTTGTTTGGGTGCTTAGCGGGTCGCAAAATAGAGGGAATTTAAAGGTAGCTTTCTTTATGAATTTCGAGCCTTTTGTCTTGCCTACATTTTAAAAAAAAGGGGAAAATGAAAAACAAAAAGACTTCTGTAAAAAATTTTTTTATCGATTTGTTTAAATCTCACAGAAGAGAGTTAATTATAATTTCCTTAATAGCTACAATAGGATCAATTATGAGTTCTGCAATTCCATACGTTTATGGGAAGCTTTTTGATCTGGCAGTTATTCCGAATACTCAAATTAGTTTGCTTCTTTCTTTAATAGGTCTTTGGGCTTTGTTAGGTTTGATTTCAAATTTTACCCAGTCAAAAACTACTTTTTTAGGAAAATCCCTTGGAGCAAGAGTTTCTTTTGAGTCTGAAGTAAAATCTTATGGGCATTTTTTAAGGCTCCCAATATCCTTTCATAAATCAAAAAACACCGGAGAAGTTCTTCAGAAGATTTCAAGGGGTTCGTGGGAGTTGGAGGAATTCATTAATATTAGCCTGAGTTTGGTTCCGTCAATTTTATTTCTATTATTTGCTTTAATTTTAATGTCAATTGTAAGATGGGAATTGGCTTTAATTTTAGTGTTGGTTTTTGTAATTTATTCAATTATCACAATTAAATTAACAAGGCCATTAATGAGAAGTTATGAAAAAACCAGAAAAATTTTTGAGAAAGAGTATGGAAAAATTTATGATAAATTATATAATATTTTTCTAATAAAAAACTTTTCAATGGAGGAAAGAGAAAAAAGAAAAATTTACAATTCTTTAACAGGAAATGCATTCTCCCACCATATAAGTAGTGCAAAAAAACAAGAAAGACTTCAACATTTTCAGGGGATAGTTTATAATGTTGGGTTCGTTGCTGTTTTGGGAATTGCAATCTTCTTTTTAAGAAATGGAAGAATTAGTCAGGGGGAATTTGTTATGTTTTTTGGATATATTAGTTTAGCATTCAGCCCCTTCTTTAGAATGGGTGATTTTTATGAAAACTATAAACTTGCATATGTATCTATAAAAAGGGTAATAAAATTAAATAGGTTGGTTCCGGAATCGATGGTTCATGGAAATAAAATCCTTAAAAATTTTTCAGGAAAAATCAGATTTCAAAATTTGAATTTTGGTTATGATAAAAACAGAAATATTTTAGAAAAGATCTCTCTTGAAATTTTTCCTGGGGAAAGTGTGGCTTTTGTCGGAGAAAGTGGTGTTGGAAAAACGACTCTTTTGGAATTGGTTCTGGGTTATTATAGGCCATCTAAGGGAAAGATTTTTTTTGACGAGACGGATATTTCAAGTTTAAAATTAAGTTGGTTGAGAAAACAGATAGCGATTGTTCCCCAAGAAATAAGTTTGTTTAACGACACCTTAATAAACAATATAAAAAATGCAAAACCGGATGCAACCCTTACAGAAATTATTTCTGCTGCAAAAGAAGCAAATGCCCATGGTTTTATTTCAAAATTGCCAAAGAAATATAATACATTAGTTGGAGAGAGAGGAGTCAAACTTTCAGTAGGCCAAAAACAAAGAATAGCGATTACAATGGCTTTTCTAAAAAATCCTAAAATTTTAATTTTAGACGAGCCTACATCCTCTTTAGATTCAAATTCAGAAAAAAGTGTTCAAAAAGGAATTGAAAAATTAATGAAAGAAAGGACGACCCTCATTATTGCACATAGATTTTCAACCATAGTGAATGCGAATAAAATCGTTGTTCTAGATAAAGGAAAGGTAATTGAAGTGGGGTCTCACAAGGAGCTAATTAAAAAAAGAGGAAAATACTTTAAATTGTATAGTTTACAAAGAGGGATAGATTAAT
>CAYLLR010000028.1:3337-6649 GCA_964384965.1 Candidatus Woesearchaeota archaeon | reverse complement strand
TCAAAACTATCCGAATCCGTTTAATCCTTCAACGACAATAAAATACGAACTTCCGAATTATACTGCGAACCTTTCGATAGATATTTATGATATAAAAGGCGAAAAAGTACGAACCATTAAAGGAGACAGAAATGCCGGGACGCACGAAGTCAAATGGAACGGGTTAAACGAATACAATCAAAAAGTTTCAAGTGGAATTTATTTTTATAGGGTTATCGCCGGAAAGAAAGTTCAAACGAAAAAGATGATTCTTTTGAAGTGATTTTAATTTATTCTTGAGAGACCAAAGAAACCTTTATATATATGAAATATATATTATATATAAAAGGAAAAAATAAAATGGTACAAGCAATAATTGAAATTCCTAATGAAGTGAATCACATATTAAACATAATAAAAGCAAGATTTGGATTTAAAACAAAAAGCGAAGCAATATCAAAGATAGTTGCTGAATATGGTTCTGAAATTTTAGAGCCAGAATTAAGGCCAGAATATATCAATAAATTGAAAAAAATAAAAAAAGAAGGAATTTTTCTTGATTTTAATTCTATAGAGGACCTAAAAAAAACTATTGAAAAATGAGAAAATTTGAGGTAGAAAAAAATCTCTATGATTATCTAAAAAAACTTTTTAAAAAAGATAAGAAAAAATATGAAATAGTCTGGAAAAAAATTAATGAGATTATAAATACCTCAAATGTTGAACATTATAAAAATTTAAAATTTCCAATGCAAGATTTTAAAAGAGTTCATATAAATAAAAATTTTGTCTTAATTTTTAGATATAATAAAACAGAAGATAAAATTATTTTTTATGATTTAAATCATCACAATAAGATTTACAAATAAAAAGTTCTTAATTCAAAAAGTTTCAAGTGAAATTTATTTTTATAGGGTTATCGCCGGAAAGAAAGTTCATTTTGAATTGGACAAAAAAAGACGGATTCCAAAAGTTTTTTATATAAGATAAAACGCCCCGGGCAGGAATTGAACCTGCGCGCCCCGAAGGGCCCGGATTAGCAATCCGGTGCAATAACCACTATGCGACCGAGGCATACTAAAATTAAAGAACTTTTCCTACTTATAAATATTTTGAAAATTATGAAAATAAGAAAAAACTATAAACTCAAATCAATGTCTTCAAGCCCATTAAAAGTTGCAATAACTTCTTCATTTGAATTTAATTTTTCTATCTTAGATACAATTTCTTTTTTAATAAAAGGTCTTTCAAAATAATAATCCTTATTTGATTTAAAGTCCGGATCAAAGGATAAATTAACAACCTCTAAACCCGTTTTCTTTTCATATTTATGTATATAAGCTTTTATGAAATCTTCCTTCTCTAAATTTGAAAAACCAAAAAAGATTAATTCTGAAATTGGGTTTTCAGCACCAATTCCTTTTACTTTTAAAGATAAATGCGGGATAATTCCAGTTAAATTAGAAGCATATCCTGGACCAAAAATCCCATTAGAAGTGCTAAGTGAATTAAGATTATATTCTACACTAATAATTCTAAACTCAAGAGGAATGATTAATTCTTTTTTACTCTTAAATTTTTTTTCACTATTCATAAAAGAGTTAATTTTCTCCAGTTTAAAAATATATCTTTACAAAAAATTATAAATTAAATTCTTCTACAAAATTTATTATAACCCTATATTTTTCTAAGAAAGCCATGCCTTTTTCCGTAATTATAATCTTTCTTCCAGATTTTTTATTCTCGACCTCTTTTATCAACTCTCTTTTTAACAATTCTTCTTTATATTTAGCGAATCTTTTTGAGGAAAGATTTGACTTCCTTAATAGAGGAGTCATCTTTATATGATTTCTGTTGTCTTTTATTACTTTTAGAATGTCTTTGATTATTTCTAATTTATCCCTCTTTGCCATTTTAATTAAAACCTATGTTTCGAACTACTTTATAAAGTATTATTAGGAACAATCCTATTGAGATGAGGGAGATAAATAATTCTACCACGGGACCAAACCCCACGACGAGCAAATCGAACAAATTAAGCATCCAGAAAATGAATAAAAATAAATAGACCCTATATATTTGGTTAGGTTTTTTCTTTGCGTTTATTTTTTTATACGAAAAATAATTGAACAAAGTAATAAACAAGAAAATTGAAACTTGAAGAAGCATTAATATTTTTACCTCCCTCATTAAAATTGCAATTGCAGAAACAATTAATACCCCTACATGAACAAGAGGAATTCCCATTTTATTTTCTTTAAAGTTTTTCCAAACTACACTATAAAAAAGATAAAATATCGCCATCGTACTTGCGTACATAAAGAAAAACAGAGTCAAAACTCCAAAAAACATGGAAGAGAACTCAAAAATCTCACGTACATTAAAAATAAAATATAAAAATCTTATAAAGGATTTAAAAAAATAAGCTATTGCGAAAAACAAAAAAGCTTCTCTAAAATATTTTATTCCCGAATGATTGCTAATTTTATAAACTTCCTTTGTGCAAAAATAAATTATCAAACTTGAAAAAATAATCACAAATGAATAAATTAATTCTGCACTAAAACTATTTTGAACAAGTATTTCTTCTATAAAAACCATCCAAGATTATTGATTTTTAAGTTTTTAAAGATTTGTTAAAATGGACGTCAGTTCCATTTTCCTTTTAAAGAAAATTTAATTTGGAAAGTTAGTCAAAATATGAAAATAAAAAAACGAAAAAAGACAAAAAGAAAAAAGGACGTTAGACTATTCAAAGCTTTGGCTCTCGGAATGCTTGCGATTAGTGGAGGAGCTCTTGCACTTCCAATAATGGACCAAAATCCGAATTTGCATTTAGATAGATTTAGTTCATTAAAAAATAATCCGGGAGAAATCTTCAAAATGAATAAGGTCAATCTCAATAAAAATTTTGATTACTTTGAGGAATTAAATAAAGAATTTAGTGAGGATTCTCAAAAAATTTTTAAAAAATAAAATAAGATTTTAGAATTAAATTAATTTGTTTGGAAAATGGTTTTCTAAAAATTAAATTTATGAAGATTTTTCAACCATTTAAAATATTTATTTTTTCCAAAATCAATTTGGTATGTCATACTCTTCAATAATTTAAAATTCATGAATAAATCTTTTATCAATTAGGGGGCATCCCCCGGTCGCGTGAAAAAATAGCGAGGGATTTGAACCACTATTCGGTCATTGAAAAATCCTATTGATAAAATGATTTGTGTTTTCCAATAACCTCACGACCTCCTTCCGGTCGCGTGAAAAAATAGCGAGGGATTTGAACCACTATTCGGTCATTGAAAAATCCTATTGATAAAATGATTTGTG
>CAYLLR010000028.1:0-3237 GCA_964384965.1 Candidatus Woesearchaeota archaeon | reverse complement strand
CTCACGACCTCCTTCCGGTCGCGTGAAAAAATAGCGAGGGCGGGATTTGAACCACGCGACCTCCGGGTTTCCTCGCATAATCCTAAATTAAGCAGGAATGAAAATCCTGCAAGGATTTACTTATGGGCCCGACGAGCACTCCAGACTGCTCCACCTCGCTATGTTGTAAAAGTAAAGGGGGTTTCCTGCTTTTAAAAGTTTTGATAATTAAAAATCAAAAGATTAATAAACTTATTTCATTTAAAATACATAGAAGATGGTGGGTGGAAATTTGGTTATCGGGTCGATGAATTCCTTGAAGGATTTTTTTATGGGAAACATTTTTGGAGGACTAACTATGGGAGTTTTTCTTTTTTCATTAATTTTCATGATTTTTGTATATATTTATCATTCTCTTGCTTGGCAAGAAATTGCCAAAAAAAGAAAACACAAAAAACCCTGGCTCGCATGGATTCCATTTGCAAACATTTCTTTGGTTCTTGAAATGGGGAAATTTCATTGGGCGTGGATTTTTCTCTTCTTAGTTCCTGTTTTAGGATGGATTGCTCTTTATGTGCTATTTATAATTTCCATGTGGAGGATTTTTGAAAAACAAAAATATCCCGGATGGTTGAGCCTTTCAATAATTATTCCAAGGATTGGAGGAATTTTGTATCTAATAATAATCGGAATTATTGCGTGGTATAAAAAGAAATAATTCGGAAAAAAGATAAAGATTCTAAAACTAATTCTTTTGAAGTTGTTTCTTGAGATAGGTTTATTTTTAGTCTACATTTATTTTCTTGATTTGGTTTGACTTGCTCACCAATATAAAGGAGTTGTTCAGGGGAGAAAATTTTTTAGAGGGTATAAATATTGAAGGTTCTCAAAATTAATTGATGATAAAAACATCCCAAGTTTCTAATTTCAAGTGAACAAGTTTGTAATAACAGCGAGGATAATTTTAAAATTATAAAATTAATACTCCTTAAATTTGTTACCCTTTTTTAATAAGCCATTTCATTTATTCAATTTCAATTTTATTTTCAAAAATCGTGTAAATTTTACAACGAAAATCTTTATAATTTGAAATCTCTTTAGACTTTCATGTTAAATAAATTTTTAATCGTTGGGAGCAAATTTGATGCGGCAAGCAGAAATATCCTTATGAACTTGATGGATTTGGGAAATTTTAAATACCACATAATAAATGGGGATATGTTAAAAACAGAAAATTTAAATTTTGAGAAAATTAATCAATTTGATTTTGTAATATTTGCTTCAAAGCATAAATCTGAAAAAAAGGAAAAAACCCTCACAATTCACGCCCCTGGAAATTGGAAAGAAATTTGGGGAGGAGGAAAAAGTAGGAGAGTTTGTCCTTCATCTGCACTCTTTCAAAAACATTTATTTAAAATTTTAAATAAAAACAAAGAAGAATCAGAATTAAAATATAAAGTTAGTATGGAAGTCACACACCACGGACCCTTAATTGAAAGACCCTGCGTCTTTATTGAAATTGGGGGAAGTGAAGAGGAATGGAAAGACCGACGAGCCTCGTTTGTGATTGCAAAAACAATCAGGGAGGCGATAGAAACTTGGAAAGAAAATCCATATCGTGAAATTGCGGTTGGAATAGGGGGTCCTCATTATTGTCAAAGTTTTAATAAGATACAATTAAACTCAAATGTTGCACTTTCACACATAATCCCAAAATATGTATTCCCCATCTCCGAAGAGATAATCCTTGAAGCGATAAATAAGACGGTTGAAGAAGTTGATTTTGTTCTCTTGGACTGGAAAGGTTTGGGAAAAGCCGAGGAAAGAGACAGAATTCTTGAGATATTAGATAAAAATTACATTTCGTGGAAAAAAACAGGGGAAATTAAAAAATAACATTCCATGATTTAATTAATTTGGTTTATGAGCAAATGAGAAAGAATCTTTAGTGGAAAATTTTCAAATAGCTTTCCGGATTTGTTTAATAAGCCCTAATTAGTCCATACTTTTTAAACAGAAATTTCTCCGAATAATTTTAAGAATGTTATTTCCATTTCCAAAGGGCATTGAAATAATAATTAATAAATCAAAAATTATCAGATAGTTCTAAAATATAGGGATAATCTGGTTAGATTAAATAAAGAAATTAAAAAAATCTTTAGGGAAGAAATAGGGGATATTTATAATTTTTTCAAGGACTTTTTAAACAACGACTACTTATTTCAAGTGAATTAGTCAAAAAAGTTGAAAATGATTTTCCCGGATTAGGAATTAAAGTTGATAAAGAATTAGCTTTCTATAAACATCTTACTCCGTTAATTGAATCAAAGGGAGAGATTTGTACTATTAGATTTAGGGTCAATACAATTAGAATTCCTGGAGGAGAATACGAGGTTTTACCTTGGATAGAAACTGATCCTAATGGTAGAAACTATAGAAAACAAATTGGAACAATAAGAATTCCTTTAGTAGTAGTTGCGGATGTTGAAAATTTCCCTTTAAGTTTTGCATTACTTGATGAATACTCTAACAAGGAAGAAATGATTAAAAATATTCAAGACATTTACGATTACACTTTAAAACCAACAGATATTCTATCTGGATATATTCTTGGAAAACTTAGAAGAGAAGGTTAAATTGTTTTTGTTCTTTTTCTACTAATTAGTATTGATTTTTAATTGGACATTATATCGCGATTAAACAGCCCGAAGGGTTCGGGCGGAGTGCAATTTTACGAAACGAAGTGAGGGCTGACGAAGAGTAATTGTCCGCTACGTTAGTTGCAATAAGTTTGGAGTCCTAAAAAATTGAAGGGGCAAAATTGATTTTAAAGCAAACTTTATTAAGTCCGCATATTTATCTATTTATTATGGATGCGGTTATAATTGGAGTTTCAGATAGGTCTTCACTTTGGAGACACGGAAAACTTTCTCAAGAGAATTATGAATCTTTTGTACGAGATTATGCTAATTTTTTATCTAAAAAGTTTGATAACCTTATTGTAACTCCTGATGATGGTGTTTATACAGATATTGCTTTAGAATTTGGAAAAATTAAAGGTAAAAAACCAATTGCTTACTATCCTGATAAGGATACATTCTACGGGATTGACCATATTAAAGAAAATTTTCCAAATTATGAGTTAAGAGCAATTGATGGGGATTGGTATAAATTAAATGCGGATTTGACAAAACAATCCTTGATTGTGGTTTGCTTAGGATTTGCACCAAGAGTTTTAATTGAAGGCGCTTTTATTAA
>CAYLLR010000027.1:0-6989 GCA_964384965.1 Candidatus Woesearchaeota archaeon | reverse complement strand
TCAAGAAAACTCAAAAAATATAAACCCTCTTTACATAATTAAAGCATGAAATCATTGATCCCTTCCCATCGTGAGAAAAAAAGATACCTTCTTCTAAAGGGAAAAAATCTTAAGAGAGAAGTGGATAAAGCATTAAAAGAATTTATTGGAATTCTTGGATTGGGTGAAGCTTCTCCAAAATGGATAAAAGAAAATGTTCTTTCAATAAATAGAAATTCATTGGAGAAGGTTAAAGCATCTTTTGCAATTCACAAAGAAAAGATTGAAGTTTTAAGAGTCAGTGGGACTCTTAAAGGATTAAAAAAATAATAAAAGATATTTTCATAGAATTTGATTGAGCTTCTCCCACTAAATTATTGAAAACGCCCCTAAAGAAAATAGGAAATTATTTTAAAACATGTCCGACCAAAGAACAAAATTATTTAACAACTTTCATTTCTTTCCAAGCGAGGTCAAACATTTGTTCCAACGCCTGAGAAAAAAATTCTGTATTTATCCAAACACCGACGTCATAATTTGGGTGAAACTTTTCATCATCCAAAAGCATAAACATCAATTGGGTCGAATCGATAATTGTAAATCTTGCCTTAATGTTTTCTAACTTTCTAACTTCCGCAACCTTTTTGAGTTCTCTTGCAATTTCCAGATTGTTTTTATCTATCGGTGCTGCAATCCTAATTTTTACCCCTCTCTTTTTTATCTTTTCAAAACTTGGCATAAGCGCCTCAAATTTTCTATTAAGACCTTCGGAAGTCGTGACGATTGTAACTGTTTTTTCGGCATCTCTAACCATCATATCCAAATGATTGTAAAGGTTTTGCCGTCCTTTTAAACTTCCGGAAAGGTCACTTGGTTCAACAAATTTAATTCCTTTTGTAAACAATCCGGTTAATTCCTCCAATACTTCATCTCCCTTTAAAGTCTCTAATCTTTTCGTCTTCTCTTTTGCTTCGACCATTAAATTCTTTTTTACTCTTTCAACTACCTCTCGAGGTTTTAACGCAACGAACTTAATTGGCTTTCCAATCTTCATAATGATGAAACCTTTTTTTTCTAAAGACTCAAGGATATCATATGTTCTGGACCTTGGAACATCCGAAATAGTGCTTAACTCTCCTGCCGTAGAAGTCCCTCGTGACAAAAGAGCAGTCCAAACTTTAACCTCATAAAGATTCAAATCAAAAATCTTTCGAAGTCTGCTTAAAAATTCATCTTTTACTATCATTTTCTATCTTTTTTAAGAGTTTTTAGTTTTTAAAGATTGCTGTTCGTCAATAGTAATTATATGAAGTTACTCCCTCATAGTCTAACAATCTGGATTTTCCCTATTTTATCCTTAATTTTGAAATATTCAACTCCCACCAAAGAATCGTCTAATTTATTAACAAACTTGAGAGCGTTGGAATTAGTTCTCTCTTTGATTAATTCAATATTTTCCTTAAAAATTTTTTGAAGTTTCTCATCAACTTCCACCTTGAGATCGATTAAGTTTTCTTTATTTAGACCCATTTTTTTTCTTAAAGCTTGGATTTTTCTTGAAATTTCTCTTGCGTATCCTTCAGCTTCAAGTTCAGGGGTTATTTTTAAATCTAAAACAAGTTTTGTCTCTCCTCTTTTTAAAAAATTGATTGATTTTAAATTCAACTGCAATTTAATTATTTTTTTTAATTCTTCACCTATTTCAAATTTACCCTCAATTTTCGCACTTTTTAAAGGCCATCTTAATCCTATATGGACCCGGTCCCTTTCCCTTAACCCCATTTCCACAATTTCTAACATCAAATTAAATTTCTTTTCTAATTCTTCGTTTATTTTTTTATTTTCTATTTCAGGAATTAATGAAAGATGAATTGATTCTTCTTCAATTATCTTTTTTTCTTTCAAATCTATCCAAATTTTTTCCGTCAAGAAAGGGCAGATAGGTGAAAAAATCTTTAGGAGATTAATCCTTATTTTATTTAGGATATTATAGGTCTCATCAGACCGATTTCTAATAATTTTAATATATGTTTTTGATAAATCATTAATTAGAAAATTTTCAAACTCCTTTATCACCTCAGGAAATTCAAAAGACTCATATTTTTCTTTCATTTTTTTAAGAGTTTTATTAAATTTTGAAAGGATCCATTTGTCTTCTATTTTCAGTTCTGAATTTTTCGGTTTTAGTTGATTAATAAAATTATTTACATTCAAAAGAATTGTAAATACTTTTTTTATTTCCTTAAATTCATTCTCATTAAATGCGAAATCTTCACCTTTAGAAACTTTTGCAAAGTAATATCTTAAATAATCTCTTCCATATTTTTTGATTATCTCTTTGGGAGCGGTGGCATTTCCGAGGGATTTAGACATTTTCTTTTTCCCAATGTCCAAGACCATTCCATGCATAGAAATGTTGTTAAAAGGTTTTTTTCCAAACTTAATTTGAGATAAAATCATCTGAGAGTTCCACCATCCCCGAATTTGGTCTTTTCCTTCAAGATTTAAATTTGCAGGCCAAAACTTGCTGAACATTTTCTTATTTTTCATATAGTCAAGTGCAGCCCAACTTGAAACTCCAGAATCAAACCACACATCTAAAACTGCATCAATTCTTTTCATTTTTCCTTTACATTGACACTCTATTAAAATTTCATCAATTTCAGGTTTATGAACTTCCTTAACTTTTTTCCCGGAGAGTTTTTCAAGTTCATTAATACTCCCGACGACCTTTTTATTTCCGCATTCTTTACAAATCCATATCGGTAGGGGAGTCCCCCAATATCTATTTCTTGAAACCGGCCAATCAGAAATTCCTTCAAGCCAAGCTTTCATTCTAAATTTAGCCCAGTCGGGAATCCATCTTATTTTTTCATTTTCCTTCAATAATTGTTCTTTTATTTCAGAAATTCTCAAAAACCATTGGGGTTGTGAAATCATTAACAAGGGAGATTTGCATCTCCAACACAATGGATAATCATGTAGGTATTTTTTTTGATAAACTAACATCCCAGCTTTCTCTAAATCTTTTATTATTTCTCTGTCAATTTCTCTCGCTTTTCCCCCAGAATATTTCCCTGCCTCTTCTGTTAGGATTCCATCAATTCCCACAGGGGAAAAGATATCCATTCCATATTCTTTACCAACTTCATAATCTTCTTTTCCATGCCCAGGAGCACAATGGACAAGACCGGTTCCTTCTTCAGTTGTTACATACCTCGGAGATAAAATTATTTTATAAGCATTTTTTGGTTTAAGTTTTAAATTTTTTGATAAGGGGTTTTTATACTCTAACCCTTCGAGATCTTTTCCTTTTAAGTTTTCCTTTACAACATATCCCATTTCAATTTCTGACATAATTTTTGGAACAAGTTCTTTTGCTAAAATCCATTTTTCTCCAGAACTAATTTCAATAATTTGATAATCAATTTTTGGATTTGCCATGATGGCACTATTTCCTGGAAGAGTCCAAGGAGTTGTTGTCCATATAATAAAAAAAGTATCTTCTTTATCCTTTAATGGAAACTTAACAAAAATAGAATTGTCTTTTTGTTTTGAATATTCAATTTCATTAAACGCAACTGCAGTTTCACATCTTGGACAAATGTGGATGGGATATTTTCCAAGAAATAAAAGATTTTTTTTATCTGCCTCCTTGAAGACATCCCAAATTGTCTCGACGTAATTATTCGATAATGTCAAATATGGGTCTTCAAAATTCATCCAAACTCCAAGATTTTCAAATTCAAGGTTCATAACATCAATAAATTCCGTTGCAAAGGATTTACTTTTTTCAATAAATTTTTTTATCCCATATTTTTCAATATCTTTTTTTGTTTTTGTTCCAATTTCCTTTTCGACTTTGAATTCAATTGGAACTCCATGAGTATCATATCCTGCACGATCAAAAACATCATGCCCTTTCAATCTAAAATACCTCATTGCGATGTCTTTAGAAATTTTATTTAAAGCAGTCCCCATATGGATGTGTCCCGTTGCATAGGGTGGACCATCCATCAAATAAAAGGGTTTCCCCTCTTTATTTTTCTCCTTAGATTTCTTATAAATCTTTTTCTCTTTCCAAAATTTCAAAATTTCTTTCTCAGATTCATCAAATGTCATTATTAAGGGTGGTTCAGAAAGTTTATAAGATTTCCCTCCTTTTTATGGAGTAAAATATATTAAGAAAACAACTCTTTGTATAAACAATAAAATGGGAAAAAATGAGTATAATCGGGCTGTAAGACCGGGGGTTATTGAAGGATTTGCGGGTCCGATGATGTCCGGAAAAACAGGAAACCTCCTAAAAAGAGTAGATCCTTTAAGATGGATGAATGGGAAATTTTCATATATAGGTTTTAAACCAAAGGTGGACAATAGAAAAGTAAATTGTAGATCCTTTGAGGACTTTATTCAATGGAATTATGTCCGAAACCCGAAGGAAATATTAAAAAAATCATTGGATTATGATTTAGTGGCAATAGATGAGATTCAATTTTTTGAAGATAACATCGTTGGAGTAGTTTTGGAACTTCAAAAGAGGAAAAAAAATATAATCTTTGCAGGGCTTGATTTAGATTTCAAAAGAGAACCTTTTGGAATGATGCCAGAATTAATTACTATTGCAAATGAATTTGAAAAGTGTCATTCAATTTGTACAAAATGCGGGGCTCCAGCGTATTATACACAAAGATTAATTAATGGAGAACCTGCAAAATATGATTCCCCTTTAGTTCTAATTGAAGGAGAATCGGAATATACCGCAAGATGTCTTGAACACCACAAAATTTTAAATAATCCTAAAAAATTATTTCCCACTAAATTCGTCTAAAATTTCTTTTTCCAAAAAATGAAGTTTCGATGGGAGAATTATACAATATGGTTTTAAAACTCCACTAAAATTTTCAAGTTCTTCAATCGTTCTATACATTATTTTTTTGTTTTTGGTTCCAAGGGCTTGGCAGACGACTAATTTCTTTAGTGGAATAGAATTATTTTTAAAAGCAATTTTTAATTGGTTTAAGGCGTCTGAAAAATCTAATCCAATATCTACTAAAATTAGCGAATGGGCCTTCATACTCATATTTTGTTTTATAATTTCCATAAAACTATCCGGTCTAAAATTTTTTGCGGAATTCCAAGTTGGGAGGGAAGTGATTTTTCCAAATTTATAAATCTGAAGCCCACTTTCAGCAACGGCATCAATAATGGAAGCATTATAAATAATTTTATATTTTATTCTTAATTCTTTACATTCCTTAATTAAGCTGATGTGCGTTGTAGCAGTCAAAGGAGAACCGTAGACGAGAAGTGCAATATTCAATTTTTTAGCTTCATCAACAAGACTTAAATTTTCGACTTTTTCTCTATCTGCCAATTTAATTTTTTTCCCAATGATTTCTTCAACTTGGTATTTTGTATAAGGAAAATTAACTGTATAATCTTCCAAGTAAATTCTCTTACATTTCGAAATGGCATCCAGACCCTCTTTAGTGATGCTCCTCTCATTAAGACCCAATCCTATTATGTATAACATAAAATTAGTGAGAAAAAGTGCTTTATAAATTCTATTATAGATTATTTAAAGAAGATTTAGTTTGTTTTTTCTTGGAATATTTTTTGTAACCAAACTCCTGCTTGTAATAATTGTAATAAAAAAGAAACCAAACATTATCCAATCAATACCAACTACAAGTCCCATAAATCCTCCAATTAATCCAATAAAAATCAATAATTTAAACCATTTCTGACCCTGCTTTTGTTCATCTTCTGTTTTTTTATTCAAATAATTTCCTATTGGAATCCCAAATACCAAAATGAGAATTCCAATCAAAATTTTTATGATTTCCTGCATATTATATTATATCTAATGGGCTTTTTATATTTTTAATTGAAGCCTGAGAAATTTGGGTGTATATCTGTGTAGTTTTTATGTCAGAATGCCCCAGGATTTTTTGAATAATCTTCAAATCTATTCCTTGCTCAAGAAGATGTGTAGCAAAACTATGTCTTAAAAGGTGAGGATAAACTCTTTTTTTAATCCCTGCTTTTTTTTGTAGCGTTTTTAATGATTTTATAAGAAAATTTATATATCAAGAAAACAAAATTGCTTCGCAACTTTGCCTAACAAAACTTTAACGAAATTGTTGAAAAATCAAAATTATGGAAGAAAGATTTACTTTAAATTTTCTAACCCTTGATTAATCCTAGTTTCTTTAATTTGTTGCATGTAAGTATCAAATTGTTTTTGGGCTTTTTCCAAAATTGGCTTACCAACCTCATCATCTGCTGTATATTTTGTCGTTTGACCATTCTTTGTGATCTCTACATATTCTAACTTTAAATCATCTTTAAAATCATCTACATAGTTTATGACTCTTCCATCTGGTTTTGTTACAGTTAGAATATTATCACCCCCTAAAAGGAAATAAGCTTTCTCTGTAAATGTTACTTGCTCTTCACCAATTTTGCCCTCATATTTATATTGAGAATGGTCTTTACTACATCCAGCAGTACCTAAAGCCAATGCTCCTGCCAAAACAATTGATGTTAATGTTTTTTTGATTTCCATAATCAAGAGTTATATTTAATAATTTATAAATCTTTCGGTTTATTTACTACTTTGAAGTTAATATGAATAACGCATTTCGTTATTACTATGTTCGTTTCAATTTCCAACCTCCTCCTTTCAGTCGGTATTTTTTCTTGCAGAAAAAACACATAACAGCGATTATATTCAATTTTTGAGAATGCCTACAAGTAAGAGTTAAACAAAGAAATAGTAAATAATATTTTTTCAAACTCCCACTTTACTCTTGTTATTTCTATTTTAGTTTGTCAAGAGCAAAATGCTCGCCACCAAATAGGAGAGACGCGCGCAGGTTTTCTTTTCAAGAAAACAGATAGCCAAAACTTTCAGTTTTAAAATTTATAGAGGGATTTCCTTAGTCCTTCGGACAGATAGTCGGCTACGCCGGTTTATTAGCCATAATTTTTATTTCTGCAATAAC
>CAYLLR010000026.1:0-8403 GCA_964384965.1 Candidatus Woesearchaeota archaeon | reverse complement strand
ATTAGGAAACATCCTTGTAAAAGATAGTGAAGTTAATTCAGTTAAGGATAAAAATCTAATAATTGTTGGAGGTAGTTGTATTAATTCAGCTGCTGCAACTGCATTAGGTGTTTCACCACAAACTTGTGGTTCTGCTTTCACTGAAGCTACAGGAGTAGGTTTTGGACAATTCTTGATAAAAGGTGTTCAAGATAAGTTCAGTACTGGTAAATTAGCTCTTGTTGTTGCTGGTTATGATGCTGCTGATACAGTCAATGCCGCAACTTACTTGACTAAGAAAGATGTTGATACTTCAAAGACTTACAAGGGAACTTCTGCTACAGAAGCTACTTTAGTAGTTGCATAAGGTCAAAACCAAACAATTTATTTTTTTATTTTTTTTATTTTTTTTCGCCTCACGGCGAAAATCTTTTTTTCCGACGGACGTCCCGATGGAAGTTTTTCTCTCATATAGAATACGAAATATTTTGGACTCTTCATAAAAAACTCTCATGGTAAATTATTTAGTTCCGAGAGATTCGTTTTTAATTTCCATAATACTTTTATATACTATTTTCTTGAAATAATCCATGATAAGAAGAATTGAATCAAAAAAAGATTTGAAAAAGAAAATTAGAAGGAAACAATTTATTTTGGCAGGAGTTTTAGTGTTGGTTCTCTTCGGTTCGGTTTTTGGGATTGTCGTTAGTTCATTCGGAGAAGAACATTCTTCATCAAAAAAAATAACATACAAGGGATATTCTTTTGAGATGGAAAATGGAATTTATACTACTCAAATTGAAAATGAGAAATTCTCATTCTCAGAAAATCCGGAAGAAGTAGAATCTCTAAAAAAAGAAGTTAATTTGACAAAAGTTCTTTCAAATTATGCGGGGAAAGTTCTTTACGTTCTTTCAGAAGATTATTCCCAATTCAATGAAATTTCCAGAAATCTGAATCCTTTTGTTTTGAGAATTCAAGAGGCGTGTATCGAGGGTGAAAAGTGTGTCGATGAAAACCTTCCAACAAAAACGTGTGAAGATAATTTAATCATTATAAAAGAAGCAGAATCAAATAAAATTTATGAAAATAAAAATTGTGTTTATATAGAAGGGAAAATAGGGGATTTGTCAAAATTAATAGATGAATTCTTGTTTCATCAGATTGGAATAGAATAAATAAACTTATAAATAAAAATTAACTTCAATAGGGATGGTTAAAGAAAAGCAATCAAGAGCAAAAAAATCAGTTAAAAAAAAGAAGAGTACAGATTATACTATTGAAAAAGATAATTCCTCCTCAATTGGTAAAAAAGAGATAAAGCATGAGAATAAAATTTTAAGAAATATTTTTATTTCAGTCGGAGTAATTTTTGTTTTGGTTGTGTCGATTTATTTATACGTTCAGTCCCAAATGTTTATTGATTATAAAGGAGTAGAATTTCAAACAACAAAAATTGGGGAACTTACATTCTATGAAACGAGAACTCTTGCTAATTCAAGCAGTGGAACCCCCTTTGGATTTAGATTGAGAACAAATCCCACCGAATTAAAAAAAATTCCATTCAAAGGTTTAGACAAACTGCAATTAATGAAACTAAATGGATACACTTATTCAAATAATTCGTTTAATTGTCAAGGGGATGCAGTTATAGCAATGGCCAATCTCCGAAGACTCTTTTCAAAAACAGGAATGAAATTTATAAGGGACCCAAATTCAACTTGTGACCCTCAAGGTAGATATAATTATTTTAATCTAAAATATGGGAATAAAACAGAAATAAAGGAAATAGGGAATCATTGTTATGACCTTCTTATAAAAGGTGATGACACAAATTGTGAAATTCTCCCAGCAACGGAAAAATTAATGGTTGAGCTTTATGTAAAGTATCTCTCAATAAAATGAACCCTCTTGTTTGGGCGATAGTTCTCACACTTCTTCCGTTGGTTGAATTAAGGGGAGGATTGCCTTTGGCTTTATTTTATGCTTCAAAAAACAATCTCTCAGCTTTTCCAATTTTTATATTAATTGTTTTTTTGAACATCTTTTTAGTTTTTTTAATTTTTCTCTTTTTGGATTTCATTCATAAATATTTATTAAGAAATTTATATTATAGAAAATTTTATCGAATTTATTTAAAGTCAATGCAAAAGAAAATAAAAAAATTTGAAACTAATCATAAATCTATGGGTTTTTTTGCTCTCGTAATTTTGGTAGCAATTCCCCTTCCTTTAACTGGAGCTTATACGGGAACATTTATCTCCTGGATTTTAAACTTAGATAGAAAGAAAAGCATTCTTGCAATTTCTCTTGGGGTTTTAATTGCAGGTTTAATAATTTATTTTGGAACGGAGGGCATTATTACTTTTTTAAGTTAGATTTTCTATATAAATTTTTTAAGTCAGAATAAAAAGGAATTCCTTTTACCTTGAAATACCAAACTTCAAAAAACCAAATTCCTACGACAACGAGGGTAGCTCCAAGGTACCAGAGAACTTTGTGGGTTATATCAAATAGGGAAGAATTTCCTAAAAACATAAAGCTTAAAATAATTATTCTTATCAAATTTATTATTAAAAATCCAAGGAATGAAAAAAGAATCATTTTTATTCTTAAAAGACTTTTTATTTTTGGAGTTGCCAAATTAAGAATTAATAAGAGATAATATGCTGCTCCGGCGACACAAGCCCCTGAAATTTCTATTGATTTTGCACCTATCCTAATAATATCTCCGGTTAATGAAGGGTTAAAAAACATTTGAAGGAAATAAAATACAGGATATTTCGTTAAAGGAAGAAATATTAAATAAAAAAGGTCAAAACCCGGAATGACGATTAAGACTAAGATAAAATATCTTAAAAATAAATTGAAAATTTTTTTATACTCCTCTTTCATGGGAGAACATAGAAAATATGGTTTAAATAATTTAATGCTACAACCTAAAAATCTATTTTTTTCTAAGGACCCTTCTTGCTACAACAATTATAGCAATAATAAGAATAAGATTTAAAATAATTATCCCTACAATTTTCCAATCGAGACTTCCAAAATTAGATTTCCAGAATGAACCCTCCTGAACGTCTATCAAAACCGGTTTATTTACTAAAAGATCTCCATTTCCAGTTATGATTAAATTAAACTGTTGCTCACCCACACTCTTGTCTTTTAATTTGAATGTTAAATAAATCTCTTTTGAAGTCCCGGATTTTAAGATAAGCGTTTCAGGGTCAATTTGTTTTAGTGTAGCCCACGAATTAAAATTATCCGCACTTATTGTAAAAGTTGCATTTTTTACGTCGTTATTTCTTAAATAAACTTTGATTACCATATCTTCCCCTTCTTTTGCTTCAGGAGAACTCAACTCAACATTAACAGTCGGATCTTCAATTTTACAATTACCTTTCACTTTAAAATAAACAACTGTCTTTGAGTCGTCTTTTTCTTGGTTTTGAAAAACATCATTATTCCTGTCATAAACCATAAATTCAAGAGGGTATGTTTTTTCTTTAGCATCCTTTGGAATCTTGAACTGTAAGTTCAAATTTTCAGAATTGAATCCGTTAATGTCCGATAAATCAATTCTTTTTCCAATTTTCAAATCCTTGTTATAAACCTCAACATAAGAATCCCTTTGTTTATCTCTTCCAATATTATATACCAACCCCGAAACATCAACCTCTGAATCACATGAAATGGGGGTTTTGAGAACGTTGTTCCTTTCAACTTTTTCACCATTAATCTTCAAGTCATCCACAATCATAAAATCATCCCTTGTTCTCACATTGATTTTTTTAGAACTATAACTACAACTATCCTCGTTGTCATACTGGCTATCTTTGTCATCTATTCTTCCTGTAGCCCGGACATAAAAGACCGCGTCCTCTCCTTCGAACCTTCTAAAATCTTGGTCAAGCTTGAATGAAATAATAGCTTTGTTATCTTCCCTATAACTTAAGTCAAAATCACTAACATCTCCGTCCATTATTTTTTCTCCGTTTGTCGTATCGATTTCCCATTCAACTTTTACATTTTGGATATCCCAGCTCCCTTTATTATCGACTTCCACTTCCACTTCCACATTATCCATCAAATACCAATACCTATCAGAATCTCCGAAACCTTTAATTACGTCAAAATTCATATCCCTAATCTCCAAATTCCCTTGATTACCAACACCACTACAATAATCTGTTTCTTTGAAAATAATCTTTTTGGATATTGCGGTGGAATTTGTTCCCTCGATTGTCATAGTTGTATAATAAGTTTTACCCAAGTCAAAAGAAAATCCAGAATCAACTACATAATCAATTGTCACCTCTTTAGTCCTATTGTTCAGTGAGTCATTAAGCTCAAATGAAGACGAGGAAAAACTAATTTTTCTCGACCCTTGAACAATTTCGGAAATAGTCACATTGACAGATTCATTAGCATCGCTTGAAACACTAAAAGTGAAAGAACCACTGGTTTGGTTTAAATTTGGAATAGAAGATGTCGTTAAAGTTGCTCCAGCAAAGCTGGAAAAAATTATGAATGCAAACGCGAATACGAAGATTATGCTTGTGATTCTTTTCATTTTACCATTTTAGAGTTACATCCATTTATAAAGTTTTGTATTGTCCAAAATATAGGTTTTTCTAAATTTAGAAAAAACTTATATATCCTTCTTACCTAAAAATTTAAGAGAAAATGGCATTAAGAGCAAAAGAAAATTCCGTCGGGGCGTGGTCTTTTTTAATAGGGGTCATTTTGGCAGTTATAATTGGGATTAGCACCGGTTCCATTTTGCCTTTCTCGAAATTAACCCAATACAGTTCATTTATTTACGGAATCCTTGTTTTATTGGGATTGGTAGTCGGATTTAAGATAAATGTTCCAGAAAAAGAATCTCAAACTTTTTTATTAACTGGGGCTATATTGGTTTTGGTAAGCAAATTCGGGATGGAAAGTGTCACAGGTTCTTTGATTGGTATCGGGATTGTGGATATCGTGGCTTCAACTTTTTCAGCATTACTCACCCTCTTTGTTCCGGCAACAATAGTTGTTGCAATAAAAACCGTCTTTTCAATGGCGAAGATTTAATTTTCTTCCATTTTTTTTAATTTTTCTAAATTAAGAATTTCTCCATCCGTCAGGTCAATTCTCGGACAAGCGGTATTAATCCAACAATCAATTTGAAAATTTTCGAATTCTTGAGGATTTATATCGTTCGTAAGAAAAAGATATTTTTTCTTTTCTTTTAGGTTTTTACTAAATTTCAATGCTTTCTGGATTCTTTGTTGTCCAGGTTTTGTTGTAATTAAAATTCCAACTTTATCAGAATTTAAATATTTTAGATACATCCTTTTCTCTTTATCTTCCATTTTTTTAATTTCTTCTTTGTTTATTTTTTTAATTTCTTCTCCTTCCAAAATATAGGTGGGTAATTTGGACTCATAAGCAAGGGAGACTGAGTGAAATTTTCCTTGCCCGATTAGTATTATGGCCTCAACTTCTTTAGAAAATTTGGGATTACTGCATCCCAAAATTTGAATTTTTTGAATGACTTTTTTATTAATGATTTTTTCAATTTTCTCTGCAATTTCAATAAATTGATTTGAATAACAAAGAGCAATTTTTTTTTCAGAAATTTTTTTATTAATTATTTCACTAATTTTGGAATAATCTGGTTCTTTCTTAATTTTTGCCGGAATGAAAATTATTTCCATGACAAAATTAAATAAATAGGTATTTTAAAAGTTTGTGAGAAACTGAAATAATCTATTTGGAAAGAAGGTGGCCTGTTACCTAAGTACGAAATTTCTCCACAAACAATCTTTTAACTTAAAGACAAGAATAAAATAAAAATACGTTTAGAACTCTTCCAATCTCTTCTTTTCGTTGGGCTTCACTTTTGGAGAATGTTTTACAACTTTTGCAAATGAAGGTGTTACAACAACAATGTTTTCTCCAAATCCAGCAATTGTTCCTTCGAGAGCGTCGGAAGTCTTTTTTATTTTTGAAATAGCTCTTTTAAGTTCAATTGGGTCTTTTTTCTTAAGAGTTCTAATATCTATAACGGCAATGGTATATCCCTCTCTTAAGGAATCAAGAATTTGGGTCGAATCTTCGTAATCATTTAGATTGAACAATTTTACCAAAATCTTGTTTTCTTTCTTTTCTTGATTTAAATCAATTTCCAGATATTCGTCATCAACAAAATTCTCGTTAGATCCTAAAAATGCCTTTTTAAATTTTTTGAACACCATGTTAATTTTAAATGTGAATTCTTTATAAATATTTCGGGGGTATTTTATAATATTTCTTTGGTCTGAATAAAAAATTATCCCTTCTTTTTAGAATCCTTAATAATTTCTTCCCTTATTTTTTTGCTTTCGGAACTGAATTTTTCTTCCTGTTCTTCCAATTTTTTTAACCTTATTCTAATCAATTTTTCTTTATTTTTTAGCTCTTCTATTATTTGGCTATTTGGAATCTTTATCATTAATTGACCAATAAGTTTGTAAACACTTTCTTTAGTTTTTTCAATCTCTTTAAGTGCCGACAAAGTTTCATTTAATTCCATCTGAAATGCTTGTTTTTGCATTAAAATTGCGTGTAAATTTTGCTCGAAAAACTGCATTTGTTCAATTTTTTCTTGTTCCATTTTTTCTTTTTTTAGTAAAATCTTTTTATAAATTAAATCCTCTATGGATTAACTTAATTATTCTGCTTTAATTGTTTTTACTTTTCTTCTTGGTTTAAAGAAAATTTTTGAATCACAATGTGGACATTTGAATCTTTTTTTCAAATCCTCACTGCTCATTTCCTTATTGCACTTAAAGCACTTGTATGTTGTCATTTTATTTTTTTTGAATTTTTTAGTTTAAATAATATGTGTCGGATGCAAATTTTTTTTTGCATTTTGGACAATTCCAAACTCCCTTTGATACTCTCTTAACCCCCATCCTTTCACAAAAAGGACATTTTTGTCTGACTCTCTGTTTTGATTCAATTTTTACAAGTCTGTTTTTTACCGTTTTTCCGTATCTCGGTCCAAATCTTCCTGAAGATTTTGTTTTTTTTGATTTTGTCGTCATTTTTTTCGAATTTTTAAATGGGGCTGCCCGGATTTGAACCGGGGTCGTCAGGTCCCAAACCTGAAAGGCTACCAGGCTACCCCACAGCCCCATACATCATTGGAGCGTGAAGTAATTTATAAATTTATTTCTTTTTAAAATTTAAAAAATTTATTTTAAATTTACCTCGTTGATAAATCATTTTTTTTTCGGAACCTCTTCCTTGGAAGCTTCTTCAGGAGCTGATTCTTCTTTCTTTTCAATTTCTAACTTTAATTTTTTATCTTGTTCTTCTTTCAATTTATCAAAGAATTCTTTTAATTCTTTTTTCTTTTCCTCGGAAGTTTCAATTTTTCTATTTTCTATTTCTTTATCAAATTTTCCTTCGTCGACCAATTTTTCCACTTCAATAGGGTTGAGATTCTCGACTAAGATGCCGAGACTGACGCAACTTCCCAAAATAGTTTTAACTGCACTTTTCAAATCTTTACAGAGAAGGTTTGCCATTTTTGCCTCAGAAATAGAAATTATTTGTTCAATTGAAAGGTTAGCCATTTTAACTTTCTCCTGAAGTCCAGAACCCTTCTGAATACCTGCTTCTTTTTTTATCAATTCAGAAACAGGAGGTGAAAAAACTTGAATTTCAAATTCCTTCGTATTCAAGTCAACTTCAAGTTCTACGGGAACCTTCATACCTTTAAATGAATTTGTAGCACTATTAACTTTTTCAATAACTTTATTTAAAGGTATTCCAGCAGGTCCAAGTTTTTGGCTAAGTGCCGGTCCGGGCTTCATTGCACCTCCCTCGACGAGTAATTTTATTTGCATTTTATTCTCCTTCCTCTTCCCTCCTTATAACCTTAACATTGTCCAATTTAATTGTAACGGGTAATGGAACAACTGCTCCAAGCAAACTTACCACCACTTCTTCTTTTTGTTTGTCTATTCTTAAAACTTTTGCTTTTTCCCCTTTAAGTGTAGAACTGATTATCTCTACAATATCCCCAATTCTAATTGAAACAGTTGTAGCATTTTGCTCAAGCATATTTTTTATTTCATCATATGAAATAGTTCTTCCGATTATGCCTTTAATGTAGGGCAAATTATAAACCGCCTCTTCAGCAGAATCCCTATCTTCGGATTCTAAAATAATATATCCTCTAAGGCCATGGGGTCTTAAAACAGAGTAGACATTCAATTTTTTTTTCTTTGCCCTCTCAGCAATCATTCCAACTGCCGAATCTTCCTTGTTCGTCTGAACTTTTATAATATATATCATTTTCTAAATTTTGTGTATCCACTACCTCTAAAATTTTAGAAGCAGTAATATTAATTGAAATAGTTGGTTTATAAAAGTTTTTGTTAGAGG
>CAYLLR010000025.1:222-9141 GCA_964384965.1 Candidatus Woesearchaeota archaeon | reverse complement strand
TCCTCATTATAAACTGGACAAATTAAACTCGCTCTCACTTCAAAGCCTCCACATAAATCTTTTTTAATTTTTTATTTCTTTCTTTTATAGAGAATTTGCCATTTTTAATTTCTTCTAGGCAATTTTTTGACATTTGCTCCCTCAATTTTTTGTTTTCAATTAATTGGGACGCTCTTTTCATTAATTGCCTAACTACTTGTTCACTAACTCTCTTCACATTTAACCCCTTCTGCATTGGGATGACAAAACCTGTTTTTCTTTCCCTTACAATCTCTTTTTTTGCAAATCCTTCAACTGTAATCGCAGGGATTCCAAAACTCATTGCTTCTAGGTATGCAAAACCAAAACTATCTGAATACCCCGGATAAATTAATATATCTGAATCCTCGTATAGCTCAAATAATTTTTTTTGAGGAATTAATCCATAAAACATTATTTTTTTATTTGAAGAGTATTTTCTCAAAACATCGCGAGGAACTTCAGAGTTAAAGATTCCATAGACATTCTTATATTTTTTTGTTAACCTATCAATCGATTCAAGCGCTTGCATGCCCCCTTTAGAATAAAAATATCTCCCACTGAAGATCAAATTTATTTTTTTCCCCTTTCTCCTTTTCTTGAATTTCTTCTCTGGTATTGCTGGATAAACTACTTCTAATTTTTCCTTTATCTCTGGAAAAAGATTTAAAATTTCTTTTTTAGTGTGTTCTGTCCAAGGAAGTATTTTTTTGCAATTTTTGTTAATAAATATTTTTCTTATTTTTTTTTCAACCCTTTTATTTTTATTCCCAAGATATAATTGCCATTCACTTTCTATATCTGCTACCCAGGGCTTATTTTTATTCTTACTTAAACAATGGGCACAATGGATTAAATCATAATTTCCTTTTGGACTCAAATGAGCATTAGGTGTTGAAAAAGGGACAAGATTTGCAACTCTTCGGATGTTTCTTTTAAGAAAATTAGAAAACCAAAAAAATCTCTTATTTGTAATTACTCCTTTTTGCTTTTTTGTATTTAGAAACTCTACCCCCCTTGGAGGGGAATCTACCAAATATTTATAGTAGGGGCTATCTGGAAACTTCCAAGGATATTGAAGATAAACTTTTATTTTTTTCATTTTATAACTTCTAATTCAAACTCAATTTCCGAAGAAGGAACTATAAAAGCTAAAAACCTACAATAGAAGGTATGATTTAGATTTACTAAAGGATTCATTAACCAATTAAGCTTGCTTGAAGCCCCTATCCCATAATTTATCTTGACTTTTTTTACTTCAAACATCTTCCTATCTACTCCAACCTCATGAGAATAATTACCTTCCTTGAAATAATCAAAAGTAAAAGGTGTAAAAAATCTAACATGTGTTGGATCATTATATTGCCCCCATGCAGAAAAAAACGGCGTTTTTATCTTTATTATTGCATTTTTCTTGCAAACTCTATGTAATTCATGCATTAATTGTACAAAGTTGACAACATGTTCAAAAACATGATTTGCAATAACTTCTTCTACAGAATTCTCTTTAAAGGGTAATTTCTTTTCTAGATTGACTATTTTATCTGGGTTTACGGCTTTAGATATATCACAATTAACATATCCTTTTTTGTAATCTCTTCCGCAACCTAGGTGTAATTTCATTTTAAAACCCCCACAATTTTTTTACTAACTCCTTTTTCCCCATAAGGGTTTTTAAATTTTTTAATTTTAAACTTTGGAGATAAATATTCCTTAATTTTTTCTTTTGTTTTTTCAACATCTAATTTACTCAGGTATTGAAAATTTGTTTCCAACCCTTCTTGCCTCTCAGTTGAATTTCTTAAAATAATACAAGGCTTGCTAAAAATTAAACTTTCTTCTTGCATAGACCCCCCATCACAAATAATCAGAGAACATTTACTCATTTGATAAATAAATGAGGGGTAATCCATTGCAGGCATCATTTTAATGTTTTTATTTTGAAGCAGCTTTTTATACAAATTAAATTGCTTTAATTTGTAAGCAGTATTATCATGCATTGCAAAAAAAGAGGGAATTTCTAATGACGATAGGATCTCAACTATTTTTTTCATCCGCTCATAAGATTTTAAGTTTTCATGACGATGCACGGTTATCAAAGCAAACTTCTTTTTAGATAAAATTTTAACCTTCTTCTTTTTTGATATCTTTAAAGATTCTATTGCAGAATCAACAATTGTATTTCCAACAAGAACTATCTTCTTACCTTTTTTGTTTCTTAAGTGCCATTTAGCGAGTGCAGAGGGAGCAAAAAGGATATCTGAAAACATCCCTGCAACCCTTCTTGAAATCTCCTCTGGAAAAGGCTCAAAAAGATCAAAACTTCTAAGCCCTGCTTCTAAATGAACATTTTTATATCTCTTAAAAGGATTGAATAATCTTGATGAAGCTAACGAAGCAGTAAAGGTAGTCATTGTATCTCCGTGGTATAAAACATATTTTAAATTTCCCAAGGATTTCAAGGACTTTTTTATTTTAAACAGCAAACCCAAATTCCACATAATTGCTTTTAATTGTTTTGAGTTAAATTTTGAACTCTTAACTGACTCTTTTGTTATGACTAAATCTGGTTTTCTTACTCCAAATTTTTCACAAAGATCCTGTAAATTATGTTGCCCTGTATGAATAAAATAATAAGGAATCTTCTTTCTTTGCAATTCAAGCATTACTGGAAAAGTTTTTATCAATTCCGCACGGGTGCCTAGAATAATTGCAATTTTATAATTTTTCATGTAATAAAAGGGGGGAAAAGGTTTTTTAAAAATTTATATGACTAATTTTTAAACTGTAGACCATCGAGACCCCCATACTCTCCGGATTTTTTTAGAAATTCTTCTCTTGCAATAATGTCTGTCATAGCAGAAGTATTCACTTCCCAAATTCTTATTGGACCTCTAAACCCATTATAATAAAAATTCAAAGGGTAAACTCCTTGTTCCTTAACCAATTTCAATTCCGGATAAAGATTCTTTGGATCTTTCATAAGATAAAGTTGAACAACAAGACTATCCATTGTTTTTTCAGATAAATACATCGCCGCCCCATTAAAATTTAATCTCTGATTCTGAACACTTGGATAGACATAAATTGTGGCATTTATTCCTCTTTTAAAATCAATTAATCCCATATCCTGTGTATAAAGATATCTTATAGGAACCTTATATTGTCGATTATTATAAACATAAACTCCAACGGGTTGAGAGTATGCCCGACTACTTTTTCCAATTATAAAAGCCAATAACCCAGTTTTTCCCCTAGGTAAAAAGAGCTTTTTATTTCCTTCCCTATTTAAGATTAGATCCGAATCCAGGGCGAATCCTCCCCGATAAATTCTTGTGGTTCCATTTTTTGTTTCCTGTGTTTCTTTTGGATTCGATAAAAAAGTTGGAAGATATGAAGCCCTATCTGAAATATTTTGGTTATCTCCAATTGAAGAATATGCTCCATATTTTCCAATATCTGTTGGATCTATCAAAAGATATGAAACATTGTGTGCTTTCATAAAGCTTTTTGCTGTTTCGGGATAAGGAGTTGTTAAAACATACCTTCCTATTAGATGGTCCCAATACCCGTTAAAATGTCCTCCGTCCGTAACTGTTGGTCTTTTTCCTCCCGTTTGCACCCAATAACCATAATCCCACCAATGCAAAAACAAACTTCCTTCTGCAGTGTTGTTTCTCACCCAAGACATTGCTTTTTGCCAATCCGAATTATAAGAGGGTGTTTGATATTTTGCTTGAGAACTTACTGTTTTATAAAAACCATTAAGAGAAAAAATTAATCCAATAATTAGGATAATCAATAGTATAAAAGAAATAAATTTCATTAAATCATCTTTTGATCTTTTTGCAAATTTTCCTAACTCAAGTAGGGCCAAAGGAACTATAAAAGAAACAAAGGGAACAATTGCAAAAAAGACTCTTACTGCACTCCTCACTGCTAAGATCATTGGGAGCATCCAAGATGCAATAAAGATCCATTTTGTATCAATCTTCCATTCTGATTTTTTATAAACATAAATAGAGATTGTCACAATGGCCAAGAAGGAAATAAAGAAAAATGCTTTTGAAATAAAATTTTCTCCATTAAAAATAGAACCAGGAGAAATTCTTGAAAATAAAATACCAAAAACAAAAAACAAGAAAGACCCGAAAAATAAAGGTTTTAATTTTTTATTTTTAATTCCTTTAGAAATCTTTGCCCCGACTACAGCTAATCCAAAAAGCATCAAATAAAAAATTGTTTGTCCTATCTGAGAGATCCAATTTGAAAGGTAGGGTTGTCTATTTTCTGCAACTGTTAAACCAACTCTTCCAGTTCCAAAAGGATAAATAACCTTCGTAATTAAATCAAAAATCATCTGGAAAAAATTTCCAATAAAGAGTTGATATAAAAAACCTCCAAAAAGAAATAAAAATAAAACTGAAAAAAATTCTTTATGAGTTTTTACTGTTTTGGGAATTTTATTGAAAGTTGAAATTATTTTTTCTGAAATTATATAACCTAAAGTTATTAAAGTTAAAATTCCAAAAGAGGAAACCATATATCCTCTTAGAACTGAAAAAGGATTGTCTCCGAAGAGAAATGAAAAAATTAATGTCCCAAAAATAAATGCAACATAAAATGAAACCCCTTTCCAAGAAGAATTTTTTTCTTTTAAAACCCAATTAATTAGAAAAGCAAGAGGCAAGATCATAAACAAAAATTTTGCTCCACCGCCCCAAGAGGCTATTGCAAACATTGTGAACAAACCAGTAATTAGACCTATTGACCCAGATTTTAAAGAAGTAGAGTTTTTTTTACTTACATAAATAGTTCCAAGATAAAAAAATAAAAGTGAAAGAAAAAATCCAAACATCCCAATTGCTTCGTGGTCTGCAAATCCTGCTAAAGTACGATAGAGATATGGGGGAACTATTGATAATAATATTGAAGCTACTAATGCTACCCACCTATTTTTTGACAGCACCCAAGACAAGATAAAAAAGATTATCAAACCCAATACAAAAAACACAACAGGATTTAAAACATCTGCTAAATTTAATGATACATTTGGGCTGAATATTTGTGCTATCTTATAAATTAAAACAGTTGCCCTCGGAGTTAGTTCATTTGTCCAAGGAACCTCTAAAACAGAATATCTCATATCATCAAATCCAGGCAAAGTTCCATTGTTTGCGACAATTGTTTCACTCACCCTTAGAAAATAATAAGGATCTAAGGCTAAAGGGGTATAATCTCCTGTTGTTTGGTCAATTAAGTTTCCATTAATTACTGGTTGTAGTCTGATGTATGCCCCGACAAAGAGAGTTGCTAAAAACAATAAAATTACAATTATATTTTGAACTTTTTTCTGAGAAAAAAAATTTTTTAAATTGTTTAAAACCTCTCCATAATTAATTTTAATTGTGTCTTCCATTAGTTTAGGATGGAAATCTCTTTTTTAAAGTTTATTCAACGAGAAAACCTAAACTTCTTTTAGATTTCTATTGTAAAAATAATCAAAGATTATTGAAAATTTAAAAAACCTCTTAAGAACAGTTAAAGAATTAATCCAATCAAAAATTAAATGAAAAAGCATACCAATAGCTACAAAATAAAAAATAGAATAAAACAATTTACCTAAAATAAAAAACAAAATAACCCATTCCAATCCATGAAAAAATGAAAGAGTTAAAATGTATTTTTTTCGTTCTTTCCCAGGGATATTAGAAAATTTTTTACCTTTTTCTTTAAACCAATTATATGCCCTTTTTATACTAAAATTTCTTTTTTTAATAACATAATAAATATAATGATCAAAGTCTATTAAAAAACTTGCAAGGAAAACTGCTATTAGTTCCCCTAAATTTAGCGAGGGAAAGAGCAGATAGAGGATTATTGAAAAGATTAATCCTGTAACTATATGAAATTTTGGTAACATTTTTTTACAACCTAAGCTTTCCTTAAAAAAGCTTTTATTCCTTGAACTTTTTGAGAATCTCTCCGAACGCCGGACGAGTAATGAAAACTCCTACAGAAATTCCAATGATTGTTGTTATTGCAAACCCTTTTAATAACCCTGCTCCAGCCCACATTAGAGGAAGCAACGAGACTAAAGAAGTAAAATATGCCCCAAGAATTATTTTGAAGGCCCTCTTTAACTTCCGTTTGATGCTCAAGGTTATTCCAGTACTTGTTTCATCAATTAAAACAATTAAGTCATCTATTCCCGTTCCTATTGTCGCCAAAACCCCTGCAATAGAGGGTAAATCCAGATTCCATTTTATAAAGGAAGCAATTCCGAGAATTATTATAACTTCTGAAAAAGTTATTGCTATCAATGCAAGAGAAGATTTCCAATTTCTATACCTCACAAAAATTATTATTGAAACACTCAAAATTGCAACAAGGCCTGCAATCAAAATGAATTTTGTAAATTCTTCCCCTAATAAAGGAGAAATTGTATCCAATTTAACTATTTCTAATTTATAGGGTAAACTTCCGGTCATCAAAATTGTTTGAAGTTTCTTCATCTGTGCTCTCGAATCTTTTAAAGCTTCTTTTTCGTCCTTTCCCGACCCGGAACCGGAAATTGAAATTTGTGTTGTTACTCTCCCCTTTAAACCTTCACTAATGGAAAGGCTATCAACCAAACGATCGTCTAAAATCAAATCAAGTTTTTCGGAAAGATAATTCCCTTGAGGACTTGGAATTACGGAAATATTTTTGGTCACCATTGCTTGTTTTTCTGCTGCATCAGCACTCAGGGTTATTGAAAAAGAAAATCTACAAATGTATCCCCCCTCATTAGATGGGTTACATCCTTCAATTCGTGCATTTTGAGCATCTCTTCCGACGGAAGCAATGTCTCTCTTTCCCCCTTCAAAGACAGTTATATTTCCTATTTTCGCCTCAAACTTTCCTTGTTTTGAAATCAATTCTTTCAGGTCTTTTGGTGTTGCACCTGCAATCTCAATTAACATAAAATTATTCCCGGAAAGATCACTTACAGGAGAAACTTTTAAATCGGTTAGACCGAAAGTATTTAATCTATTTTGAGTTATCTCGACTAAGTCTTTGATTTCACCTTCGTTTAAAGACCTATTTTGAGCTTTAATGAGGGCTCTTGAACCTCCTGCCAAATCAAGCCCTAATTTTATATTAGATTTTGGAATTTCTCCTACTCCTAAATCGGGGAAACCATCCCCGTAATATGTGTATTCTCCGTTCCTCGTACCTATAATTATCTTTGTTTCCACTCCCTTGGAAAATTTATCTGAAACTAATTTTTTGTATGATTTTAAATCACTAACTCTCTCTTGATTTATTGAAGTAATAATTTGTCCTTGTCTTAATCCTTGCTCAAATAAAGTTGAATTCGAATTTATACTTGTTAATACAACTCCTGAATTTAAAAATTTTGGAGGAAGTCCGAATATAAAAAGTAATGAAAAGATTAAACTTATAATTAATAACCAAATTTTAAAACCAAGTTTCATTTTTTAGCCTCCTTGTGTTCAACATACATTTTTAAAATTGAAACATTTGTAACCCAAGTATTTAATAAATCAAACCCTAAGCCAATCACGAGAATTGTAAATATTTGTGTTAAAATAATTGAAAAAGATTGAACAACCAAAAGAGACACTAAAATTGCAAAGAAAGAGGTAAGAGTCATCGTCGTTCCGGTTTTGAAAGCTCCAAAAATTCTTTGGTTAAGGGTTCCCTCATCCCTTTTTAGCATTCTCGTTGTTAGAAGAATATCCGTATCCACCGAATAACCGATAAGCATAAGGAAAGCGACGATTCCCGCCGTAGACATCTTCATTCCAAGCAAATCTACAAAAGCAAGAGTCATTAGAATATCCGCAAAAGCGGAAATTATCACAGCAATCGAGGGAATAAAAGTTTTGAAAATAATAAAAACTACAATTGCCATAAATAAAAATGCAATCAGAATTGCGATTAAAAGTTGCTTATAAAAACTTTGACTTAAAATAGATCCAGTGAATTCTATATCCGAATTTTTTCCCTCAACAAGTTCAAAACCCAAATAATCTTCAAGAATTTTTTTTGAATCATCCCATCCAAGAGTAGTTTCTATAACAAGTGCTTTTTGTTCATTTGTTCCGAAATCATAAATTTCCCTTACATTTAAATCCGTTAATTTTTCCCCTAAATCTTTTTCAATTTGACTAGCTGGAATATTTTTGTAAATCGTAATGGAAGTTCCCCCAGTAAGAGAGATATCTTTTTTGAAAAAATCCCCTGTTTGTTGATACCCCATAATAATGTAAACTAATGAAAATAGAATAAGAATTATAGGAATTAGGAGTAATAACTTATAAGTTTTATCGTGCCAATTTTTCCTTTGAATTTTTGGTTCTTCCATCTAAACGTGAAATTTTTTCGATATATAAAGTTTGTCAATAAATGAACTTTTTTAAAAATCTCATACCTAAGAGGGATTTAGATTGTATAATCCCCTGATAAATTATCCAACTCGGAACTCAGATAAAAAAATTCGTGACTTCTCCCCTCATAACATTTACATACCTAAAAATTTTTTTAACAAAATTATAAAAAATTCTTAATTAATTGTTGTTCAATTTAAAAAAGTTGAAGACAGCTTATTGGTTTCGCATCTTGTCGGACACTAAAGCCAGTAACGTAGGAAGCTTAACTTCTGTGTTCGGAATGAGAACAGGTGTTTCCAACCTACTATGGCCGTCTTCAAAGATTGAAAATTTTTTTGGTTTATAAAACTTTTTATATAGATTAATTTTGTTATTAGTGTATTATTCATCAAAAGTGCGGGGGTGCCGGATGTCACCAATATCCTTTGGTTCGTCCATCACCCAAATAGTGCGGGGGTGCCGGATGTCACCAATATCCTTTGGTTCGTCCATCACCCAAATA
>CAYLLR010000025.1:0-122 GCA_964384965.1 Candidatus Woesearchaeota archaeon | reverse complement strand
GTGCGGGGGTGCCGGAGTGGTCAAACGGGCAAGATTAAGGCTCTTGTGGTTTATCCTTACGCAGGTTCGAATCCTGTCCCTCGCATATTAATCCGATTCGAACCCTTGGGTTTATGTTTTTT
>CAYLLR010000024.1:0-9341 GCA_964384965.1 Candidatus Woesearchaeota archaeon | reverse complement strand
ATTTATATGTGGGTTTTGAGCCATAAATTTTTTTAAAAAAATCATCAAAATCTTTTTCTTGCTTGACCTTTGAAAGGGACTTAATTAGGTTCAATAATTTTTCTTTCCCAAATTTATCAACTAAAAATTTAACTGCATAAGAGGATTCAGAATAAGCATCACCTTTCCAATTTGAATATTGATTTAAGAATAATTTAAACTTTATTGGTTTAGATTTATCTTTATATTGCTCAGATAAAAATCCAGCTACTCCTTCATTAAGCCAAATAAATTGGTTGTATTGGTTTGACTTTGAGACCGCACGAAAAAATAGATGGCATAATTCGTGCTTAATTAATGCGGAGTATTCTTTATCTGAATATTTATGTGAACTTTCTTTTTCATAATTTTTTTTATTTAATATGTAAATTGTGTTTCTTTTTGCAAATGCAACAACCCAATCTTTTGTTTTTCCTCCCCAAAAAGTATTTATCTCTTTTCTATTTTTTAATAAAATTACTGGAGGTAAATTCCTTTTCCAATTTAATTTAAAAAAATCATCCAAATCTTTCATTGCTTTTTTATATGCCCTTTCAACTTTTTCATCTTTCTTTTTTCTTAATTCATATATCATTTTATTAATTTTATTTTTCTTAATTTTTTAATTATTTCAGGGAGTACTTTTAAGACATAATTTATTTCTTTCATTTTTGTATCTTTGCTTAATGTGAATCTTATTGAGGCATCTTGTTCTTGCGGGGAAAGACCAATCGCTTTTAAAACATGACTTTGAGCATTTGTGTTCGACATACATGCGGACCCGGTAGAAACGTAAATTTTTTTGTTTTCAAGGTAGGCCCCAATTGCTTCACCCTCCACATCTTTAAAGGAGATATTTACATTATTCGGCAGCCTATTTTCACCCTTTGGACCATTTAACTTGGTATTTGGAATTTTTTTTAAAATTCCTTCTATGAGGGCATCTCTTAATTTTTTCATTTTTTTGAAATCAATTTTTTTTGAAATTTCTATTGCTTCAGAAAACCCGACGATTCCTGCGACATTTTCGGTTCCGCTTCTTAAATTTCGTTCGTGTCCCCCTCCATGGTGCAAGGGATCTATTTTTGTTCCCTCTTTTATAAAAAGTGCTCCAACTCCTTTTGGGCCATAAATTTTATGCGAATTGATAGTAACTAAACTTAAGTTATTCTTTTTTACATTTAGGGGAATTTTTGTGAAACTTTGGGCAGCATCCGTATGAAATAATATCTCCTTGTTTTTACAAATTTTTCCAATCTCTTCCAGATTTTGAATTGTTCCGATTTCGTTGTTTCCATGGATTATTGAGACTATAAAAGTTTTTTTTGTTATCGATTTTTTTAATTCTTCCACGTCAATAAACCCCTCTTTATCTACATTGAGATATGTTAGTTTTGCCCCTTGTTTTTCGAGCCATTTACAAGTATTTAATATACAATCATGTTCTATTTTTGTGGTTATTATGTGGTTTTTTTTTGGAAAATTTTTCCAAAAAGTTCCTTTTAATGCCCAATTATTTGATTCCGTTCCCCCCGACGTGAAATAGATTTCATTGGTCTTTGCTCCAATTGATTTTGCAATTATTTTTCTCGCCGACTCAATTGCTAATTTCGATTCCTGACCTTTAAGATGAACCGACGAAGCATTTCCATAAAATTCCTTAAAATAGGGTCTCATTGTTTTTAGAACTTCTTTATCAATTTTTGTCGTCGCCGCATTGTCAAGATAGATTGGTTTCATTTTATTATTTTGACTATCTTTAATTTTAATAAATTTTTCATTTTTTCTTGTTTCTGTTTTTACATCCTTGACAATAATTAGTTCTATGTTTGTCAATTATTTTTAATATTGGAAGAATTGTTTTTTTATTTAAAAAATATATCCGATGTTTTCCTTTTTGTTTAAAATTAACTAAATTACAAAATCTTAAATTTGCAAGAGTGTGGGAGAGTTTTGATTGTTCTATTTTTAGTTTTTTTGAAAGTTCATTTACCGACATTGGTTTTTCTTTTAGTGCGGTAATTACCCCTATTTTTAGGGGGTTTGAAAGATTCTTAAAAAAGGTGTGATATGCGTCACATTTCATATGAAGTGAAGTTCATATGAGTATATAAAAGTTTTTAACCTTTAGGAAACTTTTTAAATTTTAAGATTATTTTGACTTCATGAGATCCATTAAAACATTTCAATTGGAAGTGTGTGAATCCTTAAAAAAAGAAGGCTTATTGGAAGTTATTCTTTATGAAAGGCTTCCTCCTAAAATGGATAGAATAGATAAAGATTATCTTAAGAGTAGAGGAATCCAATTAGGGGCAGACGTTATAGGAATTCCAGAAAATATCAAGGATTATTATGGATATTATAAATCTACTTTAGAGGGTGAAGAAAAAATTCCTTTAAATTACTCCTTTGCTTTTTAAATTAAACATTTCAGATTAAATTATTAAATCAAAATTTGCCCTAATTTTTCGATGTTATCTGTTTACATATTCCAAAGGTAATTTGTTTCCCCAAGCTTTACAATAAGGTTTATATTCGCACCAATCACAAAGAACAGATTTCGTATAGGGGAATTCTTTAGTATTTTCGATTTTGTTTATTAAATCCATTATTTCTTTTTTTAATTTTTCTAATTGTTCATTTGTTCTTTTAGAAGTAATCGAAAGATTATAATTTAGATAATGCCATGTTAAAAGAATGGGTTTTTCGTGATTATACATTTGTTTTATTGCTATAGAATAAAGTGCAAGTTGCCTATCCTTTTCAAATTTTTCCCTATCCGGGAGGGTGTTTGCTGTCTTGTAATCATGAATTTCATATTCATTTTTTTCTTTATTGTATGCTATTCGGTCTATGTATCCAATAATTTTGTGGGGAAAATTTTTCTCAAGAGTAATCCATACTCTTTTTTCCAGTTCAAGAGTCCCGTCAGAAAAGGGTTTGTGTTTCAAATAATAATCAATCAGAAATTTTATGCCTTTATTAAAATAATCTTGTTTTGTTAAAGATTTTACAATTACAATTTCTTTGCTATCTTTCTCTTTCCAAGAACTGGAATATTTTTCTATTAACTCGTCAAGTGTTGGAACTTTTCCTTTTAGAACATTTTTATACAACCATTCAAGAGATTCATGGATGCATATCCCCAAATGGGCTTCTATCGATTTTTCTATTGGAGAAGGAACTTTGTCTAAATATTTTAATTTATATTTATACATACATTGTTCGTATGTCGATAATTTTGAATGTGAATAGACGGTCATAATTAATTATAAAAGAAACATCATTATAAAGTTTTAGGAGATTTAATTAAAGATTAAATCTTTTTCCAGACTCTGTAATATTTTTTCGAAGATTTTTCGGTTGGAAACTTTGTCCCTATGATTCTCTCAAAAAATTCGATTTCTTATGGATTCTTTTTAATAAATTCAATTTTCTTCCTGTTCTTTTTTATGTATTTTTAAGCAGTTCATGCCTGAAAGATATGAAAAAGATAGATTAATTTTTTCAATTACGGGTTCTCGAGGATAGATTTTTTCAAATTTTTTTATTAAATTTTTATCTACCTTTTGTTTAAGGAAGTAAATTTCCGTTTTCATTTCTGGAAAGTCTATTTGTACATAATTCTTTACGACGATTGATTTTGAAGAGATATATTCTCCAAATTTTTCCTCCAATTCTTCCACTTTTTCCTCGCCCAATCTTACTTTTTTTTCTTTTATAAAAATTCTTATAAATTCTTCTTCCTTGCAAATTTTTTCCAAAGAATCAAATTCTCTTGTGAGATTTCTGTTTTTTTCTTTTTTTAAATTGAGAAAATTATATTTCAAAACCTCTTTTGACATCACAAATTTAATTGAATGGAGTTTTTAATAATTGTTATACTTATTTGATTATTTCCCCAAACCCAATAAGTCTCCAATGGCCTTTAATATTTCTTGCTATTCCCACATTATCTCCTTTTAAAGCTATAATGGGGATATTTAGATTCATTTCAACTTCTTCATTTGAAATTTTTTCTATGGTTCCGACGGTAATTGTGGTATTTACTGAAAGCATTAATCTTTCCTTTGTTTTTAATTCAAAAATTTTTTCATTTCCATTTTCTCCTAAAAGTTCGTTAAATAGTTTTGTTTTTATCCTTACTTTTGAAGTTATTTCTGGAAGTTTTCCTTTTGTTGAAACAATTGACCCTGTGAGGGAATCGGTTTTTGTCATAAATGGGTCGAGTTCAGTTTCTATTGAAATACTCGCTCCGGGTAAAACTTCTTTGAGAGAGGATTTTCCTTTGTGTAATGAAAGTATTTTTGTTGTTATTGGTTCATAAAAATATTGGTTATTTTTTTTAATTGTTGCCCCTGGTTTTATCTCAATTTCCTCCCCAATTTTTAATTTTCCCTGTTTTAAAATTCCTCCCAAAATTCCTCCGTGAAGATTTTTAATTTCTGTTCCCGGTCTATTTATATCAAAACTTCTTGCAATTAAAAAAATTGGGTCTTTATTTTCGTCTCTTTTTGGAACTGGAAGTTCAATCAGAGCTTCAAGAAGTTTGTCGATATTTACATTTTGTTGTGCCGAAATAGGAATTATTGGGGCGTTTTCCGCGATTGTTCCTTTTACAAATTTCTTAATCAATTTGTAATTTTCAAGAGCCTTATCTTTTGAAACTAAATCTATTTTATTCTGGACAATTATAATATTTTTTATTTTTTTTGATTGTATTGCTATGAAGTGTTCTTTCGTTTGAGGTTTTATTCCTTCGTTTGCGGCAATAACAAGAATTGCGGAATCAATGATGGCTGCTCCCGAAAGCATCGTAGCCATAAGCATCTCATGTCCGGGGGCATCTATAAATGAGATATATCTTAATGGCTTTCCTTTTTTTTCGGAAGTAAATTTTCCTCCATCTTTATAAATTATTAAGTCAGCATAACCCAGTTTGATTGTGATTCCACGTTTAAGTTCTTCAGAATGTGTATCGGCGAACTTTCCAGTAAGTCTTGAGAGAAGTGTGGTCTTTCCGTGGTCGATGTGTCCAACGACTCCTACATTTAATTCTGGGAGATTTTCTGTCATAGAAAATTTAGAAAAGATAGCTTAAAAAAGGTTTTGGGAGTTAGAAAGAGGTTTATTTGAATTGAAAATTTCGATAGATTATATGGCTATAAATTTTTTTACTCTCAAGTGCTTCATAAATTGAAAAAAAGGGTTTCCAATTGAAATTTAATTAGCTTTTCCGTTATGGTTTGCGTCAGGAGTATATTTAATATTTTTTAAACTCCCGTTGTTCAATTCTTTTGTCCTTTTTTTATACTCTTTCCAGGAGTTTGTGTTATGCAAAAATCCATTAATTTCACTTTCGGTCATATATGCTCTCCACAATTTTCCGTCTTCTATGGGGTTATAAATTGGTTTAGCAGTTTCAATCATCTTTGCAGGAATTTCTTGAGTTTTGTTTAATGAATAATACAACGCTCCTGCGGGAACCAGCGACATAAATCCTCCAATTAAAAGAGTTTTGACTAATCTTGATTTTTTTGACCTTTCTTTATTGCTTTTTATTTCACAACTAATATCTCCCAATTTTTCATATTTGTATTCCATTTTTATCTCCTTTTTTTTCTTCCAAAAATTTAACAAGAGCATATTCTAAAATATGAGATTTATTTCTGAATAATCCTTCTTTCAAAATTTCATTTATTAAATCGACTTTTTTTTCATCAATGGTTATACTCAATCTTTTTTTCATTTTAATTTTGTCCCGAAAGTATTATTTGATGTCACTTTTGGGTTAAAAATATTATCTTTTTGAAGTTTATAAACCTTTCCATTTGTTATTCCTTAAAAATAGTAATCTTTATTGAGTGGGATTTTCGGAAGGCTTCTCGCTCGAATTAAAAATTTCAGCTAAAGGTTTTTTACCTTCTTTAATGACTTTCAAATTAACTTGAACAATCGCCTCGGAAATTACTTTTCCTCTCACAGTTTTTCTGAGTCTAAGCCCTTTTGGTTTTCTATCCTTTGGGGCTTTCTTACCCTCTTTACGAGGTTTTTTACGCATTCCCTTCCCATATGTCAAAAGAACTTTCTTAAGAATTTGCCCTGAAACCTCTTTCATAGATGGAAATCCTGCTTTGTCAGACGCACCAGTTATCTCAAATTCATAACCCTTAAGGTCTTCTTGGATAGTCTCTCCATTAATTTTGTCCCCCAATTCTTTATCAATCAGCGAAGGCACATCAGATTCTAACTTGTATGTTTTTCCGGACTTTTCACCAATATTTATTTTAAATGTCATAAGAGTATGTTGAAAAATTGATTTATAAAGATTGTCATTGAGAGCTGTTTGGGGATGAAATTCCTTCAAATTTTTTTGATTAAAATGATTTTTATTTTTTAGAGTGGAACGAGTCACAAGTTTGGAACTATTATATAGAAATCCAATTCTTCGGGCAAAATAAAAAAATACAGCGACGAAGAAATTACTAACCAATATCGTTTAGAAAAATAAATTAAAACTATTAATCGATTTTAATTTTAGAAAATTTCTTAAAAAATATTTATTAAAATAAACGAGTTTCAGTTATCTATTTAAAAATTTATCTTTTCCGGATGAATTCCTTCAACAATTTAACAACTTCTTCTTTTTTATAGGGTAAAAAATTTATTGAACCTGCATTTTTGTGTCCACCACCATTCACAAAAGCATTCGGCTCTTTTTCATTTAGAAACTTAATCAATTCATGAACAGAAAAATTCGCTTGATCAGTGGCGCGAAGAGTAATTGCTGTGTTCATGATTCCTGCCGTAATCAATCTGTCGGCTTTTTTTTCTTTTTGATAATTATCATGAATCAAACTAACTGCTCTTCCCGGTTTAGGAAAAAAACCAAATCCAGGAAAAGTTTTTTCAATCTCAATTGTCTGTAAAATAATGTTATTTATTTTTTCGTGTTTGGAATTACTTTTTCCGATTTCTAAACCCTTTCTATCAAGTTCCCGAATATGAGGAGCCATTAAACTAACTAATTCTTTTTGCTTGTTCCTCGGTTCTCCAAATAAAACTTCAATATATTCCCGAACTTCCATAAAACGAACTTTAGCCGAAACATAATCAATGACTAGGGAAATGTCCGATAAAAGACTTTTAGAATATCCTTCTTTCTCAGCGATTTTCAAATATTCCTCCATAACTTTTGGATTAGTTAATTCTATTTTATCCGCAAAGCCCGCCATTGCAGGAATTTGAGAAATATTTTTTACCTCTGGATTAATAAAACGAGCTAATTCAGTAGAAAGCATCCCTGCTGAGTAGGAAGCGCCATCTTCCTCGACAAGAAAAGGATTTATGTGAACTAATGTTTCTTTAGTTATTACATCCTTTTCAAAACCATGATGGTCGACAACGATAAAATCAGCGCCATGTATTTTTCCTTGTTTAATTCCCATCAAATCTTCTGGTGAAGACCCATTATCTGCAATAATTATTAGGGGCATTTTATTTGAAAACTTTGCAACATTTCTAAGAGAATTTGCCATATCCCTAATCGAATCATCAATTTCATAAAAAGGGGCCTGACAAGGAGCCCTTAAAAAAAATTCCCAAGGAGCCTTTACTGAGCTATGTTGTTTTATTATTAAAGGCAAAATTGCCCTCTCAAGTGAAAATCCGGAAGAGTATCCATCAGCGTCGTTATGATGTCTTATAATAATTGGTCTATCTTGAATAATTGCTAATCTAATTTGGGTTGCTGCCTCTATGAATCTTGGTTTTAGTTTATTCAATATCTTATTTTCAACTAAGAATTTTGGAGGATTAATTCTTGCCCTACTTTTTTCTAAATTTCTTAAATTCTTTAGAAATTCTTTACTCTCATACTCTTCCAATTTCTTAATGCTCTTTATTTCCCCTTCAAGTTCTCCTTGAAATTCCCCCACTAAGACTACTGCTCTTATAACATCTTCCTCATTAATCTCCGGATAGGCCCTCAAACCCGGACCGATAAAAGCCTTAAGAGATAAACTTCCTGTCCCATCATTAACTACAAATATCGTAGGTCCACCTGTTTGGACAACACGATTCACAATTCCAGTGATTAAAATTTTTCCTTTAGAATTCAAATCAATGTTCTCAATAGATACTTTTCTTATTTCTAATTTTCTAAAAGGTTTTTTGTAATTTGAAACCTTTTTGTTTTTATTTTTCTTCATTATTACTTTTATTTTAAATAAATCTCTCTTAAAAAGCTTTGCATATAGCATTTAATTTTAATTTTGGAGGATTAAATCAAAAAAATTTTAAAAAGACATTAAAAAGCAAACAAATTTGTGAATTTGTTAAAGAAAATTAAATAAAAAGATTAATTATTTTATCATTGAAGATGAAGGGAATTGCTTTCTAAATTCACGAAGATGAAAGAAGGTTAGAACAGCGTTCCAAAATCCGAAGGGTTTTGAGTTCAGAATTCGAGCGTTATTTATATTAACTTCAAAGTAGTAAATAAACCGAAAGATTTATAAATAATCTATTTATTCTAATATTGATATGACAAACGGAAATCAAAATCAAGGGGGATTAGAAAGAGAATTGAATAATCCATTCCAGAAGCTAAGGGGAGCTGTTGGACAAAAGGTTAGGGTGGATTATGTTTGGTATGGTATTTCTCATTCTGATGAAAGAACTTTGAAAAATGTTGAAGATTATGTAAATATTGAAGTTGAAGGTTCTGGAATTCCGTTTGTAGGTTATGGTTCTGCAATTCAAAGAGTAACTGATGAAAAGGGAAATGTTCTATACGAAAATCCAAATATTTCAGATAGTTACGATGTGAGAAATCCGATAGAAAGAGAGGATTTAGTTGCTCGGACTTTCGGACAAGATATAGCTGATAAAATGAGAGATGAAAGAATTAAGAGCGATAAAGATTTTGCAGAAAGAAAAAGAAAGTCTGATGAATATGCAAGAACAAAAACACAAGATTATTTAGAACAAGGTAAAAGTTTAGTTAGAGAAGATGTTTTGAACGATTGGGAAACTTATGTTACAAAAAACACCCAAGATGGTTATTCAGCAGGGGTTGTTGATGCATCTTTAAGAGTCATGCAAGCTCTTTCAGAAGGCAAAACTCCAGAAGAAGCTGAAAAAGTGATTTATGAAATGGGTATTACTGGATTCATGGCTGGTTGCATGGCTCAAACAGTTTCTCATTTTCATCCAAGAGGAAATGAATTTAAGCAATATTGGAATAGACAATTTATGGATGAAAAAGATGCAGAAACAGCAAAAGGCGTTGTTAATCCTGCAATTCTGACAATCGGTCAAAA
>CAYLLR010000023.1:0-9550 GCA_964384965.1 Candidatus Woesearchaeota archaeon | reverse complement strand
AAAAAAAGAGGAAAATACTTTAAATTGTATAGTTTACAAAGAGGGATAGATTAATGAACAAAAAAGCGCAATTTTATTTTTTAGGAGTAATACTTTTGGCATCTCTTTTCATAGGTTTAATCTCTTTTTCAAATAAAATAGTTTTTCCTTCTCAACCGAAAATAATTCAAGAAGGTGAAGAATTAAATTTGGAAATTGGTTTTTTACTTGATTATTTTTCACATGAACAAATTTCGGATTCGACTTCAAAAGAAATTCTTGTAAATTTTTCAAATTCGTACATAAATAAACTTGGAAAAAATAAAGATATCTTTTTTATTTTCGGAAACAATTCATTATTGACAATTGTGGGAAATAAATTGAATGGAACCGAACTTTCTATCAACGTGGGTTCCGGGAATCAAGTGGTAAATGAGACGGGAATTTTCCAAAAGGAGTATTTTTTTTCGGGAACAAATATTTCATCTTTTATTCTTGATGGAACAGAGTACAATTTTACATTTTATGAAGGAGAAAACCTTTATTACTTAATTAAATATATTTATAATGGTCAAACATTTATAATAAATGGGTAAGATGAAAAATAAAAAGGGGTTAAGTGTAGTGATTGGATATGTTCTTTTGATAACATTTGGGATTATTTTAAGTGTAATTGTTTTTAATTATCTTAAGACTTATGTCCCTTCAGATATAACGGCATGTCCCGACGGAGTTTCAATTTTCTTGAAGGATTATAATTACAATTGTACTTCAAAGCAATTGAATCTCACCTTAAAGAATAATGGGAAATTTAACATTGAGGGGTATTTTATTCACGGAACTAATAGTTCAAACGAAACATTAGCTACAATAAATCTTGCAAAGTATTATGGTCCAAACCCTCCCAATTTGGGGATGAATTCTGCCACCGCTGTATATTTTTTTATCCCTACAAATAAAAGTTTAACTCCGGGGTATGATAGTTTCCAGACTTTTAATTTAGACGGGAAAGTTTATTCAATAGAAATAATTCCAGCAAGATTTCAAAAAGAAGGAAGCACTATGAAGTTTGTAAGTTGTGGTTCAGCAAAAATAAGAGAGGTTTTAACTTGTAGCTAACTTTAAAAATATAGGAAACTTATAACTAAAATGATAAAAAAAAGAGGTTTGTCTCCAGTAATCGCGACAGTTCTGCTTATAGCAATTGTAATAATAATCGCTTCTATAGTTTTTTTATGGTTCAGAGGGATAACCGAAGAGGCAGTGACGAAGTTTGATGGAACAAACGTAAAGTTAATCTGTGAGAAAGTGTCTTTTGATGCCCAATATTCTGCAGGCACCATATATCTTTCGAATAGTGGGAACGTTCCCATCTTTAAAATTAAAGCAAAGATAGTAGGAGATGGTTCCTTCAGCACAGTTGTTTTGGGAAAGAATGATAAGAACTGGCCGACGGAAGGATTGAATCAGGGGGGCACCTATTCCGGAGATTTAAGTGAGGCGATAGGAAGTAATAAAATTTTCCTGATTCCTGTTTTGGTCGGAAACACAGAATCTGGAGAAAAAAAATCATACACTTGTGAAGAAAGATATGCAAAGGAGATAGCAGTTAATTAATATGAATAAAAATGGATTCAGTCAAGTTGTTAGCACGGTGGTCTTGATTGCATTGACTATTGCTCTCGTTGCAGGAGTTTTAACAATTATAAGAACTTTTGTAGATACGGGGTTGAAAAAAACATCTTCTTGTAACGATCTCTTTGAAAAAGTTTCAATTAATCCGGATTATACTTGTTTTGATTCCTCTTCGAATTCTACTTTAATCTCAATATCTCGAAAAGAAATTGCTTTGGATTCGCTTTTAGTGTCTGTTTCATATGGGGATTTTGGAAAAAAGTTTTTTTTAAAGGATGGGGCAGAAGCTATTGAAAATTTAACAAATTACGGGGTGGGAACTTCAAACGTTTCACTTCCAGGAAATGAGTCTGGGAAAACGTATTGTTTTTCAGGATTTTATAGTCCTCCTTCGGAAATAAAGATTGCCCCAAGAATTGGAGGAACGAGATGCAGCGTTGTTGATTCGATGAAAGAGATTCCAACGTGTGCACCAAGCTTAAAATGTTAGAAGAAAATATTCTTATGCCAAAAAAGAGTTTAAATAAATCTAAAATGAAAAAAAAAGGACAAGTATGGGTGGAGACCGTGACCTACACGATGGTAGCTTTTATTTTAATAGGGTTAATTCTCGCCTTTGTAAAACCAAAAATAGATGAACTTCAAGACAAAGCTTTGATAGAACAGTCGATAAAAATTTTAAAACACATAGATTCAGTAATAAATGAAGTGTACGATAGTGGGGAGGGGAATAAAAGGATGATAGAAGTTTTGATAAAGAAGGGGGATTTAGTAATAAACTCTTCCAATAATATAATTTCGTTTTCTTTCGAAGGAGATTATATGTATAGTGAGCCGGGATTAAGCTATGGTGAAGGATCCTTTAATGTAATTACCACCAAATTGGGACCGAAATACAAGGTTTTAATTAGTAAAAAATATACAAATATGGATCTCACATATTTCGATAAAGAGGACACAAAGACGCTCGGAAAGTCGAGCACACCTTACCAAATATTTATCTCGAATAAAGGAGGTTCAAGTCAAGTGATTGACTTTTCTATAAAATAATGTCAAAAAAAATTGGAATTTTGCAATATCCCCTGGTTGCAATAGACTTTACACCGAGGATACCCCCGATAAAAAAAATAAAAGATAAGGCAAAAATTGATGTTCGATATTGCGTCATTTCTCCATTTGCGTATATACATATATATTGGGACCCAAAAGAGTATGAGGTGATTTATGAAATAGAAGAACCAATCTTAACAAAGGAAGAAGAAATAGCAAGGAGTAAGGTTGTTGCAGCAATGAGGAGCATGATTAACTTTAAAGAGATAATCTCCGGCAAATCGGAAACCTTATTTGAATATATCGACAGAAGATTCAAACTTTTAGCGATTGAATTGGGTTTAGAGCTTACATATGAAAGTTACAAAAAGATTTATTATTATCTTGCGAGAGATTTTATAGGATTTAACGAGACCGAACCTCTTTTAAGAGATTATTTTGTCGAGGACATAGAGTGTAATGGAGCAAATAGTCCTGTTTATGTGGTGCATAGAATTTTTAGAAATTTAAAAACAAATCTCATTTTTAAAAATAATGAAGTTCTTGAGAGTTTTGTCGAGAAACTCGCACAACGGAGTGGAAAATATATCTCTTATGCCCAGCCGATTTTGGACGGGAGCCTTCCGGATGGATCAAGAGTTAATGCAACATATACGAAAGACGTAACTAGCAAAGGTCCGACTTTTACGATTCGTAAATTTACAAAAACTCCTTGGACGCCCCCCCAATTAATCTCTTTTAATACTTTAAGTCCGGAAATGTTGGCGTATTTGTGGCTTTTAGTCGAGTATAAAATGAATCTTCTTATCACCGGAGGGACTGCTTCAGGTAAGACAACCCTTCTAAATGCAATGGCTTTTTTTATTCCTCCTGAAGCAAGAGTGGTAAGTATTGAGGATACTCGTGAATTAAATTTTCCGAGAGATAACTGGTTACCGAGTGTTTCTCGTTCTGCAACAGGAATAAAAGGTCTTGGAGAAATTAGTCTCTACTCTTTGCTTAGGGCGTCATTTAGGCAAAATCCGGATTATGTTATAGTTGGTGAAGTTAGGGGAAAGGAAGCTTCAGTTTTATTTCAAGGAATGGCTTCGGGGCACTCTTCAATTGCGACAATGCATGCAGATTCAATAGAAACGTTGATTAAAAGGTTGGAAACTCCCCCCATTGAATTATCTCCCTCTTTGTTAAATGTTTTAGATAGTTTATGTGTCATGACTCATGCAATTGTAAATAAACAAGAAACAAGAAAATTAAGAGAAATTGTCGAGGTGATTAATGTGGAAGATGATGGTTCAGCCTTGACAAATACTCCTTTTGTTTGGAATTCTCTCGAGGACAAATTTTATTTCAAAAAAGAAAGTCATCTGTTTCAAAAAATTTCTCATCGTTATGGAATCCCAGGAGATAAATTACTTTTAGAATTCAGAAAAAGAGCAGAATTATTATATAAGATGTACCAAAAAAAAATATTTGGTTTTCTTGAAGTACAGGAATTAATCAATGAATATTACAAAAAGCCCGAAGAGGTTTTGAAAAAATTCCAAATAAATTAATGTAAAATGAAAAAAGAAGCAATCTCTTCTTTAAAAGAAATCCTGAAATCTTTGGAAGAGAATATGAATAAATTGAAAATTTCTATGAAAAATGGGGATGAGGAAGATTTTAAAAAAATTAAAAATGAATCTCTTGAGTTATCTAAAAAAATTGAGGAATTAACTAAATGATTAAAGAATATAAAGAAGCAAAAGAGGCTTTAGAAAAATTAAAAAAGATTTTTTTAGAATTTGAAAAGGCTTCAAAATTAAGTGAAAGTGCCGAGACTAATGCTGAAAAACGTATTTTTGAGTCAAACACAAAAGGTCTTTTAGATAAAATAAAATCTTCAAATTTAGAATTTAAAACTTTTTTAAATAGAATCCTCTTTGAAAAACTTTTGGACCCCGGGCAAATTGAAAAAGAACTTGAAGAAACATCTGGAGGGCCGGAGAGAGGAAAAAGGTTAAGGAGCAATGCCGGAAAATTTTTTACTTTAAAAGAAATCCTCCCCAATGAGTTAGAAAATGAGACAGTTAAAAGGTTAAAGAAAAGAGGAAAAGATAAAAAAAAGGAAAAAGAAAAAAGGAAAAAGAAAAAAGATTCGTCATATTACACGAAAATTTCCAGTAAGTTTTTTTCGAAAATTTCTTTAAAACTTGTTTCCAAAAGTTCCTTTGAAAAAATGGAGGATCATCTCGTAAAAGCAAATCTTGAATATACTCCCGTCGGATACACTTCAATAATTTTGATGACCACCTTTTTATCTATCTTTGTGGCCGGGTTTCTTTTCTTCTTTTTTCTTTTTTTTAATTTTACTGCCACGCTCCCAATAATTTCGAGAGCCCAGGAAACAATTGATGTTCGTTTTTTTAAAACTTTCTGGATTTTGTTTTTTATCCCAATTTCAACTTTTGCATTTATGTATATTTACCCTTCCCTTGAGAAAAAAAGTGCCGAATTAGCAATTGATAGGGAACTTCCTTTTGCGACGATAAGTATGTCTGCAATATCCGGTTCGATGATGAATCCAGCACGGATTTTTGAAATTTTAATATCGACAGATGAATATCCGGCACTTAAAAAAGAATTTACTAAAATGATTAATGAGACTAATTTGTATGGATATGATTTTGTGAGTGCGTTAAAAAATACAGCAAAAAATAGTCCGAGCAAGAGGCTTTCAGAACTTTTAAATGGTCTTGCAACGACAATAACTTCAGGAGGAGATTTAGCATCTTTTTTCAACGAACGTGCCGAAACTCTTTTATTTAATTATAGAATTGAACAGGAAAGAACATCCAAATCCGCCGAAACTTATATGGATATCTATATTAGTCTTCTTATTGCAGCCCCAATGATTTTGATGCTTTTGTTAATAATAATGAAATTAAGTGGATTGGGAATCACAATGGGATTCCTGACAATTTCTTTAATGATTATCTTGGTAATCACGGTTGTAAATATTATTTTCCTTGCATTTTTGCATTTAAAGAGGAATAAATAAAATGGAATTAAAGGGAGGAGATTTAGTCGGGGTTGGAATTGCGGTTGCACTAATTGTAATTGGAAGGTTTTATTTGGACCCAAAATATTTTGCACTAATTACAGGACTTGGAGTAATTTTTGGAGCTTTACCAATAATTATTCGGATAATTAAGGAGAACAAAATTTCTCAAGAAAAAGAAGAAATGTTTTTGGAGTTTTCAAGAAATCTCGTTGAAAGTGTAACAACCGGAACACCAATAAGTAAGAGTATTGTGAATATGGCAAATAAAAATTATCGGGCTTTAACTCCTCATGTAAAAAAATTGGCAAATCAAATCTCTTTGGGGATTCCTCTTAACGAGGCGTTAGATGTTTTTGCAAAAGACGTCAATAACAATTCGATTTCGAGGTCATTAACATTAATTGGTCAAGCAGAGAGGGCAGGAGGGGAAATTGGAGAAATTCTCAGGGCAGTTGCGGATGCCGTAAATATGACTGATAAGTTAAGAAAAGAAAGAAAGTCAATAATATCTTCTCTTATTAGTCAGGGATATATTATCTTTTTAGTTTTTACAGTTATTATTTTAATTCTTCAATTTCAAATTATTCCGATGGTTTCGGGAATCGGAAGCGTAGGAGGTTCTTTGGGATTTGGGTCTGGTGTTGGAATTAATCCTGTGACAGGACAAGCAGATATCGCAAATGCTTTTCTTTATTTAATTTTAGTGCAGGGTTTTTTTACAGGTTTAACGATAGGAAAACTTTCGGAAGGGAATTTTAAAGCAGGTATAAAGCATTCCTTTTCTTTAATGTTCCTTTCATTTATCATTTCAACGGTCGCAAATCTCATATTTGCTGTTTAAAATGAAAAAGTTGAATAAAAAAGGTTCTCATGTTAGTTTTGTTTTATCATTTGTAATTTTTGTAGTTTCACTCATCTTTATTTATATGATTGTAAGTGCGGCAATTCCGAAAAAAGAAACAAAAGACAATTCACTTTCTTTCTTGGAAAGAAATGTTTTGAAAAAAATTTCATCGGAAGTGTGGGTAATAAGAGCACACAACCTCAGTTCGGGAACCGGTTGTGTGAGTTTTTCAGAACCTGTAACAATTACAAATGGTTCTATAATTGCACTTAACGATTCAGGATTGATAGATTCTTCGCTTTCAGGAAATAACATTTTTGTAAAAAATAGTGCTGGTGCTGTAAAAATTTATTATTCGGATTCACTTAACAATCCAAATCAATTCAATTTAACGGGATGTTCTCAAGGGATTCCGGATAGTGTGAAGAAGGAAAAAAAATTTTTGGAAAATAAAATTGTCGATTTATTTTCTTCTTTTTTAACCAATTATAGTTCTTTAAAAAAGGAACTTGAAGTTCCTTCTGGAATGGATTTTAATTTATTTTTTGAATATGGTAATGGGTCGATGATAGGTAAACCCCAAAGGGATTTAGGGGTCGAAATTTATTCAAAGAATATGGAAATTTATTATCTTTCAAAAAATGCTTCAGATGAAAAGGGAAAATTAAGGGTGTTAATTTGGTAAAATGAAAACTAAAAAAGGATGGATAAGAATTGTTGAAGCTTTTATGGCAATTGTAATTCTTTTAGCATTTGTCATGGTTTTATTAAGTCAAATGAGAGATTTAGAGGGGGAGAAGTCTCTTGTTGAAAAAAATAATTTTAAAATTCTAAAAGGCATAGAGATAAATCTCTCTTTGAGAAATGAAGCTCTTTCTTTGAGTTTGCCGGCATATTTTAACGATTCCGGTCCTTCGTCCAATTTTAAAAAATATCTTTCGAACAGGACCCTTATTGGAGAAAATTGTTTTCTTTATTTTTGTGCATTAAATGATTCGTGTAAATTGCAAACTGAAGTTTTAAAAGAAGTTTATTCTTCAGAGATTTTTCTTTATGCAAATTCCACTTTTTATTCTCCAAGAAAGATAAAAGTATTTTGTTATTTAAAATGAAATTTAGATTTTTTTCTCATACTGCGGATATAAAATTCAGGGCTTATGGAAAGACAATCGAGGAAACTTTTTCAAATTCTGTTTACGCTTTGGTTAACTCGGTTTTTGATAAAAAAATAAAACAATCAAAAAAATTAAAAGTAAATGTTTCGGGAAAAGATTTTGAAAGTCTTTTATATAATTTTTTGGAAGAAATAATATTTCTAATTGACTCAAAAAATTTTTTTGTTTCGAAGATTCTCAAATTAAAAATTGACAAAAAAAATTTTAAATTATCGGCAGTTTTTTTGGGAGATTTTGGAGAAAATTATAAAATTCAGTCAAATATAAAAGCCATAACTTATAATGAAATGTTTGTAAAAAAAATAAAAGAAAAATGGGTTTCTCAAGTTGTTTTAGATATCTGAAAATAAAAAATTAGCTAAAAGTGTTTCATCCATTTTCAAAAAGGCATTGTAGAATAAATTAATTATTTAAAGGAGGTTAATGAATATAGAGTATGGAAAAATTTATGCATAAAATTAAGGTGGAAGGAAGGATGAATGTTCCGGGGATAGTTTATGCAAGTGAAAGAATATTCAAAAAAATTAAAGAGGATAAAACCATAGAACAGATAAAAAATGTTGCAAGTTTAAAGGGGATTTTAAAAAAATCAATCGCTCTTGCAGACGCACATCAGGGTTATGGGTTTCCAATCGGAGGGGTTGCAGCTTTTGATTTAAAAAAGGGAATTGTTTCTCCGGGTGGTGTGGGCTTTGACATAAATTGTGGAGTCCGGCTTTTAAAAACGAATTTAACGAAAAACCAGTTGGAATCTAAAAAAGAGGAAATTGCCCAGAGTCTTCAAAAAAAAATTCCTTCGGGAGTTGGAAGGGGGAGTCCTTTCCAATTAAGCAAAAAGGAATTGGATTTGGTTCTCGAAAAAGGCTCAAAATATTTAATTGAAAAAGGATACGGAATTAAGGAGGACTATTTGCATATTGAAGAAGAAGGATGTATTCCCGGGGGAGATTCCTCATTAGTTTCTGAAAGAGCAAAGAAAAGGGGAATCGGACAACTTGGAACTCTCGGAGCGGGAAATCATTTTCTTGATATCTTAGTTGTTGATGAAATTTTTGATAAAAAAATCGCCGAAGCTTTCGGATTGAAAAAAAATCAAATTGTAATGCTAATTCATTGTGGGTCAAGAGGCTTGGGGCATCAGGTGGCTTCCGACTACGTTAAATTAATGGAAGAGAAATATGGCATAGAAAATCTTCCGGATAGACAATTAATAAACGCTCCAATAAACTCAGAATTGGGAAAAAAATATCTTTCCGCGATGGCGTGCGCGGCAAATTTTTCGTTCGCAAATAAGCAACTAATAACTCACTGGTTAAGGGAGGATTTAAAGAAATTTTTTCCAAAAATAAAGATTGATGTTGTTTATGAAGTTTGTCATAATATTGCGAAGATTGAAGAGTATCTTATTGAAGGAAAAAAAACAAAAGTTTGTGTTCATAGGAAGGGTGCCACCAGGAGTTTTGGACCAAATAGAAAAGAGGTTCCAAAGGATTATAGAAAATTTGGACAGCCAGTTTTGATTCCGGGCTCGATGGGGACTTCGTCGTACGTCATGGTCGGAACGGAAAAATCTGAAAAATTAACATTTGGTTCTTCTGTTCACGGAGCTGGAAGGGTAATGTCACGTTCGAATGCTATTAAAACAATAAAAGGAGAAAAAACAAAAAAAACTCTTTCATCAAAAGACATTATCCTAAAGTCAGGAAGCAATAAACTAATTGCAGAGGAATCTCCAGAGGTGTATAAAGATATTGAAGAAGTAGTAGGAGTGGTGGACTCTCTGGGAATCTCTAAAAAAGTTGCAAAATTAAAACCTTTAATTGT
>CAYLLR010000022.1:0-10797 GCA_964384965.1 Candidatus Woesearchaeota archaeon | reverse complement strand
GGAGATGACGGAGGAGAATGTGGGGGAGAGGGTCTCTCTCTTTGTGGAAATGGAGTTCAGGACATTGGAGAACAATGTGATGGAAAAGTGTGGGCAAATGGGGCAAGTTGTCAGTATTTTGGATATACTTCGGGAGTATTGGGTTGCGATAGTAATTGTAAATTTGATTTTAGTGGTTGTAAAAATGGAAATTTTTACTTTTCTGGAACATATAAAGTTAGTAGTGGAGATAAATTTAGAATAAATGGAGTTAATGGATATATCTCAGAAGTTAGTTGGGCTCTTCAAGGGGATACCAGGCCCATAGTTGATTTTGAAGCTGAAAATGCCCAATCATTAGTACTGCACGAAGGGGAAACAGGAAAATTTATGGTTGGAGCAGTAACGCGTCCTTTAAGTTATAATCTTTCTGTTGAGGTAGTTTCTATAGATAAAACATTGGGAACAGCGGTGGTTTTGTTTAAATCTATTTATGAACCTCTCAATTTAACAACCTGTGTAGATAGTGATGGAGGAAATAACATTCTTATTCCAGGAGCCGTAACTTCAGGGGGAGTTCTCTACAAAGATACCTGTCTTCCCGATGGGAAAACTATAAAGGAATATTCTTGTTCAAATGGTATTAAAATTTCTAGTACAGAAAATTGTGCTTTAGAAGATTTTTGTGTAAATGATTCTTTTGGTCAGGGGTATTGTAGTCCCAAGGTTTCTATTTCTTCTTATGGAGAATATGATGTTTTTACAGGAGAGGTAATTAGATTTAATGATGTGTGGAATCAGGTTTCTATTTTAGAGTATGATCAATGTACAAAAAATCCTTGCTCAGAGGAAGATGTGGTTAAGAAGCAGGAGGTTAGATTTTATGACATTTCTACAGGATCTAAAAGGAGTTGGAGAAGAATCATTATGTGGGAAACTGTAAATAATAGTATTAATCTTATTCCTGTCAATCAACCAATAGAAAACCCTTCTAAAATTTATTCTTCAGTTTATGCTCAAGTTAAAGATATAGAAATTGTTAGAAATGGGAATGAAAGTAATGATGAGACAAATTCAAATAGGGCGGTAATTTTATTGATGGAATCAAAATTACCTCCCGTTGAAAAATCCTACTGTAAGGAGACGGGAGAAGGAGCTGGGATCTGCAAAATTTATAAAGGAGATGCTCCGGAAGGAATAAGAATAGAATCTATTTCTGAAGAGGGAGTTCGATTAAGGTTTGGAGAAGATAAAAATGGAAAAGGGGAAGTTTCGCCGATTTTAAAGGAGGGAGAGGAGTATGTATATTATCCTTTATCTGGAAGCGATAAAAAAGATGTTTTAATTAAAATTGTTGAAATCAACCTTCCTTCGGGAAAAGAAGATTCTTGGAATGTGGTTTTTAAGTATTCTTTTTTGGACCCTCTTATTGAAGAAGGAAAATCATTTTGTAGAAAAACAAATGAAATTAACAAAATTTGTAAAGCTTATAATAAAAAATATATTGGAAGAAATATTTTTATTGAAGAAGTATTAAAGAATAAAGTTAAACTAAAAGTTAACGAGAAATCCAGCCCTTACTTGGAGACGGGAGAGAGCTACTCATACAAATTAAAGGAAGGAGAGTATTCGATTAGAATTCTCAATATTTTCTCTTCTGATAAAACTCCTAAGAATTCTTATGTTAAATTTGAACTTTCAAAACTTTCTGCTTCAATAGAAGAATGTAAAGAAGGATGCTTTTCAGATGAAAGATGTTACCCTTTAGGGTATAGAAAAAACGGGGATTATTGTAGTGAAAGTAATGAATTTATTTCTCAAATTAGTGGAGATGGTAGTTGTGATAATAATTTCCAGTGTTCAAGCAATTTGTGCGTGAATAGTTCTTGTGTTAGTGAAGGATTTTTGCAAAAAATTTTGAATTGGTTTTCGAGGTTATTTGGATAGTGGGGATTAAATTAAAATATTCATATCTTATTTAATAATAACTTATTGTGAGATGGTTTTCCAACTTAAATTACATTTTTAGAATTTCCCAATTCGCAGGAGACTATCAAAGAGGTTTTTAAATATTGTTTTACTTATGGGCTGGTAAAAATTCTATGAGTTATTTTAAAGATAAAAAACTTTCAAACTACAATGAATTGTTTGGCTTCAAATTTCTTTAGATGAAAAAATATGCTGGAAGAATTTTTTCAAATCCTCCTCATTTTCTCGATTTATTCATTAAACGCTCGCGGGGATTTGTACCTTAGGGTTTCACATCCTTTTTCAACTTGACAAGGGGCTAATAAACTCAAATTCTAAACATTTATTAATTATTTTTTGCTGTTTTTTATGGAGGGATATAAATGTCTGGAAAGGATGTAAAAGAAATTTTAAAAAAGTATGGTGCTAAAATAGAAGGTCAGATTGATTCAAAAATTTCTCCGACGAGGGAGAGTGTTTCTTATGAAAAATTTAAGGAAGAAATTTCTCGAGAATATTCTACTTATGAAAGATGGGCTAATACTCTTGGAAATATAATTAAAATAAAACCTTCTAAAAAAGATGAAGAGAGAGTTTCAAAAAATTTGGAATTTGCCCATATTGAAGTAGAACCTTGGCAGGCAATTGGTCTTGCAGTCACAAGTTTTATGACAATCTTTTTATTGGGGTTGTTTATTTCAGTGGGAATTACTCTTGTTGGAGGGGGCGGCCTTTCAAATTTTCCCCTTTTATTTTTCTTTTTAGTAACTATCTTTTCTGTTTTCGTCTTTTATTTTATGGGTCAATATCCAGAAAGGTTGGCAAACAAGTGGAGATTAAAGGCTTCAAGTCAGATGGTTCCTGCAATTCTTTATATCGTTGTTTATATGAGACAATCTCCCAATTTAGAAAAGGCGATTCAATTTGCGTCGGAACATTTAGAATATCCTCTTGCACTCGATTTTAAAAAGATTTTTTATAATGTTGAAATTGGAAAATATTCTACAATAAAGGAGAGTTTGGATAATTATCTGGAAAGTTGGAGAGGATATTCAACAGAGTTTATAGAAAGTTTTCATCTAATTGAAAGTAGCCTTTTTGAACCTGATTCTTCAAGGAGGATTTCAACTCTTGAAAAGGGATTGCAGGTTGTTTTGGATGGGGTTTATGAAAAAATGCTCAAATTTAGTCATTCTGTTCGTAGCCCTTTGACAAACGTTTATATGCTGGGGGTTGTTTTGCCGACGCTGGGTTTGGCATTAATCCCTCTCGCTTCTGCGATGATTGGAGAAATTTTGACCTATGTTCATGTTTTTATTCTGTTCAATTTAATTGTTCCTTTTATGGTTTTTTATCTAACAGATAAAGCCTTAACTATGCGTCCGGGGGGATATGGGGAAACGACTCTTTTAGAGAACAATCCCCTATATTTCAAATATAAAAATAAAGCTCCATATAAGAAGGCCTTTTTGATAGTTTTTCCTTTAATAGTTTTGAGTTTGCTTCCTTTAATTTTTCATTATACCCCCCTTCCAGGATTTATTGGTTTGCAAAAAGATTATTCTTTCAGTGAATTAGGACTCTCAGTTTTTGGGGATGGAAATTTTTTTGGTTTTATTGATGGCCTCACTGGAACAAAAGGCCCTTTTGGGTTAGGAGCTCTTTTGCTTGGAATGTTTTTTCCAATTTCAGTTGCGATTTTCTTTTCAATTTCCTACAAAGGAAGAACTAAAGAGCTGATGGTTGAGAGAAAGAAGACTAAAGAACTTGAAGGAGAATTTAATAATTCCTTGTTTCAGTTGGGCAATCGTCTTGGAAATGGCGTTCCTCCTGAACTTGTTTTTGGAAAGGTTGCAGAATCAAATAAAGGTCTTAGGACGGGAGAGTTTTTTAGTAAAGTTAACTATAACATTCGTCAAATGGGTATGAGTGTTGAGAAGGCGATTTTTGATCCAAATCGGGGGGCGCTTCGTTCTTTTCCGTCGAGTTTGATTTCCACATCGATGAGAATTTTAATTGAATCTTCAAAGAAAGGATTAAAAATTGCAGCAGTGAGTCTTATAAGCATATCTGAATATATTAAAAATTCAAAGAAAGTTACTACAAGGTTAAAGGACCTTCTTGCAGAAATAACCAGCGATATGAAGAGCAATATGACTTTTTTAGCGCCTTTATTATCGGGAATTGTGGTGGGTCTTGCAGCGATGATTACATCTATTTTAGGAATGCTTGATGTAGGAAATCTTGCAAGTTCTGCAAATTTGGGGGCTTTGGGAAATCTTTTAGGTCCTAACGGAATTTTTCAATATAAAAATATGATTCCTCCTTATTTTTTACAAATTTCCGTCGGGGTTTATTTAATTGAAGTAATTTTTATTTTAACGGGCACCCTTGTTACAATCAATTCCGGAGAGGACCCTCTTGAGAAAACAAGTAAAATAGGAATAAATTTGAAGAGAGGTGTTGGACTTTATTTTGTTGTTGCTCTCATAAGTGTTTTGGCTCTTTCAATTTTAAGTGCGGTTGTTTTAGGAAATTTAATTTGAAAGTGAGAAATAATTTATTTGAAATCTCTTTAATTTTTAGAACCCAATATTTTTTTAAAGAGATTATTTAAAAGATTTTGTTTCTTTATTTCATTAGTAATCTTTATTAAATATATCTTCTTGGATTTGGTATGAAAGATTGGTTGAAAAATAAAAGGGGAATAGTCTCAGAATATCTGCCTTGGATTTTAATTTCAATTGCCATATTGGTGGTTTTAATGGTTGCAATTTTTATTTTAAAGGACAAAGGAATTTCGGGGATAGAAGGATTAAAAAACATTTTTAGAGGATGATGGTAAAAAGAAAAATCTTTTTTGGAGGGAATGATGTCTGAATTAACAGTTAGTCAAATTATAAAATTGATTGTAGGGGTTTTAGTGGTCGTGGTTGTTATTGGAGGGATTTATCTTATTTTTTGGGGAAACCTTTTAGATTTTTTTAATGGGCTTCCTACAAATTCTTCGGGAGGGAGTTTTTGGAGGGTTTTAATATGAAGAAGAAAGGATTTCTCCTTGCTAGTGAAGTGGTTAAAATTGTTTTATCAGTCATTTCTATTTCTTTCTTAATTTATCTTTTATTTTCAATTTATTATTCTAATATTCAAAATCAAAAATTTCAGGAGGCGAAATCTACAATTGAAAGGATAAAAAATATAATTTTAAGAATTGATTCTGGGAAGATTCTTAGTGAGAAGATGACGGACATAACTCCTTCTTCTTGGAATTTTTTTAGTTTTGTCGAGGCAGATAGAAAACCTAATTCCTGTGCAGGAGAAAGTTGTCTTTGCATTTGTAGTTCTGTAAGTTTTGATAATTTTTTTTGGATTAAAAACAGACAAATAAATGAATGTGATGAAAAAGGAGTTTGTCTCGTGGTTCAAAAATTAGATAAATTTGAAAGTTTTAAAATAGAAGACCCTTCCGAGGGAGGAACAACTATTAAAATTTTAAAATCTGGGGACAAATTAGAGGTTAAAAAAATATGAATCTTGAAGAATTTATAAAATACTTTTTATGGATTGCGATTTTTGCAATAGCTTTAATAGGTCTTTATACTTTATTTAGAAATCTTGGAGTAGTTTAAATGTTTAAAAAAGGAGAATTAACGACGCAGCAAATTGTGGTTTTGATTGTTTTAGTTGCAAGTTTTGCAATTATTCTATTTTTCATTTTCAGATTGAATTTGGGGCAGGAAACAGATAAAGAAATTTGTCATAACTCAGTTATTATGAGGGGAAAATCCATTTTACCTTCAGATACAATTCCTCTAAAATGTAAAAGACAGTATGTTTGTATTAGCGAGGATGGGAGTTGTGAATCTTTAACTAAACCAGAGGTAATAAAAGTCAAAACCAAAAAAGAAGTTTATGGTGCTCTTGCGAATCAACTTGCCGAATGTTGGTGGATGTTTGGTGAGGGAAAAATTAATTATGTTGGAAAGGATATTTTGCCTAAAATTTATTGTTCAATTTGTAGTCAAATTGCTTTTGATGATTCTGTAAAAGAAGAAATTTTTAATGGGAAGGATTTTTTTGATAAGAAAAATCTTTATGAATACATGGAGGAAACTGAGAGGTCTGACGGGAAAACTTATTCTTCTTATCTGGGAATTGGGAAATTTTCTAAATTTAAGGGAAATTTTGGAAACATCTCTTTGGATGAATATTATTATTCTTTAACCGGGATTACAAGTGATGTAAATACTTTGGGGTGGGTTATTGGAATTGGAACTGGGGCCGCCATTGTTGCAGGGGGATTAATACTCTCCCCCGTTACCGGGGCTTTGAGTTTAGGCTCTGTTATTGGGATTTTGAGTGTTGCAGGAAGTGCAACTGCAGGGGGAATTGCGGGAGGGACAATTATTGCCCCAATAATCAAAGGTTCAAATAATAAGCAACTTATTCCTTCTTCTTTGATTAAAGTAAATTCTCCTGAATTTAATGCTTTAAATTGTTCTTCAATCACAACTTCAAGCTAACAATAATTTTATTAATTCCTTTTTACTTTTTTTTTGATGGATAAGAGAGGAGAACTTTTAATTGAGAACATTATTTTCATTGTGCTAAATATTTTATTCCTTACAATACTTGTAATTTTTTTGGTAAAACAAGGAAGTGGGGCTATAATTCTTGAAAAGGCATATTCAAAAGAAGTCGCTTTATTGGTTGATTCTGCTAAACCAGGAATGATTATTCATCTCAATTTGGAAAAATTGAAAGAGGTTTCAGATAAGAATGGAGTGTCTTTCTCGGATATTTTAAGGATAAAAGGTAATTACGTGACGATAAAGTTAAGTGAGAAGGGGGGCTCGAAGTACCATTTTTTTAATGACATTAATATAAGTTATTTTCCCGAAAAATCTAAAGAAGGGGATTTAAATGGTTTTTATATTTTAACTTTTAGTAAGAAAAAATGAAAGAAAAAGAATTTAGGGGTTTCCAAGAAGAAAAAAAATTTTTAATGAAGAGGAATTCTCGAGGGGAGAAATTAATTTCAGTTTATTGGTTTGCTATTTTAGTGATTGTTGCAACGGGAATTGTTTTAATGGTAAATATTTTTTATGGTGGCCCTTATGATGTTCGAAAAATTGAATCCGGAATTCTCGCAGAAAAAGTTGCTGATTGTATTTATTTTGGAGGAAAGGTAAACCCTCTTTTGATGACTCCTCAAGGGAATTTTAGAGAAGATTTTAGAGATAATCTTTTAGGGAGGTGTTCCTTAAATTTTACAATTGAAGAAGATTTTAAGAGACCCCCCTATTATGTCGAAGTAGAATTTTTTTCAGAAGGTAATTTAAAGAAACCCTCTTTTTTGGTGTCCGCTGGGAACAAAAATTGGAAGCCGGATTGTAATATGAGTGTTTCGGGAAACAAAAAACTTGCGAAGTGCAGTGAAAAAGAATTTTTTATGAGAACACAAACTGATTCATATTATTTGGTAAAGATTACCTCTATTGTAGGAAAGGTCGAAGAAAATGTCAACTAAAATTAAAAAAACAAAAGGGCAAGTTGGTGAAACGTTAACTTGGATTGTTGCAACTCTCTTAATAATTGTTTTATTGCTTTTTTTTATTTTTGGGGCGTCTCTCTTAGGAAAAACAAAAAAAGTTGGAAATTTTAGGAGTAGTTTGACTTCAAAATCTTCTTTTGAGGGGGGAGATATCTTTTTAAAGAAATCCCTTTTTACATATGTTTCTCTTGGTCCACAATCTAAAAGAATCGTTGTTGATAAAAAATTAATTCAATTTTCGGGTGAAGGAAAGTTCAATATTGATTATAATAAAACTAAAAAAGAGATTTTATCGAGGTACAAAAAAAGATGAGAAAAATAAATTCCTCTAAAAAAGGAAATCTTCCTATAACTCTTTTTGTAATTGGAATTTTCGCAGTTTCGGGCTTTGCACTTTTGACTTTTTTTATTGCGGATTTTAGAATATCCAATTCTTTTGTGGGGGTGGAAGTTTTGCAAAAAATAAATTCTTTTTCGGATGAATACAAATTTTATAAAAATGTTGGAATTAGCGATGATGAACTTGAGAAAATGTTTAATTTAACAGAAGAATTTGGAAGAAAATATTTTTATGAGGAGAAATTTGTAGAAGGGGGAATTCCTTTTTTTAGAGGTAAAAAGGAGCTTTTGTTTTCTGTAAAATATCAAGTCCCTTCATAGCTTTTTACATAAAAAATCCTAATAAATCTAAAATTAGTTTATTTTCTAACAATCTTAAAGAGATATAAATATTCTCTTTTTTTAAAAAGTATGGATTTAAAAAAGAGAAAATTTATGGATGGAGAGTTTGCCCAACTGAAACCAGATGGAATTGATTTGCTTTCAGTTGGATTGGTAAAATTGATGGGTGAGGAATTGCATTTAAAATTATAATTTAATGGTGAAATTGATTCATGGTTTAATGGGAATTTTTTTCCTTCTTTAGGTGGAAAAAATTTTCAATAAAAAAAGCAGTTGAAGAAATTAAAAAATTTGTGGGAAATTCTAAGCCATACCTTGTCACCAATGTTAATTAGTTTGATTGGATGGGAATCTGCAAATTATTTAATATAAATAATCCTCAACAAATTTACGAAAGGGTCCCTTTTTATTGGGTTCCCATCGATTTTTCAAGCATGTTATTTGAGAGGAAAATAAGTTCGGGAATTTCCCAAAAAGAAATTGCAAATTAATGTAGTGTGGATGTTTCTTATATTCGTGATCATAATGCTTTTGATAATGCGAAACTTTTGAAAAGATGAAAAAACCATTTTAAAGAAATAATTCTAAATAGTTTTTTAAAATAAAAATTATTTTTTTTAGTCCTTATTGGAAGAGAGAAAGTTCATTTTCCCAGGAGATAAATTTATAGGAAGTTTTATAAATATTTTATGCTCTTTTAATTAGAGAGAGATGGTAAGTTTAAATAAAAAAGGTCAGGGAATGAGTACCAATACGATAATTCTTCTCATATTGGGGCTAGTTATTTTGGTTGCCTTGATTTGGGGGTTTGCAACTGGTTGGAGTTCTATGAAAAGTTTGTTTAGTCCGAGTAATGTTGATGGGGTAATCCAGGATTGTAATTCTGCTTGTGGAATAAATAGTGTTTATAGTTATTGTTCTGGAGAAAGAACTTTGAGAGTTAACGAGGACAATTTAAAGGTTAAATCTACTTGCGCAGTTTTTTCAAGTGAAAAATCTTTTGCGAAATACAAAATTTCCGAATGTCCCTCAATAAATTGTGACTTAAAATGTGAGGATATTGTTATAGATGGAAAGAGGGGAAGTTCAACTCTTTCATCTGGAAAATATGATGTAAGTGATTTGGCAAAAGAAGAAAAATGTTTTATTAATTAGTTCTTGGTTTTTTTTGTTTAGTGAGGGAGTTTTTTTAAAATCAAGATAGTTTTTTGATATCTTTTTAATGGAATTAATTTAGTTAATAATTATGAAGATTCTCTTAATTTTCATAACATTTTTTTTCTAAATGCCTTCATGGGTCTCTGAGAAGTTTTTTCGTCCGAAAATGCTTAACTTTAGATTTGATAAATTAAATAAAAAGATTGATAGAATTTTAGCAAAAAATTTAAACTATAAAAACTTAATTCTTGAAGATGGTAAGAAATTTAGAAGGTAAGCGAAATAAAAGAAAGGGTAAGCTTAAAGAGAAGAAAAAACACCCTTATAAAGTTGGGGGAAAATTTAGGCTGGGAAATATTAATTTAAAGAAATCCCAAAAGAAAAAGAAAATGGGAAAAAACTAATTTTTATAAACCACTTTAACCAATTCAATTTATGATTGAGGTTGTTCTTTTATATGGGTTGGCTATGGTTTGGTTAATTTTTGCGACTCTTTCAGATTTAAAGTCGAGGGAGATTCCCAATTGGTTGAATTTTAGTTTGATTATCTTTGCATTGGGTTTTAGATTTTTCTATTCTCTATTTTCAGGTTCAGGGGAGGGAATTTTTTTTTCAGTCATTTTAAGTGGGTTTACAATTTTTTTAGTTTTGGATTTTTTTAGTTTTTCTTTTAAAAGTAAAATCCAAGAAGTTGTTAAATTTTCTATTTATTCCATAATTTTTCTTTTAATTGGATCTCTTTTAATCTTTAATTATCTTCCATTTGGAGATTTTAATTTTCTTTATCAGGGAATCCTTGGGATGGGGGTCTTTTTTATTTTAGGAAATCTTTTATATTACGCCCGTATGTTTGCAGGAGGGGATACAAAGTTAATGGTTTCTTTGGGAGCAGTTCTCCCAATTTTTTCAAATTTTAATTTAAATCTGGAATTATTCTTCTTGTTTTTTCTTGTCTTTCTTTTGGTGGGGGCTTTTTATGGAGTTTTGGGGAGTGTTGTAATGAGCCTTAGAAATTGGAATAAATTTAGAAAGGGATTCGGGGTTTATTTTTCTAGGGGAAAGAAAGTTTTTTCTATTTATTCTTTTTTTGGAATTTTATTTCTAATTCTTGGATTTTGGAATAAATCTTTTTTTTATTTTGGACTTTTTCTCTTTTTATTCCCTTTTTTCTATTTTTTCTTTAAGGTTGTAGATGAGTTTTGTATGGTCAAAAAAATAGAGGTTTCAAAATTAACTCCCGGGGATTGGTTATTCAAAAATGTTCGTGTTGGAAAAATATTGATTAAATCAAATTGGGAGGGGTTGGGAGAAGAGGAAATCTCCCTTTTAAAGAAAAGGGGAGGAAGGGTGTTTGTTCGTTACGGGCTACAATTTTCTCCTGTTTTTTTGATTAGTTTTATCTTGCTTTGGGTTTTTCTAAAATTTGGGTCTTTGGATTTTTTATTTAAAATTTTTGG
>CAYLLR010000021.1:0-11171 GCA_964384965.1 Candidatus Woesearchaeota archaeon | reverse complement strand
AAATCTATATATCCCCCTTCATAAGTTTTTAAATTTAAAGGTCTTTCTGTTATTTCCATTTTTTTTAATTCCTCCTTTTTAATTCTTTAAAATTTAATATCAAGGTCAAGTTCATCTTGATTAATATCAAAGTATCCTATAAAAAAATTTATTATAGATAAAGCTTCTTCTCTTGTTATACTTTTATCTAAAAGAGTATCACAAAATTCTTTTTCTCTGTTCTCTTTCATTTTTCTTTTTTTTCTCCTTTTTTAATTACAGGAATTTTAAGGTTTCCCTGCTAACCTTTAAATAAAAAAATAAAAAAATTAAATAAAATCTTCATTTATTTTAAACTCCTCGTTTAAACTTCTTATTGTCTCTTCAAAAGCAAACCAACTTAAAAGATTTTTTTCCTGTCTTATATTTTCCGCACTCCCGTTTAAACTTTCAATAAATAAAGGTCTTGTTTTAATTCCTAACATATACATATTATTCTGGATTAAATCCTCTATTTCCTGCTCATAATCATTATAAAACTTATTTGTGTCTGTGTAGGAGATTAATTCAGGTATCATTCCACTGCTACACCCGTGATTTAATAAATCACCAATAAAAACCTTTAAATCTTCATCTGTTTTATAATTCTTCAACATATAGTTTAAACAATAAAGTTTTAACCTGTCTGTCTCTTGGTCTCTTGCTTTTTTAAGAGTATTATAAACTTTTTCCATTTTTTTTAATTCCTCCTTTTTAATTCTTTAAAATAAAATTTCTTTCTAATAATAAAACATCTTGTTCTACACCTTTTAGGAATAATTATTAAATTATTTTGGAAATTACTCCAAATTAATCGCCCTTCTATTTCTTCTTTTTTATTAAAACTTCCTAATAATCCTATTTTTGAAATATCCAAAACACATTTAACTTTAAGCCCATTTAATTTTTTTAGTTTTTCTTTGTTTAAAACTCCTTGCTCTTTAAATCCTCTTTTTAATAAATATTCTTTTAAACATTTTTCTTTTATTTTTTCTTCAATTTCTCTTTTTTTATCATTCCAAACATAAACAAAACTGCCTAATTGTTTTTTTAATTTTTCATTTAAAGCATAATTTTGCCCATGAATAATTAAATAATCATTTAAGATAACCTTTACTTTTTCCTTATTATGGCTTTTACTCCAATAATCAAAACTTGTTAAGGTTCTTTTAAGTTCTTCTGTTAAGTTTTCCTTTAAATAGTCCCAACCATTACAATAATTTTTATTATCTGATTTTAAACTTTCTTTTAAATATTCAATTAAGTTTAAATTAACTATATTAGTTTTATTTATTTCTCTTTCAAATCCCAAATTTAATTCTTTCTTACTCATTCTCCGAACACCTCTTTTAATATTCTCTCTTGTTTTTCTTCATAATTTTGTTTAAACAGAATATCACTTAAAACTTTATTAATTTTATATTGTTCTGTGATTGTTTTTAATTCTTCTATTGTTTTATATTTAATTTGTTCTATGTTCATTTTATTTTTTTTCCTATTGTGTTTTATTAACACATTCTTTTTAAATCAATAGTATTTAAATACTTTTCGGTTTTAAATTGTTGTTGTGAAATATAGAAAAGTATTTAAACTATAAATTACTATAAGAGAATTTTTTAAAAGTTTTAATAAATCACGACAGATTTAATTTAATTCTAAAAGAGATTAAATAAATATATGTCCCTATTTGTATATTATACGACATAAAATTTAAATTAATTTTTTAAAAATGTTATGAAAAAGAGGAAAGAATTTTATTAAAATAATACACTATGTCATGCCTAGTTATGCCTAGTTGGTTGACAAGGGAATCAAATGCCTTAAAATAACTATTATTTATGGAGGGGGGCAAACTATTTTTATTAAACACTATAATATACTATAATTAATCATTTAAATTTATCAATTTTAACGTAAATAAGGGGAAAATAGCCCTTTTTTAGGATTATATCATAATTTTTACTTAAATTTAGTATTTTTATTAATTTTTTAAGTAAAAAAGGACTAAAATATTAATAAATGCCTTAAAAATGATGTTTTTATACAAAAAATACCCAAAATTACCTAACTACCATCTTTATAAAGTTAAATAATATGATTTTTATATGGGAGAATCAGAAAAAGTAAGCAAATTCTCATCTGGATTGAATATAATAACAAGATTAGATATTTTATGGAGAAATTGTCAGAATTTTAAAAGAAAAGGACAATATTGTTCTTGGAATGATGAATTAGATACTATATGGTTAGAATTAGCTAGGGATTTAAATGAAAAAGAATATGAAGATGAAAAGAAAGAAGATGGGAATATAATAAAAGGGTATAAATCAAGATTTGAAGATTTTGAATTAAGATTAAAGGAAACATTACCTTTTAATGATTCAATTAATGGATTTAAAAGACCATCAAAAGAAATTTTTGAAAGAAGAAATAGACAATATAAAATTTTAATGGAAAAACAAATATTTTTAGCAAGATTAGAAAATAAATTAGATAAAGGAACAACTTATGTTGAAGAAGATGACGAATTCTAATTATGGAACAAATACGGTAACAATAAAAGACCCAAAAACAAAAAAAGAAGTGTCTTACTTTTTAGAACCGTGGGTTAAAAAAAAATTTGATGAAAAAATTATTCCAGACTTAAAAAAAAGAGATAAAGATTGTATGATTGCTATTGATGGAATTGAAGGTTCTGGAAAGTCAACACTTGGAATGCAATGGTGTAAATATATAGACAATTCTTTTAATTTAAGTAGGGTTGTTTTTACTCCAGAAGAATTTAGAGAAGCAATATATAAAGCAAAAAAAAATCAAGCAATAATGTTTGATGAAGCTTTCACAGGTTTTAGTTCAAGGGCTTCCCTTTCTGGTGTAAATAAAACTTTAGTTTCGCTAATGATGCAAATACGCCAGAAAAATTTATTTATAGTTATTATCCTACCAACAATTTTCTTACTTGATAAATATATTTCAATTTTTAGGACGAGGGTGTTGATACATGTATATGAAAGTAGAGGGAGAAGAGGGTTTTTTAAAATATATTCAAGTAAAAAAAAGAAGTTACTAATTTTACATAAGGATTCAAAAGTATATTCATATGGAATAACAACAAATAAAAAAGGAAGATTTTACGGAGTATTTGCATTAGGAGATAAAGAAGAAGAAAAAAAATATAGAAAAAAGAAAGAAGATTCATTAAGAAATTCAGAAAAGAACATTATGACAAGTTCAGGAATAAAATATAGGGAACAAAGAGATATAATGATATATGTTTTAAGAAAAACATTAAAATATTCATATAAAAAAATTGAAAATCTTTTAAATGATTATGATTTTGAAATTTCATATGCCCAAGTTAGAAACATCTGTGCAAAGTTTGGAGATAAGGAAAAAGAAGATGATTTAAAAGAAATTGAAAATAAACAAAAAAATGAAGTAACCCCCATCTTTATAAAAGAAGATGACTTAAAAAAATTATGAAGTCGATTGTGTCAAGGAGGGTCTATGAATAAATAGAAAATGTTACAAAACATACTTTGGGGATTTATTGTAATCTTGGTTGGAATTGTTCTAGCTCCAATAATTGCTAATACAGTAAGTGATGCAAAGAACAACTCAAACTTTAGTTCAGCAGATACTTCCCTATTAAGTCTTGTTACTACATTCTTTGTAATTGCAATCTTAAGTGTTGCTGTTACTTTGGTATCTGTAAGTTTCAGGAATGCAGGACTAGCTTAAAGGAGTCAAAAAAAATGAAGAATGATTTAGGCAAATCAAGGATTTTCCCTAGATTTATCTTTGGTTTTTTTATTTTTTTATTTTTTTTTAGTTTTACTTCTGCTTTTGGATATGTTTCAGATTCAACAATTTTAGATTTTGGAACATTCAATCAAGGGGAAAGAATTAATTTAATTCAAACTTGTCCAAATTGTAGTTTTAATAATATAACAAAAATAAAACTTCCAGATGGAAGTTTGTTAAATATTAATTCTGCAATGACAAAAAGTGGAACATTTTATAATTATTCTTTAATTGGAAATTTTACAACTCAAATAGGGGAATATAGAGTTTATGGAGTTGGAAATCCAAATGGGATAGATGATGTTTGGGTATATAAATTTTCAGTTTCAGGTGGAAATCAAACATTTTTTATAATTGTTTTCCTTTTATTCTTTGGATTAACATTTTATGGAATAAAAATAAAAAACCCATGGATAACATTAATTGGGAGTTTTGGAATTTCAATTTTAGGAGTTTATGTTTCATTTAATGGAATAGGGTTATATAAAAATAGTTTAACAGAAACAGTTTCATACATAGTAATTGCTATGGGGTTAGGTCTTGGATTTGAATCTGTAAGAGAGATAATTTATTCGTAACCCCCATCTTTATAAAGGTAGTTAAATAAGTAGGTATATGAAATTAAAGTGTAATCATTGTTCATATGAATGGGACTATGAAGGAAAAGGAGAATATTACGCAACCTGTCCAAAGTGTTTATATAAAGTAAAAATCACAATTAAAAAGGAGGAAAAGAAATAATGTGTAGTAGTTGTAGTAAATGTTTTTCTGAAGAAGAAAAGAAAAAATTGTCAGATAAAGGATGGTCTGAAGACCAAATCAATTATGCTGAAAATTCAATTATAGAAGATAAAATAAAAGAATTAATCTAAAGAAAAACAAATAAAAATAAAAATGGTAGAAGAAAAAGAAAAAAAAGAAAGATTTGAATTAGTTGAAGTTCCAACTGAATATGGATTAGGATTTAAGGACAATTTTGAAAATAAAGTTTTAGACTTAAATCAAGTAATAATAAAAATGGCTAATGAAATTGAAGAAATTAAAAGAGGGTTGGTTGGATGACGACGCAAATTGTTTTTCAAAAAGGAACAAGAAGAACTGCAATAAGAATTATTGGAGATAATGTTTTATTTATTGATTTAAATACAAATATGTTAGCCCCTATTGAAGGACTAAAATTTCACAAAGAGGGAGTAATAAAAGAGTATCCAGATTTAAAGGATGACCAAGATTGGAAACAAAAATCAATCCAAAGATTTGTAGATAAAGTAAAAGAGCTTCCATCAGAAACAAAAAAAGTAGAGTGGATAATAAATGAAATGAGGCTTAAGGATTACAAACCTTTATATAAACAAAGAAATGGGTTTCGTGCAGAAAAAATAAAATGAAAACAGAAATAAAACTTGGAGATAAAGTAAGAGACAAAATAAGTGGATTCATAGGAATTGCTGTTTCAAAAACAGAATTTCTAAACGGATGTATTCAATGGGGTGTAATGCCAAAGGCAGGAAAGGATGGGAAAATGCCAGAAGAAGTTGGAATTGACGAACAAAGTTTAGAAAAAATTAAAGTTAAAAATAAAAATATTAAAAAGAAAGAAACAGGAGGAGCAATCAATAGAGGAGGATACAAATTAAGAGGATTTTAAAATGAATATATTTCAAAGAATAGGAAACAATATTGAAAAAGAAAAAAAAGAGATAAAGAAGTTCAATGATAGATATTGGAAACTTTCTTCAAGTGAGAGAATTGATTATGAAATACAATCAGATAAAATTAAAAAAAATGATTATTTTTTTGAGATGACGTTTTTATATGCTAAATTTCTTTTAATTTTTCTTTTTGTAAGTGTAGCTTTAATGATAATAAATAAAAATTTTATTTCTCTTATAAAACCTTTATTTAATTCTCTTAGATTACTTCCTTTCCCTTTTGTTATTGATTTTGGTTTAACAATTTTAATCTCAAAAAGTCAAATAAAGAAGAAAAAAGAATTAAATAAAAGGTTTAAATTATGTTAAATGGCAGAATTTGGATTTATACTCCAAGCAATAGTTATAGGAGCATTTATAATTTATTCCTATTCAAAAATAAAAGGTCAATCAATAAAAGAAACGATTGATGAATTAATGGATTTCATCAATAAATTTAAAAATGAATGAAGAAGAAAAAGAAATTGTAACTAATGAAGCACAATATGATGAAATAAAAGATTTTATTAGACAGGTAAATGATGAAGGAAGGGGAATAGATAATTTTTTCTTAGAGATAATTAGAACAGACAATTCAAAAAAAGTAGGAAACTTAACAGAAGATGAATTAGGACTTCCAAAGCTCCCAATAAGAACACTAAGTGAATTAGAAAATGATTGTAACTTAATTCCAAGTATGAGTTCATTCGCAAAACATTTCAAGAAACATTCTGAGGATATACTTGCTACATCTTTAAGTAAAGATGGATTCTTAATCAAAGCAAGAATAACACAAAAAAAGGAACTGCTTGGAAATGATAAACAAAAACAAAAAAGAAGAGGTTTATTCGGAAAAAAGGAGGAAAGTGAAAAATGAAAGAAATAGAATTTAATAATGATGAACCAAGTTTAACAGAGAAAGTAAATAAGGTTTATGATTTATTGATGAAAGATGGAGGAATAAATAAAAAAGTCCTAAAAATCCCAAGAAAAGCAAAAATATCAAAATCAAAGAAAAAGAAAGGGTGGTGTGGAATTCTATTCTTAAATGAAAATAAAAATATACAAGGACAAAGAGTTAAGTTAGATGGTGGAACTTATCAAACAAAAGATTCAAATTACCATGTAACAAATGGAAGTGAATTAATGTTTTGGGAGGGAAAATATCCTGTTTTTTTTCAAAGATATGACAAACTAAACCCAACAAATTTATTTAGAAAAGAAGGAGAAAAGAATGAAATATATGGACAAGATTTAGTAATGTTAAGAATGAAGAAAGATTTAATAAAAGAAAAAACTAAAGGGGGAATGGGCATATTAATGATTATAGGAATTTTAGTTGCAGGATATTTCTTAGTGAAAATGCTTTTTCCTCAATTATTAGGAGGATAAATTGATTAAGAAAAAGGATTGGAAACCATTAGGTAAGAGACATGATTGGACTCAAAGGAATGGTGGAGACTTAACATATGAATTAATAGTATGGGACAATGGAAGAAAGATAGATAGATTTATTTGGAATAATAGTAAAAAATTTAAGGAAATATTAGAATTAATAAGGTTAAAATTTGGTTTAAATTATAAATAACCCCCATCTTTATAAATATAAACTACATGTAATTTATATGAAGTTAAAAGAAAGAAATAAAATAATCTTAAAACCAGTAGTAAATAAAAGGAACGGTCAAATAAATTTTTCTTTAAAAAAGTCTTCTTTACCAAAACCTATTAAATTAAAATTAGGAAAATTAAAATATATAAATATTAAAAAGGACAATTTTAAATTCAAATGACAGGAATAGAAGAAGCAAAATCTCAAGTAGCACAAGCAAGAAAAAAGATTAAAGAAGCAAGGGAAAAATTAAAGATTCAAAGAGAACAAGCTAAAAAAACAAGAGAACAATTAGAGAAAGCAAAATCAAAATTACCTGTAAGAGATTCTGCAAGAGCATTAAGACAAGGAAACTTTGCTGGATTGGAAGGACGTAATAAAAGAAGGCAAATAAAAAAAATAGAAGAAAATTATAAATCTAAAAAAGAGGAAGTAAAAAAATTTGAAAAAAATTTAGAAGAATATGAAAAAACAAAATTAGTTCCAGTAGAAAAACAAGTTGAAGCAAAAGCAAGAGAAATTGCAGATTATGAAGATACACAAAGAGCAATAAAACTTGCAGAAAGAATGTTTAGAGATAGAATACCATATGGTTTTACAACTGGAAAAGTTTATAAATATTTAAGAAAAATGTATCTATTAAGAAATTTAGAAAAAAGAGCATTTGCAGAACAAGTTAATAAATTTCAAATTGCAAACCCAACAGAAAAATTACAAATTGATTGGAAAAATTTAAGAATAAAGGGAATCCAATCTGGAGCATTAGGTAAGACCTTAAGTCTAAAAGATTATAATAAAGAGATAGATAGTATTAAAAAAGAATCAATAAAAGTAACTTCAATTAATCCTAAGATAATTTCAATACCCAATCAAAAAGTTTTAGATATTGGAAATTTAAATAATACAAGAATATTAAATGTTAATCAAACTAGTGCAATTAATGTTCCAAATAAAATTAATTTTACTGGTTCTGTTATATCTGAATATAAACCGTATAATCAAAAACCATATGTCCCTAAAGAAAAATCAATTTTAAAAAAAATAGTTTCATTACCATCAATAGCATTAGCTTCAGCAAGAGAATTTTCTTCAAGTGTAGCATCACAAATAAGTGCAGAAAAATCTTTAGGGTTAGGAAATGTTGGAGCTTATTCATATAAAAACCAAAATAATGAGATAATAACAAAAAAAGTGTGGTATGGAACTCCTATAGTAAAAATTCCTACTGCACAACAATTTCAAAATAGATTATCGCAAATAAATATAAATGATAATTTAAAAAAATTAAATGAATTAGATAATAAAATAAAACAAATAGAAAAATCAAAGATTGATGTAAAAGGAAGTTGGAAAGGAACAGATAAAGAATATAAAAAATATTTAGATATTTATAATAAAAGAAAAGAAAAATATGAGGAATATAAAAAAAATGAAAAAAATTATGAAAGAACTCGTTATATTAATGTTTTAGGTTCTAAAAGAGATATAAGAAATTTTAATCCAAACAGACCTTTTGAAACTGTTTCAAAATTAATAACAACCCCAATAGGAGCAGGAACAGAAACATTATACTATAAATTAAATGAAGGAAACATTGGAAAGAAAAGAACATATTATACCCCTTCTTTTGGGACACAACAATTTGATTTATTAACTGGAAAACCAATAGATTATTATAAAAAAAATACAATAGTTTTAAAAAAAGAAGATATAAGGAGAGAGGCAAATATTCTTGGAAAAGGAGCTGAATTATTTTCTCAAGCAAATCTTTATGCAACACCAATAGGAACAGGATTATTTGCTGGAAGTGTTCTTAATCAATTTGGAAAATCAAATTACAATCCTATAACTTTTATAAAAGAAAATCCTATTGAAACAGCTTTAATTGGAACAACGGCATTAGGGATTGGGGTATCTAAAGGAATTAGGATGATAAAGAATAAAGCAATTACAAAGGCAGTTGAATCAGAAATTAAAAATTTAGAAAAAACTCCTTTTAAAGGTGTAATAAGAATTTATGAAAAGGATGGAAAGGTCTATGGGGATTTATATAAAGAAACAGAAAAGGGCAGACAAATTGTTTCTTATGAAGGAAAATTAAAGAAAACTGAAAAAGGATTTAAGTTTATTCCATCAGGAAAAGGAGAAGCAGTTACAACTGGAATAGTTAAACCAAAATATATGAATGAAAGAGTATTCACATCAGGTCAAACATTTGAGATTGGTTCAAGAGGAAAAAATATAAAAATAGGAGAGTTTGGAAACCTAAAGTTTTTTGAAGAACTTGGAACAACAACAATAATTCCAAAGAAAAGTTATTTTGGAATAGAAAAACTACCAGAAAAATCAAGTGAGATTAAAAAAGCAATTAAATCAATAGAAGAACAAATAAGAAAACCAACATTAAATGGAGAAATAATAAAAGATATTTCCCTTCCAGTAGGTCAAAGAAATACACTAATAAAATTAAATAAAAATTTAGCATTAAGAACAAATCCTCAAGAGGTATCAACAATAATAACTTTTCCAAAAATAAATAAAGAAAAACTAATTGGATTTAGGGGTGGAGGAAAAAAGAGTTCATCACAAGTTTTCAAAGAATTATCTGAAAGGCAAAAACAAGTAATTTTACCAACAACCAAAGAAATATCAAGAGCAATTTCAGAAGGAACATCATCTTCATTAAAAAGTTCTGAAAGATTATCGCAAAAAATGATAAGTGGATTACCTATTGGAGGGAGTATTTATGCTGGAACTGGATTATATGAAAGACAAGGATTTATTTCAATTAAACCAAAAATACAACAACAAATAAGTCAAAAAGTATCTGAGCAAGTTTCTATTAAAAAAGTAAAAATAATTCCAAGAATAAATTTTACAACTTCAAATATTCAAATAAATAAACAAAAACAAATTCCTAAACAAATTTCTAAGGAATTAATTAATCAAAGTTTAAAACCAACTCAAAAAGAAATAACTATTTCTAAAACTTCACAATCAACTAAACAAAAGCAATCACTATTACAAAAAGAAAGAACTAAACAAAAGCAGGAACAAAAAACAATTCAAAATGAAATGGTTAAAATTTCAACAGAAAAAATAAAACCAAAAGTTCCAAAATCATTATTTCGTTTTATTAGACAAGCAAAAGAAAAAAGGAAAGTTCAAGATATAAATAGAGAGTTATATAAAATTTATGGAAAAAGATATGGGAAATTTAGAGAAATTGGGAAAGCAAAAACAAAAGAAGAAGCAAAAAATATTTTATTAAAATTCCAAAAAGGAACATTAGGAAGGAGTGCCTTTGTAGAAATTAACAAAAAGAAATTATCAATAAGAGAGTTAGGTTTAGGTTCAGAATTTAGACCATCAAAAATGAATGAATCAATAATTGTTCAAAAAAGACAATTCTCTTTGGGAACATTTGGAGAAAGGAGAGAAATAAAAAAATCAAGAAGAAAAAAGAGAAGGGGGTTTTTATTTAGATGAACAAAAAAGCCCAATCTCAACCATTTTTCCTTTTTATGATTGGGGTTATAATTTTTTTGATAGTTTTATCTTTAGCAGTTCCATTAATAAATAGTTCAGATATTTCAAGAAATCAATTAGATTGTTCAAATTCTTCAATATCAACTTCACAAAAAATAAATTGCACAGTAGTAGATATAGCAACTCCTTTTTTAATTTTACTTGTTATTGGAACTGGGGCTATTGCACTTGGTTCAAAATTAATGGGGTGGTAAAATGAATAAAAAAGCATCAATTTATACTGGAATGATTTTTGCACTTTTCTTTTTTATGTTTGGAATTTTAATGTTGCCTCTTATGAAAGATGTAGTAACAACAGCAAGAACAAATTTAAACTGTTCAAGTTCATCAATATCAGATGGGAATAAATTGATTTGTTTAGGAGGAGATGCTTTAGTTCCTTATTTCATAATTGGAATCTTAACTTTAGCAGGAGGATTTATTGGAAATGAATTGTAGCGAGATGAGAAAAAATAAGAAGTGGAAAAAGAAAGAGAATAAGAAATATCCTTATAAAA
>CAYLLR010000020.1:0-13537 GCA_964384965.1 Candidatus Woesearchaeota archaeon | reverse complement strand
AATTAATAAATTTAGTTATCCCTTTTGGGAATTGAATTCTTCTCCAGGAGGAGAGGGTTTTTCTTATTTTCCCCTTTTTTCTTTTTGTATTTTTTATAACTAAGATAACCTATTACCCCTAAGATTCCAATTCCAAATATTGCTAAACTATTAGTTAGTAAAGGATTTCTTATAAGGGAATATTGTAAAGAATAAGCCCAACTCAAAGGATAACCTAATTTAGCGACGAGGATTGTAAAAATTGTGGTATTCTTGAATAGAATAAAAATAACTCCAAGAGTAATGAAAAGTACTCCGGCAATAACTCCTGTCCAACGCATTTTAAATTCTTTCCCCCCTAAACTAAATTTAAAATTGTCTCTTTTAGAGAATTTGCTGATTATATTGAACCTATCAAAAAAATAAGACAAAATTAAAAGAGGCATTGCAATCCCCAATGCATAAAGAATGAACATTGCTACTGCATAAAATATTGTTTGAGTTGCTGCCAAAGTAGTTATAGCAATAATTATCGGTCCGTTGCAAGGAGTAAATCCAATTCCAAATAAAATTCCAAATAAAAAAATGCCCCAAGCACTCTTTTTATGTTTACTTTTCATTTTCAAAAAAGGAATTGAAAATCCCTTTCCAAAAATCATGAAGATTCCAAACAGAAGAAATAAAAGACCTGCAAAAACTGCAAGCCATTCTCTATAGATTATCAAAAAACTTCCTATGAAGGAAGCAGAGATTCCTATTGGAATAAAAATTGCTATCATTCCCAAAAAAAAGAAAAAAGTCATCTTAACAAGCTCTTTTTTTCTTTGAAAACTAAATGCAAAGTACGCAGGAAGAATCCCCAAAGCGCAAGGAGTTAAAAAGGACAAAACCCCTCCAAAAAAAGCTACAATTAAAGAAACATTTTGAATCAAATTGAGATAACTATTTTGTGCTTGCTGAAGATTTCCAAGAATTAAATGATTTGTGGCAGAAACAAAAATAGGGAGAAGAAACATTAAAAACGCACCTGCTAAAAGCAAAAGTCCTACTTTCCTTCTTTTTTTCATTTCTTTAAAATTTATCATTTTTCCAAGGGTAATTTTTTATAATTCCACTCAATCATTGATCCGTCAAACAATTTCACATTTGAATATTTCAAAACTTCTGTTAGAACAAACCACATATAACTCGCTCTTGTTCCAGACACACAATAGACAATAATTTCTTTATCTTTATTAACATCTTTTAAAATGGATTTTAGTTCCCCTGTTTTTTTCAAAGTACCGTCAGGATTTAGGAGGGTATTCCAATCAATATTAATTGCCCCAGGTATATGCCCTCTTTCGAATTCTTCTTTACTTCTTACGTCGAGGAGAATGATTCCAGAATTTTTTAAATTTTTTAACACATAGGTTGAATCCACAACAATTTTATCATTTATTTTAGCTGAATAGTTTGAAGGATTAATTTTTGTTTTTTCTGTCACCAAATCTTCTTTAGGAATTAAATTTTTTCCTCCGTCGAGAATCGCAATATTTTTGTGCCCATAATATTTTAATGTCCAATAAAGCCGCGAAGCATGAGTTAAACTTTTGCTCGAATAAATTACTACCCTATCCTTATTTGAGATTCCCCTACTTTTCATAAGCTCCTCGAAGGATTTTTTATTTAATATCTGCTCTACTATCCCATTATTTGTAGTTCTAATTTCATTTATTTGAATATTCACAGACCCCTTTATATGGGCGCCATTATAATTTTCCCTATGCCCCATTTCTATAACTTTTACATTATCTATATTTTCAGATAACCATTTAGTATTAACAAAGGAGGGAAAGTTTTGTGCATCAATCATTTTCTGATTTTCCTCGGGAGTTACGTCTGACATTCCATTTTTCGGCATCACCGGATTATCATCTTTTTCACGATTTTTATAAAGTCCTTTGGCAAGAGAAACAGGCACACTTTCGTCGCTGACAAAATCAACCTTCGTCCACGAGTAAATATCATATGTCAAAATATCTTTCTTGGAAATAAATTCGGGATCATAATAGGCTGTAACGGAATGATTATCAAAGTCAAAAGAAGCATCGACGACCCCATTTAAACTTTCAAGAGAGGTTACAATTCTTTTTGGAAAGGTATCACACATATCCCTATCCATGTTTGGTAAAATAAAAATAATTTTATTTAATTTTTCAATTTTTGAAATATCAAAATTTCCTAAGGATTTTTCATCCATTGGATTAATTAGATAGATTGTCCCTAAAATTAAAAAAGTTCCTAAAATAAATGCGAAAATGAAATTCCTTTTTTTATTTAGAATTTCAGATAAGTTTCCCTTCATTTTTTGCCTCCTTTTATTTTGCACTTTTTGCAATTAAAAATGCTCTCAGAAACCTTATATGTTGCAAATAATAATAATCCAAAACTCAATACTTTTAATCCAAGACCATTAAAAGGTAAAGCTGCAAGTCCTCCAGAAACGCCAACTATCCCAATAAGAGTTGCTCCACAAACAGGACAACCCGACCCAAGCGTTCCCCCTATAATCCCTAAAATACTTGAAGAATTTTCTTTTAAGCCCATTTTTTTTGATAGATTAAATTTGTAAATAATAAGTGAAACATCAATACCAAAAAGGAAAGAAATCAAAACAGACAATCCCAAGGAAAAAATGATGAACAAATTACTGCTCATATAGGGGAGCATTGAGATATTGGAAAGTAAATATAATAGATATCCTGAACCAATCATTACCCCTATCGCTAAAAATAGATAAAATTTATTTCCAATCAATATCTTCAAGCTTTTTTTTATATTCTCAGAACTCATTTTCCTTCCCTAACAAATACCCATCAACCGCAACCGCCAATGAAACTAACATAAAACTAATTGTATGTGTATCAAAAAGGTTATTTAAATGACTTAAAGTTCCTAAAAAATATTCTATCGTCATCACGATGGCAGCAAAAAAAATCATCCATCCAAATGTTTTTCTTTTTCCGAGATAAATATAACCAATACCAAAAAACAAAAAATTTAATAATCCTGCGAGGATTGGAGATTTATTCTTTCTCATTTCCTTGTCCCAATTATTGTATTATTAACAATATTTTTTATAGTTCCCAACGCTTCGGGACTCCTCATCACAAACCACCCATCGCTTTCTACGCTTCCAACAGATTTCCATACTCTTACAAAAGAATCATATTTTCCTGCTTCCGAGGACAAAATTATTATTGGAACTTTCTGGATATCATATTTTGAAACAAACAACTTTCCTTTTGGAGAACTTACATCATAAGTTTTTTCATCTTGGATAACCATTCCAAATCGGTTGAGGATTTGTTTATTTATGCTAACATTGTAACAACTTGCACATGATTTATCTGTTAACATTATTAGATTAACTAGACCGGTAATTTTATTCTTGGATAAATCCCGGTAAGGAGGTTGTGTTGCGTGTAGAATGTAAAACCCTTGTTTTTCATTTAATCCGAGTTTGCTCAAGCTATCTCTAAGGTCCTTATAATAATTTATTTCTGTGGAAATTAAAACTGAAGGAATTTCTTTGATTCCGAATTTATTAATTAATTTTTTTCCCTCATTAGAGTTATATTCTATTTTTTTCCAATCAGATATTAAAACCCCTAATTTAGCAAAGCTTAAGGGAATTGAACTTAATTTAACACACTCTTTACAAGAAGAATCGACAATTTCAAAAATCTCAACTTTTCCATTAATTTTGTTTGATGCCATATCAAAATAAGGGGCATTTGTTTTATTGAGAATTAATGCATCATCTTTTAATTCAAAATTGTTAAAATTAACCTTACTACTATTTATCTCTCCCGTGATGATTATGGAAGGTAATTTTTTGATGTTGTATTTAGAAATTAGTTCCTTTGCTTGATTTGAATCCTTATCAAAAGATTTTTCTTGCAGAATATTTACATTTTTATTTTTTATAGAATCTACAATAGAAGAGACGTTGAAACATTCGTTACAATCTATAATTGACAAACTCAGATTAATTGGTTCATTAAACTCCTTTATTTCCAATATTTTCTTATTTAATGTGTAGCCTGAGCTAATTGTAAAAAAACTATTTAGTAAGAAAATTAGAAACAGCAACGAAACTAAAATTAAAAAGATTCTATTTCTATTTTTTATTATTGTCTTCTCCAAACTTCTAAGTGAATCGTTCAAATTCTTTTTTTTCATTTTTAATATTTAACAACCACCTACTTGTGAAGGTAGATTAGATAGTACGCCTGGTAAGTTTCCACTTCCACTACCAGATGAAGTTGGCGTCGGACTGCTTGCTACGGGTGCAACATTTCCACTTAGTTTTATATTACCTAAGTTGCTTGTTAATGCATTGAACTGAAAAAATTGCACTCCTGCTATCAACACCATTGCCGCTAATACACCGATCAACACCAAAGTATTTTTTTCCATTTTTAACCTCCTATAATTTTATTTTAAATTTAATTTTTTTAATTCAGCTGCAACAACTCTTCCCGATCGGATTGTTGAATAATCTTTACTAACCCACTCCTTTGGGCTTATTTTACTCGGATCTATTCCTTGTGAAACAAGGTATATTGCCATTTGAGAATAATGTTTTGGCCACCAGAACCTTTGCCACAAAAATACCTCTTTTGATATTTGCTCGTCCGTCCAACCTTCCTTCAGTAATTTTTTAATTAAGCCTTTTGTGGCGACAGAGTGTTTACCTCCACATGCACTTAGAGGAGCATTACAACAAGGGTGATAATTATTTCGAGTTAAAGAATCATATCTTGATTTTTGTTCTGAAGTCAAATCTGATAGGGGGATTGACCTTTCCATATCGACGAGCATGTCATAGCCATTACCTGGTTTCTGAACGGTCAGCGTCACCACATTTCCTTTCCAAGAATAGGGCCTATTTAGGTCTTTATCTTGAGGAAGCATTGCTGCAACAATCTTTCCTTCAGAAGTTCCTGGTGGAAGTGAAATTAAACCGGTTGAGTCTCCTCCTATATCTCCAGAAATCATCTTAACTTCTAATTTGGCGATAGATAAATTCATCTGAGAGAGAAATAAAATGTATCCTACGAAAATTAATATGAGATAGAGGTATGTCCGATTAGTTTTGTCTTTGAGAATCTTGTCAAGATAAGATTTTTCAGTTTTTTGCCTTCCCATCGAGATATACTAAAACCAATTTTTATATACTTTAGGGTGTGAACAAATCTAAAAAAATAGGCTAAATCACCAAAATTTTGGGTTTTTAACGTTCATGGAGGGTAATTTTGATAAATTTTAAATGATTGAGGAGATGAGAGGTTTATTTTCTTTTCTTCATCAATTCCTTTTGATTCAAAACCACCAATACCACAGCCCCGATTATGAACATCCAATCAACCAAAAAAGTTAAAACTATGAAACCAAGGGCAAATATCGAATAGATTACAACCTTCGTATTTTTCATAGAGTATAAAATAGTAACCACATTTTTTAAAGATATGGTTCACTTTGTCCTTAACCTTTTAACTAAACTCATAAAAAAATCCTTTGTTCAGAAAGTTTTTTAAAGAATTTAGACTGTTTTAATATATGGATTTAAAAAATAAAAAGAGTTTTTTCCTCCTGAGCTTCTCTATAATGGTTTTCTTCTTGGTTTCCCAGACTGCTTTGGCCTATCAGATAACGGGAAATTCGATAGAAACAAATAATGCCTCAATAAGTGCAGGAACCACCCCAGATTCTTTTTTATATTTTTTGGATGTGGCTTTGGACAAAATAAATCTTGCTTTAACTTTTAGTCCGACTGAAAAGGCAAAAAAGGGATTAGACATCGCAAGAGAAAGATTAATGGAGATAAAAAAAATGATGGATGAAGGTAAAATAGAAGATTCCAAAATAGCTCAACAAAAATATTTGGATGCTTTAGAAGTCGTTCAATCTTCTGTGAAGAAAATAAAAAGAGATAATTCCACGGAGGAAATGAAGGACCAAATTGAAATAGAAAAAGATTTAGAGGAACACAAAACTGAAATTGAAGAAGTCATGGGAGAATTGAAGGTTAAAATAAAAATTAAAGGGAATATTTCTCTAAAACGACAAGAATTACGAGATTCTATTTTAGAAAGTTTGAAAAATAAGACCGGGGAAGTTGAAATAGAAATTGAAAATGAAAAGGAAAAAACAAAAACGAGGATGAAACAAGAATCGGATAAGAATGAGAAAGAATTGGAAGACGAAATTGGGAGTTTAGAAGAAAAGAGTGGATTAAAGGAAATCCGAAAGGAAAAAGCGTGGGAGAAAATCAGAGATGTAGAAGAAGAAATTAACAGAACAAAGAGGAGAATAAATAGTTCGGTAACGAGGAAGGGAATTTTTTTATCCCTGAAAATTCTTGACCGTGCGAAGGAGTCTTATTTTGTAAGAGACTATAAGAAATCTTTGAGGTTCTCGAGTATAGCCGAAAGACAGATAGAGAACTATAAAAAACAATTTGAGAAAGAAACAGAATCGGAAAAAGAAATTGAAGTTGAAATAGAGAATAACAAATCTAGAATAAGGATAGATATTTCTGGCGTAAAGACTAGATTTATTTTAGATAGTTCAGACAAAGAAAAAATAATTTCTGAAATAGTTCGTAGAACGGGACTTTCTGTATCCGAAGTAAAAAACATTTTAAAAATTAAAAAAGAAAAACCAAACCAGGAAGTTGAAATAGAAGTTGAAGCGGAAAATGGAATTACAAAAGTTAAAGTTAAAATCAATGGAACGGAAAAAAGATTTACACTGGATACGGCAGACAGGAAAAAAATAATGTTAGAGATAATGTCCCGAACAGGATTAACCAAAAACCAAATAGAAAAAAATTCAGAATTCAGGATTAAAGAAAGGGAGAACTCCAAAAATGAAGGAAGAGGACTGAACAAAGATGAGAAAAAAGAAAAAGAGTCTAATAGAAAAAAAGAAGGAATTAACAAGATGAGAGAGAATGAAGAAAAAAAGAAAACAAAAAAAGGAATTCAAGAAAAAGATTGAATTTTATGGAAAACTTTTTTAGATTAGCTTCTTTTAATCATATTTTTTATAGGTTTAAATTTTTAGAAAAACCTCGAGAGTTTTTCCTTTCTTAATCCTCTTAATAAGATTTCTTTTTTCAAGTTCCTGAAGAACATAACTTAACTTTGCCTTGGACATATCAGTTCTTAATCTTAAAGTGCTTTGGGTTATCCCGTCTTGCTCCTTAACAGCTTTTAAAACTTTTTTTTCATAAGAATCAAGGGCCATTAAAATATGGTTGAATTTTCCATCATTTATTTTCTGATTTTTTTCGTTTTCTAATCTTTCCAAGATTCTTTCCTCAGACTTATTGAAAAGAAGGATATAAATTCCCAGTGCAAACATAAATCCAAAAAACCCAAATGCGACATTTGTCATAGAAAATTTACTCTCTGCCTCCGCACAGCCTTTATTTGTATTACACCCTAATTTATTTAATTCCCTCGATAGATTCATATTAAAAGAATATACAAATAATAAAAATATCAAACTTAAGATTATTATTAATACTCCTAATTTTTTGCGGTCCATTTTAATTTTTAGGGAGAATATAGTATAAAAAGTTTTGTTTTACAAGTAATGGGAGTTATTGGAATAATTTTTAAACTTCCTAAGAGATTTTTAATTATGAAAAAATTATTTTTGAAAGCGAAGAGTTGGAAAATTATGCTTTGGGGGACAATTTTTCAATTATTTTATGCCCTTTCCATTTTAATTTACCTTTTTGTTTCAAATTATTTTAATCTAAAAATCGGTTCTTCAGCACTTGGGCTAATATTAATCATGATTTATTCTGCAATTTTTTCTCTCGTCGGGATAATTTTTTTATTCCTATTTTTCATAAAAAATAAAATAATCAAAAAAATATTGAGTATTTTAACTATCTCTTTGGGAGTAATTGGTTTAATACTTTCTTTTATCCCAGAATTCTTATTTATTCCATTAAGCATATTTTTAATTTGGTCTGGAATTCTATCTTGGAAAGAAGGAAAAAACAAATGAAGAATCTATTTTCTTTTCATTTTTATAAAATGAAGATAAAAATTTGATAAAGCAATTATGGCCATCGTCGACATGCCCAAACTCATAAGGAGATTTCCTTCATTATACCACCAAAAAGCTATAGAAAAGAGTATTAATGAACCAACCAGAATAATTCCCATCGCGATATTATGAGAATATTTATTCTTTTTCATATTTTATAGAAGTTTATTCTTTTTATAAATATTTTATTATTTTTGATTAAAAATTATTTGGTGTTAAGAAAAATTTATTAAAGATTATAAATGAAAACAAAAAAATATATTTACTAAGATATCCAATAAATTAATAACCTTATCAATTATAGAAAAATTACAAAATGAATAAAATTATTTTTGAAATTGAAAAAGTAAAGAATTCTGAGATAAAAAATGTGATAAATTCTCGGATAAAAGAATTTGAAAGATTAGGAAAACAAGATAAAAAAGAAATTTTCAAAGAACTTTGCTTTTGTTTAATAACTGCAAATTTCTCGGCTTCGGGAGGAATAAAGATTCAGAAAAAAATTGGAGATGGTTTTTTGAAATTTGATGAGAAAACGCTTTCCAAAAGGCTTTCTGAATTAGGCCATAGATTTCCGAATATTCGTGCAAAATATATTGTTGAAGCAAGACAACATTTAAAGAAAATTATTGAATTATTGAAAAGTAATTTAGATGGTTTAATTTTGAGAGAATGGATTGTGAAAAATATAAAAGGTCTTGGGATGAAAGAATCTTCACATTTTTTAAGAAATATTGGATACAAAAAAATTGCAATAATTGATTTTCATATTCTTAATTTGCTTGTAAAACACAACCTAATAGAAAAACCAAAAAATAAAAGTTTATCTTCAAAAAAGTATTTAGAAATTGAAAAAATTCTCAAAGAAATTGGAAAAAAATCCGAACTGAATTTAGGAGAGCTTGATTTATATCTTTGGTATTTGGAAACCGGAAAAATTTTGAAGTAATAATTGAGGACCCTTTTTTTCTTTATACAGAGAGAATATAAAAAATTCTTTCTCTTTTATTTTCAGTTTTGTAATCAATTTTTTCAAATTTTTTATAAAATGGTTTGGACCATTTTTTAATTTCACTAGGAAGAGGTATTCTCCCCCCAATTTCTCCAAAATTCGTCCTCAAAGTTAAATTATTCCTATTTCTTTTTGTTGCATTAGTTTTTGAACTAATTTGAGGAGAATCAATAACTAATACTTTACAGTAGTTTGAGAGCCTCTTAATTAATTGTTTTTGTTCTTCTTTTGAAAATTCCAAAATCCCCCCCCAAAAAAAGATTCCTAAATCCGTCTTAGGAAGGTCATCCTTCAAGAGATCTCCTTTAAGAATAAAAATATTTTTCATAGAAGCATATTTTTTCTTTAAATAATTTAAAAAAATTTTAGACCTTTCTACCGCATAAATTCTCCCAAGATAATCTTTTTTTATTAACCCGTCGATGATTCTTCCTTCTCCTGCACCTAATTCAATTATTGAATTTGAAGAATAAATTAACTTTTCAATAGTTTTATGATTAAGCTCAAAAGCGCATTTTAGACCTGCACTTTCAGCAAAATGGTTATTAAGCATTCCTAATGGAAATGAATTATAAAATTTTGAATTTCCCTTATTCATAAATTATGGAAATAAAGAAAAGTATATAAAATTAATCTCTATTTTTTAGATGAAAAGATAATTTTTAAGTTTTTTAAAAAATTTCTAATGCCCTCTTGAAGTTTGATTATAACCTACCCTGTCGCTTTTAACTTGTTTTAAAGATTTGGGCTTTGCAATATGTTTTTCTTTCCTTTTTGCTTCCTTTTCTTTTTTCTCAGAGAGTTCCCTCATGGCTTTTTCTTTTTCTATTTCTTCTTTCCTCTCTTCTTCACTTTTCTCTTCGGTCTTACCCTCTCGTTTTTCTTCCTTTGACTTTTCACCATCTTTTTCAGATTTCCCATTGGATTCTTCTTTCAACTTTTCTTCATTTAGATTTTTATCTCCTTTCTTGCCTTGAAAACTTTCTTTTGCCTTTTCAATCAAGGTTTTCTGTTTTTCAGCCATTGCCTTGTCTTCAATTTCTTTTTTCTCCTCTCTTAATTTTTTAAAATTTATCCTTTCAGGCAAATCTGCTGAATAAACTCTTACAAAATCTCCGTCTTTCACAACTTTAACTTTAACTTTATGTAATGGTTTTTTTATCCCCCTCATCCAAATTTGTTCATTTAAATAAGAATCAATTTTTATTTTTTTTAAATCTCGGTCTCTAATTTTCATGTGCCTAACCAAAAATTCTTTTATGGACTTTATTGCCTTTGGAGTCTTTTTATATCTCGGAACGGGCCTACATTTCTCCCTCAAAGGAATAACATATTCTCTTTCAATTTTTCCCATTTTATTTGATTCTTTTTCTGCCATTTTTAATTTAAATTTATCCGAAGTGAGATTTTCTCCTCTTTCCAGGTTTAATATGTAATTTTGTCCTTCTCCAAGACCTTTTATGACGGGTCATTACCGACGGATGAACTCGTTTTCCTGGACCAAATTTTTTTAAAACTGCCCACACTGGAGCCCATTTTGTTTGTCTTCCTTTTTTAGCCAGTTTTTCTTTCTTTCCCCTATATTTGATTCCCATTTGATTTTACCTTTGTTAATTTTACTCTTGTAATCTCTTCTAAATGAGATTTTATATTTTTTAGGGATTCCTTGTTTTCCGGAACTATTAAAATTCTTTTATAAGGATTCTTTGTAATTATAACTGATGAATTAAAAAGATTGTATGCATCTATATTTTTAGTATTTAATGTGCCCTCATAATTCTTAGAAGCAAGTTTAAGCCTCATCATATCTTTGAAAAAATCAAAATTTTCACATGAATAAAGAACTCCATCCATTTTATTTTATTGCCTCCAAAAATTCTTTTCCTTTTTTAGTCAGTTGCCTTCCAGGCCTTTTGCTTCGGACATCTTTAATGTCTTTTGCAATCTCTGTAAATCCAGCCCGGTCTGCCTGTTGAAGAATTGTTCTAATAATCTTTCCCCCCGCTTTTCTGAATTCTTCAGGTTTCATTCCCCGGTTTTTTTTGGAACCATATTTTGTTTTTAATCTATTTACCCCTACAATTTTGTTTTTGTAAATCTGCCTTAAGATACTTGCAGCCCTTTTATGCCAAAAATCCGGATCCTCAATTGGCCTTTCCTTACTCGGACCAGATTTCACAAACTTCGACCATTCTGGTTGATTAAATTCAGGAATTTCTTTCAGAGCTTTAGCTAATTTCAGATTATATTCCTGTGCATTCATTTCGAAGACAACTGTCATTTTATAATTTTATAGCTCTTCTTTCGAAGATAGACCGGCCTTAAGCCATTTAATGTAACAAAAGAGAATTTTCGGTTTATAAAACTTTGGAAATTTAGTTTTCTTATATTGTCTGATTAAATCTATTCTGTTAATTAAAATTTGAATATTTAATAAAATTGAGATTGAATTCAAAAAATATTTATTTTGATTTTACTTTTCGCCACTTCTTTAAAACTATCTTAAACCCGATAATTCTCGCAGTATAATTTTTTCCTAAATGTTCTAAAAGATTCTCCGCAATTTTCTTTAGTTCTCCCTTATTATCTCTCGCTGATTTTAAAACAGAAACTTTTACATTTCTACAATTTTTAAAATAAGATTCCAAGGTCAATAAAAAATTTTTAGTTACTCCCCCCTTCCCTATTTGAATTTCTTTGATTGGCATCCTATTTATTTTAATTTAAAGACCTATTTATATTTTTGTAGTTAAATTCGAACCCATAAATTCTTCAAATATTTTTAAAAATTTTATTCGAATATTTTTCAATAAAGAAGATAGTTAAAGATATATAAATCTTTTTTGTTATAATTTATTATGGAAAAAGAAGAACAATCCCAAAAAGAAATAAAAATACGAAAAATAACTCAGTTATATTATTCGAGATTGGATGTCCAAAAAGCCATTTTTGAATTTTCTAAGAATAGAGAAATTTCTCCCAGATACTTCGAAGGGTTTGGAAAAAGACCTGATAAATTTCAGTTTATGGGAGATATACTTGGACTTGCAAAAAAAGGGGCAACTTCATTTCATTGCTCCGAGGAACTTTGGGAAGATGCTCTTAAAATTAAAACGGGGATGGATGAAGAAGAAAGTAATAAATTGAGAATAGGATGGGACCTTTTAATTGATATTGATTGTGAACATGGAATTGAATATTCTAAACTTGCTGCTAAAGCAATAATTGAAACGTTTAAACAACATGGAATAAAGAACATAGGAATTAAATTTAGTGGGGGAAAAGGTTTTCACATTCTTATTCCATGGAAAGCTTTTCCAAAGGAAATAAATGGAATAGATACCAAAAATTTATTTCCTGAAATTCCCAGAAAACTTGTCGCATATGTTAGGAATTATTCCGCAGGAGTTTTGAAATCAATCCTCCCTGAAGAATTGAATGAAAAAATAAAAAGTAATCTAAGAAAGGGTTTTATTTGTAAAAAATGTGGGGACTTTTCTGAAGAGTTTAGATATGTCGAATTTAGATGTGAAAAATGTCAAATTTTCGAAACGAAGAAATTGAGAATTGGAACAAAAGGAAAACCCCCAAAATGTTATAAATGCAAAAACAAAATGAAATTTAGACCTCTTAAAAAGTTTATTGCCTGTAAAAGGTGTGGTATAGACTCTAATTCAAATCCCGAAAATTTCACAGAGGAAGAAATGGATATCTATTCTTTAATGGGTTTAGATTTAATTTTAGTTTCTCCAAGACACTTATTCAGAATGCCCTATTCCTTGCACGAAAAAACTGCTCTTGTAAGCACCGTCTTAGATTCCTCAGAGTTAGATAATTTCACATTTAAAGATGCTGACCCTCTAAGAGTAAAAATAAAGGATTTTATGCCCAAATCCGAGGACAATGAGGCGGAAGGTTTTGTGATGCAAGCACTTGACTGGGCAAAAACGGCAGGAATTGACAAAGAATTAAAGAAAAATATTTCAGGAAAATACCAAAATTTTAAATCTCTAAAACTTAAAAATTTAAAAGACTCCCAATTTCCCCCTTGCATAAAAAAAATTTTAGAAGGTGTGAAAGATGGGAGGAAAAGAGCCCTATTTGCACTAATAAATTTTTTCAGAAGTGTTGGAATGGAAAAAGAAGAACTTGAAAAAAAAATTTCCGAATGGAATAAAAAAAATGAAATTTCTCTGAAAAAGGGATATATTAATTCCCAATTGAGTTGGGTTTACAAAAGAAAACCTCTAATGCCCCCTAATTGTAGAGAATTTTACCAAAACCTTGGAGTTTGTAATCCCGACAAAACTTGTTCAAAAATAAAGAATCCCCTTAACTATGTCACCAGAAAAAACTTCTTAGAGAATAGTAGAAAATAATTTTAGAGAACTTTTCTCAAAAAAAGATTATTCAAAAATTGAGAAATATTTA
>CAYLLR010000019.1:0-13714 GCA_964384965.1 Candidatus Woesearchaeota archaeon | reverse complement strand
AATGCAAACTTTATTTCCGTAAAAGGTCCGGAATTAATCTCCAAATGGGTTGGTGAAAGCGAAAAGCATGTCAGAGAGATTTTTAAAAAGGCAAAACAAGTTTCTCCATCAATTATTTTCTTCGACGAATTTGATTCAATTTCAAAGTCTCGGGGTTCAGGATTAAACGATTCAAGTGAAAAAGTTGTTAACCAACTCTTGACTGAACTCGACGGAGTTGAAGAAATTGAAGGCGTAATGGTTATTGCAGCAACAAATAGAAAAGATTTAATCGACGCTGCACTTCTTCGCCCGGGAAGAATTGACGCCCACGTAGACCTCCCAATGCCGGACATCGAGACCCGGGAGGAAATATTTAAGGTACATATGAAAAATATGCCCATTGATAAGAAAATTGACATAAAAGAAATGGCAAAAAAAACTGAAGGGTGGACCGGGGCAGATATAGAAGCAGTTGTGAGATTCGCGGGAATTAATGCCATAAAAAGAAATTATAAAGAAAAAGATGTTAAAAAATTAAAAATCTCAAAAGAAGATTTCAAGAGATCAATGGAAGAAATTTCCAAACAAAAAACACCTTCGAATTCAGAAGAAAAAAGCATGGAAGAGAGATTAAAAAATTTTCCCAAAAAACCTAAAAAAGGAAATTCCAAAATCAGGAAAAAATCTAATAAAAAATAAAATCCCTCAATTTTAGATATAAAAAATTTGAATTTAACTTCAGAGAATTAACAAAACCACAATTTAAAGAAGCCATTGAGAATTGGATAATTTATTTTGTCGTTATAATCCTTTTACCTTTTTCAATTAAAAAAGTCTCTTCCGCCTGACTCACTACTTTTCCTTTTTCCTCTGTCAGAATAGAATATTGATATAATATTCCTTCACTTTCTAATTGGTTTAAAGCAAACTTAGACACAGGTCCAAATTCTTTTATAATCCAACGAGAAGCGAATGGAAGATACCCATAATTTTTCTTAATAAATTCCAAAATTTTTCTTCCCAAAGAATTCCTTGTATTTTTTTCATTGGATAAAATATAGATATTTCCCTTTTTACCATCGTGAACAACCCCTTTACCATTTGTCGCAAAGGGTTCTATCGCATAAAGCCCTACCCCCAACTTTCTTTTCGATTGGTTATTTACATTTGGGACATTTATCCCAGAATGAAGGTCATATTTTTCCATTGAATGACCTGATAAATTAGTAATAGGATTAAAATTATAATTTCTAATTGTTTCCTCGATTATTGAACCAATTTCCCCCAATGTTTTTTCTGAAGAAAGAATTTTTTCTATATTTTTTAGTGCTTCTTCGGAAGCTTTTATTAATTTTTTATTTGTTTCTGAGTTTTCTAAATCTACGGAAAAAGAATTGTCCGCAATCCACCCATCGATTTCAACTCCAAAGTCCACCTTGAGGAGCCCATGCGCAGAAGATTCATCCTTATGGCTTGGAGTGTAATGTGCAGCTTGTTCATTAATTGAAAGATTCGTCGGAAATGCGGGATTTCCCCCCAATTCTAAAATTTTATTTTCAATCAATTCTGCTATTTTTAAAAGTGGAATCCCCTTCTTTATTTGTGGTTTTATCCATTTTTTTATCTCACTTGCAATTCCTCCAGCTTTAATAATTTTTAACTTTTCCATTTTATTAAATAGGAAATTTAGATTATAAAGTTAGCGGGTCTATTTTAAAATTAAATTTTAGTTCTCAAATAAATCATCCATTATAGAATTTTTTATCTTTTTTGTAATATTTTCTATAGGAATAAAAATCTTTCTTTTGTTTAAAAATTCTTCAAGAGAAGGTCCAATATATTCCAAACCATTTTTTATTTCTTTTAATTTGGGATTTTTATTAAAATGATTATAAATATGATAGGGGGATTGAATCCCTGCCATCAGCCCACCTTTGAGATATCCGATTCCCCTAATATTTAGTTCTTTTGCGATTTTGTACCTTTTTAGATTTAAGCTCAATAATCCGTTTGAAGGGGATTTTTTCTCAAGATTATTTGTGAAAATAACTTCATTTTTATTTGAAATAAAATACCCCATTTTCTTAAGAGTTTCATTGTATTTCGGAACCATAAATTCATAAAACCCTCCAATAGATTTTAAGAGTCTTCTTAATCTCTCGGTATATTCGGGGGTCAAAATTGATTTCTGAATTAATGGCCATTCTGAAAGTCTTTCTAAATTAGTTTTTATTTTAACTCCTTTTGGAAAGCTTTTTATAAATTTTTTAATGATTATTTCCCTTGAAAGAGTTTCATTTAATTTCAAATATTCATAATTTGTCATAGGAAAATAAGGAAGCATAGCGAATCTGGATTTTTCAGAACTTATTTTTTCAGACATTATTCCTTCCTCAAAATTTTTAGTTTCTTGTATTTTTATAGAAACCAATTGGCCTTTTTTTAGAAAATTAAAATAACCCGATTTTATTTTTTTTATAAATATGGCATTAAAATCGTAATCACTTTTTTGGGTATAATATCCCGAAGCTCTTGAGCCAACTAAGGCTAAAGCAAAAGGTTTTGGAATTCCATTTTTTTGAAATTTTTTTAAAATTTCATTCTTAAGCTCTTCTAAGAACATTAAAAAATTAAGAACAGATTATTTATAAAATTTACTATTTTTAAGTAATATCATTTTTCTATTGTTTTATCTCTTAATCTTCGGGATTTTGGAATAAAATTTGTGATTTTTTCTTCGCTTGCCTTTCCTGTTCCAAGGAAATCGTCTTGATATTTCATTATAACAAAACCTTTTAATCCGGATTTTTTTAAAACTTCATGACCTCCCATCCATATTTCCATTTCATTTTTTGTCAAGCTGACAATATTCTTTTTTATTTGTTTTCTTAAAATTTGTGAACCCTCTATAGAAAGTCTTACTCCTCCAAGTTCTTCTTTTCCCATATAAACCCCTACTCTTTCAACAAAAGAGATTTTTTCCAAATTTCTAATTTCTTTTTTTCCAAAATTTCCCTGAAAAAGAAAAATCCTATCTTTACCCCGGCGAATAAGAGCCCCAGAAATTTCTTCAATCCCAAATTGATTTTTAAGAATTTGAATTATTCTCTTTCTTTCTTTCCCTTCTAAAATTTCCAAATTTGGCACTTTATGTTTCATTTTGTTTTAAACCATTTATAATACTCTTGTTGTTCTTCTCCTTCGTGGATTATTACTAATGGAAGGTCTGCATTAATCATTTGGACATTCATCAAAATTCTACCGGTTCTTCCGTTCCCGTCTCTAAACGGATGCATTTGTTCGAATTTAATGTGAAGGTCTTTTATCTTATTATAATCTATTTTTTCTTTTTCAGTTTCATATATTCTTACCCAATTCTCAATTTTTTCTATCAATTCCCCTTTTTTTGGTTTAGGTATCTCTCTTCCCCCAACATATTTATAGAGAATTATTTCATCTTCAAAAGAAAAATATGTAATTTCTTTTCTTCCCCCAATTCTTACTGCACAATTTCTTAGTTTGCCCGCTATTTTTGGGTTTAACCTATATAAAAGTTTATGGTGAATCCTCAAAATATACTCTAATGAAAAATTATTTTTATTGGTTAATGCAAATTCCCAAGCTTTTTTTGAATCCTCAAAAGCTTTTTTGCTAAACTCATTTTCAATATAATTTGAATGTTGCAAAAATTCAATTTCTTTTTTTGTTAATTTATTCATTTTAATCTTTTACCTTCCTAAACTTCGCTAAAAAAAACCCCTCGGTATTATTATCTTGGGGGTAAACCCTTCTACAAAGTTTTACTTTTTCATTATAAATTTTATCTCCCCAATGAGATATTCCTTCCCGAACTTTAATAGGGAGGTCAAAGGAAATTATTTCTATCTTATCTCCAAACTCTTTTAATGCAAAATCCACAACCTCTTCATTTTCTTCCGGAGCATGGGTGCATGTGGAATAAACCAATTCTCCCCCAATCTTCAAATTTTCAAAAGCATTTCTAAGAAGCTGTTTTTGAAGGCGACTTAAAGATTTTATCGATTTTGGATTCCAAAGCACATATGTTTTTAAAGAACTTCTTAAAGTTCCCTCCCCAGAACAGGGTGCATCTACCAAAATTTTATCAAATTTTATCCCTTGTTTTTTAAAATTTCTGCAAATTTCTCTCCCATCTTTTTTCGTGATTATTGTATTTGTAACTCCGCACCTCTCCAAATTTGAAGCAAGAATCCTCATTCTTCCTAAAGAAACTTCATTACCAATAATTGTTCCCGAATTTTTCATTTTAGCCCCTGCCTGAGTAGTTTTGCTTCCAGGAGAGGCACACAAATCTAAAAAAGTTTCACTCTCTTGAGGATTTAGTGCAATAATCGGAAGCATACTAGCTAATTCTTGGATATAATAATATCCTAAAAGATGCTCAAGAGCCCTTCCCAACTCTCCCGGCTCAAGTTTTGCAAGACCATTTTTTAGAATTATTTCCCCATCTTTTCCCCGGGGATTTTTTCCCTCGACAATCATAACCTCTGGATGTTTCTTCCAGGGCTGAGAAATTTTCCAACCATACTTTTTAAGTTTTTTCACTAAATTTTCAGGACTTATTTTTAAAGTATTACACCTTATTGAATTTACGGGTTCAATTTTTAAAATTTCCCAATAATTTCTTAAATCTTTTTCCTTAGGAAAAAGTTTATTTATTCTTTCCACAAAAAGAGGTTTTGCGTTAGGAATATTTCTTCTCTTTTTCATAAAAATATTGGGAAAGAATTATTTATAAGACTTTATTTTATAAGATTTAATCTTCTCTTTAAAATACAAAATAATAAAAAGAAATTTTTCTTGTTCTTTCTATGAATGATGTTTATTTAATTGCATTGGGAAAACCATACGAAATGGGAAAAATATACACCGCTCTTAAAAAAGAATTTTTTAATCGAAATTATTGTTCAGATGAATATAAAAAAATGATTTTTATTCCAAAAAAAGTAGGTGAAATTGATGTTATAGATAAAAAAGGCTATTTAGTTTTTTGTTTGGAAAAAGAAAAAACAATCTGTTCACATTTTTCTACAAAATTTAGAAGAGATAAAGGAAAAACTTTTGGTATTTTCTCAAAGCTTGTTTTGGAGATTCATTCCAAAAATTTTGAAGTTGTTTCTAAAATTTTAGAAAAATTAGAAAAATTGAATTCTTCTTTTAATTATGAGAGGAGAGTTAATTTTAACCTTTCTTTAGATTCTTTAATTGAAAATTAAAACCACTTTTTCAAATTTTCTTGTTTTTTTCCTTCCACAATTTCCTTTATATTTATATTAAACACCTGAAAAATATTTTCTACTGAAGGGATGATTTGTTTTTTGAGATAATAATTTAGGTCATATTTACCTTTTTCATCTGAAAGTTTTACCCTATCCCTCACTAGCTTGCTCTTAGTGGAAGATTCAGCAATATAATATTTTAGCAACGTCCCAATTCCAACAGGAATTCCCCTTTGTTTCATCTTTTTTGCAGCGATAACGTGAGGAGAAATTGATTTGTATTCTTCTATGGGTTTTTTTAATTGAGATTTTATCATTAGTTCTTCTTTTTTTATTTTTCTCAATTTTAGTTTTTTAACAATTTCTTTAAAATAAATAAGAGCTTTTTTTTCATTTCCTTCATTTAAAATTAATCTTAGAATTTTATCTTGTGTTTTTCTTGCAAGAGCACACCAATCCCGTCGGACAGTTTCAAATCCTCTTATTTTTATATTTCCTTCTTCATCCACTAAAGCATATTTCTTTTTCGCACCGGTTTCGCCAGATCGGATAGTAACCCATATCCCTCTTCTGAAAAAATTCTCAAGTTCAATATGCATTACTCCGGGAAGATCATCATTCAATTTTTTTAAAAGCCCCTTTATCTCTTTTTTACTTTTTCCATCCCTTGTAAATGCTACTGAATCCGTATCCCCATAAATCACTTCATGACCCGATTTTTCTATTTTTTTTATCGTTTCAATATTATACTTTCTCACAAATGCAAGAATCGTCGAAGAAGCCTCCCAAGAGTAATACCTCGCCCCAAAAAAACCCACATACCCGTGTGCCGAAGCTGAAAGAAGTTTGAATGCGTTACTTCTTGCTTTTGTAATTTTATTCGGATTTTTTTTATACTCATTTTTATAATGCTTTCTTTTTTCAAAAATCTCTTTAAGAATGGTGGGAAAAAATCCAGCTTTCTTTGAAAAATAAAATTTTTTCTTTTTTCCATCAATTTCTATCTCGGGAGATTCAATTGAATTCTTTCTAGAATTTGTAAGGGTTCCTTTTGAGATATTATGAGAAATTATGATTGAGGTATGCATTGAAGTGAAATCAAACATAACGAGATTTTCGTAAAGACCTGGCTTCGGTTCATAAACAAACGCACCTTCCACACTTTTTCTTTCCCTCCTTTTTTCAATTTCTAAACTTCCAGGCCTTTTCTCGGGAATTTCATTAAATTTTTCTATATTTTGCAAAATATAAGATTCAATCTGTTTGGATAACCCATTTCTTGAAATCTCAAAAATAGGTTCTTTTATTATTTTTGAAAACTCCAACATATCTGGCCAAAATTTATTAAAAAGCTGAAATGCTAAGAAAGAGTCGTGAAGGTTATATTCATAATAAAGATTCCAATCTTTTTCATTTATTTCTTTAGAGTGTTTTATATTGAAATCTTTTTTGGATTCTCCCAAAAATTCTTTTGAAACTTCATTTAGGGAAAGGGATTCAGATTTCATATATTGTGAATAAGTTGTTTTTATGAATTTGAACAAATCAATGTGGGTGATTCCTGAAATTTTTCCACTCATTGAAACTCCCCTTGAAATTTTTGGTTCACTGGAATCCATCCCCAACGGAAATTTAACTTTCAAAATTTTTGCCCTGATTTTCAAGAAGGGCAAATCAAATTTATCTGAATTGTAACCAATTAAAAAATCTGGAGAATAATTTTTTACTTCAGCTATAAATCTTTGAAGAAGCTCCTTTTCATCTTTTACAAATTCAACATACTTTTTTGTTGTTTTATATTTTTTCCAAGTTAAAACTTTTTTAAAATTTTCTCCAACTAAGGAAATCATAAGAATTTCCCCCTTTTCAGGCTTCAAAGAATCTGTTTCAAGGTCATATGCTAAAGATTTTATTTCTATTTTTTTTTGATTCTTTAATTCTTTTTTATTATCTATTTTAATAACAAAATCCGTTTCCATAATCTTCCCTATCCCCCCAAATTCATTTGAATCATCTAAAATTTCTCCTGAAATTTTATACCACCTCATAGGATAAAATTTTTTTTCGATTATGTAAGAAGTTACAAAACCTAAATCATAACCCCTTCTTTTATCTATTTCTGGAAAACTCAACTTGTTAGCAATGTCATGTAAATCTTTATAGTTAGTACCATAAATTTTTAAAGCCCGAACATTTTTTCCCAAAAATTTTTTATTTCTTAATTCTATTTTTTCGACTTTTGTTTTTCTTCCTTTTACATTCAATTTTATTTTGGAGATTTCTTCAATTAATCCATTAATTTTTTTATCATTCAATTTTTCTTTTAAAATTGCCCAAAAAGAGGGCTCAAAAGAATCTATTACACAAATTTTTTTTCCTTCCCCATTCCTTCCATATACTTTAGCATAATTCTTCCCTTGATAATCAAAAAAATCATAATCCAAGGGAATAAAATCCATTTCCATATTACAAGTTGTCTAATAGACTTTTTATATTTTTTATTAATACTTTTAGAATTTAGGACTAAATTTGAACAATCTTGAAGACCAACCACTCCTAATTTATAAATAATTATGACTGATTTACCCTTTAATTCCCCCTCTAAATTTTTGGAGGAATTTTAACTTTTGGAAATCCTTTGGATATTTAATTTAAATGACTTATGATTTGACTCAAAAAAAATTATTTTTTATTTCCTTATCTTTTTATCCACCCTAGAAATTAACTTTTTTATTTCCTGAATCTCTCTTTCTGCTTTTCGATTTACAGCATAATCATATTCTGCCCTTAACCTATCTCTTTCGCTAGCACGATTCTGACTCATCAAAATTACTGGAGCTTGAAATGCTGCAAGAGTTGAAAGAACCAAGTTTAAAAGGATAAATGGACGTGGATCCCACACAGTTCCAAAAATAATCCAGGAAGTATTTAGGAGGACCCAAAGAACTAAAATAACTGCAAATGAAATTATAAATGTCCAACTCCCAGCCCACTTAGTCATTAGGTCCGCCGTTTTTTGACCAAATGTTCTTGGAAGTTTGTTCGGATGAACAATGGTTTTTAAATTTTTCTTCTTTTTATCTTTGTTCATTTCATTTATGAGTTAAATTCTATTATAAAGTTTTTGTTAGAAGGATTTGAAAACCACCAGATTAATAAATAATCTTCTCTTTTTCCAATTAGAATGAATTATAAAAAAATAGGTTTTAAAGCAGGGCTTGAAATTCATCAACAGTTAGATACACACAAACTTTTTTGTGACTGTCCTTCTATTTTAAGAAGTGATAAGCCAAAAAATGTTTTTGAAAGAAGTTTGCACTTTGTTTCCGGAGAGTCGGGAAAGGTAGATATTGCTGCAAAATTCCAGGCAGAGCAGAAAAAAAAATATCTTTACCAAACTTATGACACCTCCTGTTTAGTTGAATCCGATGAAGAACCTCCACACGAGATAAATAAAGATGCTTTAAAAATTGCCCTCGAAATTTCTTTACTTTTAAATTGCAAAATTTTTCCCATTTCTCAGATTATGAGAAAAACAATTATTAATGGCTCTAATACCTCTGGATTTCAAAGAACCGTTTTAATCGGTTATGGAGGATATATTGAAACTTCTGAAGGAAGAGTTGGAATTAATTCAATTTATTTGGAGGAAGATTCTGCAAGAATCATTGAATCAAATGAAAAATCTACCACATACAGGCTGGACAGGTTAGGAATTCCTTTAGTAGAGATTGCAACAGATCCCGATTTGAAATCTCCCTCTCAGGTTAAAGAAGCTGCATTAAAAATTGGAGACATTTTGAGAAGCACAAAAGTAAAAAGAGGAATCGGAACAATTAGACAAGATTTAAATATTTCAATTGAAGGGAGCAATAGGGTTGAAATAAAGGGTTTTCAAGACCCCAAGATTATGGAAAAATGTGTTGAGATTGAAGTTTTAAGACAAAAGAATTTTTTAGACAAGGGAAAGAAAAATGAAAGTGAAGTTCGAAATTGTCTTCCCGACGGAAAAACCAAATTTTTGAGACCTATGCCTGGCTCTTCAAGAATGTATCCCGAAACAGATTTACCCTTGTTACATATTTCAAGAGATTTTATAAATAAAACCAAAAAAAATCTTCCGAAATTAAGAACTGAAATTAAAAAAGAATTGAAAAATCAAGGGCTGGGTGAGGAAATGATAAAAATGATTTTCAAAAATAAGAAATTTGAAGAATATAAAGAACTTTATGAGATTAATGGAAATCCCAATTTAATAGCTAAATTATTGGTCGTTTTTCCCCGGGAATTAGCAAGAAGGAAGAAAAAACCTCTTGAAGAAATTGAAAAAATCTTAACAAAAGATGTGCTTATTTCTATTCTTGATGGGGTTTATAGGGAAAAAATTTCGGAAAGGAACGTCAAAAGTGTTTTAGAAAAAATCATTTCAGGAATCCCAATAAAAGATGCAATGAAATTGGGCAAAAAAGATTTGGTTGGAATTGAAGAAGAAATTTTAAAGATTATTAACGAAAAACCAGGACTTAGTCTCAATGCATATATGGGAATGGTTATGAAAGAGATGAAAGAAACGATTAGTGGGAAAGAAGCAATGGAAATTATTGAAAAACTTATTAAATAAATCAATAAACCTAAATAGTTAGATTTATTTATATTTCATCCTCCCAAAATAACTCTCGAATAAATAGGTTAATTTGTCCAGTTAATCTTTTGGGAAGAAAAATCCTTTATCACAACCCTCTCCTCGGAAATATTTTCATCATTAAAAAGGGGAATATAAATATTTTTAATTAATTTCCATACAGAAAACATTAAAAATCTCCCTAGATTCCTTTTTCTATGGAAAGAACCTATATCCAAGATTTGAAAATAGGAAAAGAAGTTTTGATTAAAGGATGGGTTTATGAAATCCGTGAACTTTCCAACCTAAATTTTTTACTCGTTCGGGATATGACTGGAATTGTACAATGTATTGTTAGGGGATTTGAACTGAATGATTTAAGTTTAGAATCCGTCGTCGAACTCAAAGGAAAAGTTAAATGGGCGAAAGTTAATTCGGAATTTGCTCTTGATAATTTAGAAATAGAAGTTTCAGAGTTAAAAATTCTAAACAAAGCTGAAAAATTGCCCATTCACATAAATGAAAAATCCACTACCACCGAATTATCTAAACGTCTTGATAGTCGGTCTTTGGATATCAGAAAACCAAAAATTCAAGCAATTTTTAAAATTCAGTCCTGTATAATCAATGGATTTAGAGAATTTTTTTATGATAAAAATTTTATGGAAATTCAACCTCCTGCAATTATTGCAACATCCACCGAAGGAGGAACAGATTTATTTAAAATAAAATATTTTGAAAAAGATGCTTATCTTGCTCAATCTCCCCAATTATACAAACAATTGATGGCAATTTCATTGGAAAAGGTCTTTTCAACGGGTGCAATTTGGAGGGCAGAAAAACACAATACGCCCCGCCATATTAATGAAATAAGACAGATGGATATTGAAGTTGGTTTTGCAGATGACATGATTGTGATGAAATACTTAGAAGAAGTTATTCAGTTTATTGTTAAAAAAATCTTAAAAGAATGCAAAAAAGAATTAGATTTATTGGGAATTAAATTAAAAATCCCAAAATCAAAATATTTGAAATATTTGGATGCAATTAAAATTCTAAATAAAAATGGATTTAAGATGAAAATAGGGGATGATTTTGAACCCGAAGCTGAGAGAAAGCTTTGTGATTTATTTAAAGATACAATCATTTTCACATATGAATGGCCCACCACAATTAAACCGTTTTATATTTGGCCTAAGAATGACAAAATATCTGGAGGTTTCGATGCTCTTTATGGAGGGTTAGAAATTAGCTCTGGGGGACAGCGTGTTCACATTCCAGAAATTTTGATTAAACAATTAAAATCTAAAGGTTTGAAACCTAAAGATTTTGAATGGTATATAGATGCTTTTAGATATGGTGCTCCTATGCACGCAGGCTGGAGTATTGGTTTAGAAAGACTTAGTCAAGCCATACTTGGTTTTGAAAATATTAGGGAAGTTACTTTATTTCCTCGAGATAGAAGGAGGTTGACTCCTTAAAGATTATTTAAAACAATTAATGTTTATTCTATTTAGTCCTCTAATAATTTCAAATTCTAATAATAAATTATTCAATCTATCCGTATCTGGACCTTATTTAAAAAGATATTTATATCTCCGAATATTAAAAATTCTTCAGCATCTATTTCTTTTGAAAAGAGTAAAGAAAGAAGATTCTTTTCCATCCTTTAGAAACATTTTTTAAACAATTTAATCTTAGAATTAGTATGAACTTCCTATCAATCTCCCAAGCGATAAAAAAAGGCTCAGGAAAGGTAGCGGTGCGGGGATGGATTTACCGAGAAAGAGGAAATAATAAAATAAAATTTGTTGTTCTTAGAGATTCAACAGAAATTATTCAGTGTGTTTTATTCCGCGAAAAATTCGAAAAGCAATGGAAAGAAATTGATGGTTTAAAGATTGAAAGTTCGGTAGAAATTGAAGGAACTATTAAAAAAGAGAAAAGAGCTCCCACGGGTTATGAGATTTCTGTTGAAAAAATAAAGATTATCCACGTCGCTGAAGATTTTCCAATTAACAAAGATTTGAATGAAGAACTTCTTGGAGATAGGAGACATTTATGGCTTAGAAGTCAGAAAATGATTGCAAGTTTGAAAATAAGAAGCACAATAATGTTTGCACTACATGAATATATAAGAAAATTGGGTTTTATTGAAGTCGAGGCTCCTTCTATAAGTGGGGCAACCAGCGAAGGAGGATCTGAGACATTTGAATTGAAATATTTTGGTAAGAAAGCCTATTTGACCCAATCTTGGCAATTTTATGCTGAGAATTTTATTAGCGCACTAGAAAAAGCTTATGCAATGGCTCCTTCATTTAGGGCTGAAAAATCTAAAACTCCTTGGCACGTTACTGAATTTTGGCACTTTGAAGTTGAAGGAGCATGGATGGATTTAAAAGATGACATGAAAATTGTTGAAGGGTGTATCTCTTACGCAATAAAAAAAGTTCTTAAAGATAATTTAAGAGAACTTAAAATTTTAGGGGCTAACATCAAAGAACTTAGAAAAATAAAAACCCCCTTTAAAAAGATTACTTATGAAGAAGCAATAAAAGTTTTACAGAAAAATAATCACAAAATAAAATATGGGGACGATTTTGGTTCTGCCGAAGAAAGGGGATTAGCTAAGTATTATAATAATAAATTTGTCTTTGTAACAAACTATCCTTTAAGTTTATTAAAGTTTTACCATGGCGAAGATTTGGAAAAACCAGGAACCGGAACCAATTTTAATCTTTTGGCTCCGAGAATCGGAGAATTAGTTGACGGGTCCCAAAGAGAACCTGATTTAAAGAAGATAAAGGAAAGATTGAAAAAATCTAAAATTGATTTGGGATCTTCTGATTGGTATTTGGACTCCAGGAGATATGGAAGCATTCCTCATGCCGGTTTTGGGTTGGGTGTTGAAAGATTCGTAGCCTGGGTTTGTGGTTTTAATACAATAAAAGATGCCATTCCTTTTCCAAGGACAATAACAAGAATTAATCCTTAGATTTATAAAATTGTTTTCACTTTGAGTTTTATGGAAAAAGACGTCAGAAAAGTTTTGAATGATTTTTTGGAAGAATGCAAATTAATTTTAAATTTAGAAAGCATTCTTGAATTTGGGTCTTCGGCATATACAAATAAATTCAAAGATATTGATTTAATGTTTATTTCAAATAAAAAAATTATTCCTTCTAAAGAAAGATTAGATTTAATAAAACTAATTAAAAAATTTGAAAAAATTTATCCTGAAATTGTTTTTGATTTTGCAGGGGTTAATGATAGATCAAAAAAAGGAAAATATTTTATTACAATTGTTTTTGTTTCTAAGGAATTTCTAAAAACAAAGTATAATCCTCATGATTTATTCTTTCTTAAAATTTTGACTCTTAACAAAAGAATTAAAGTTCTTTATGGGTTTAATCCTTTTATCAAACTTAAAATTAAATTAAGTAATAAACATCTTTTTGAAATGTTAGATCATGATGTTTTGGTTCTTTTAAGGAACTCTCTTGATGATAAAAGAAAAAAATTGTCTGTAACCTATTTCCAGTTTAAATCATTTCTTAGGGCGATGTTAATTCATGAAGGGGACTTCAAGAAAAAGGATCTTATAAAAGAGTTCAAAAAAAAATATGGAGATAAAATACCTCTCCCAGAAGATTCAAAAAGGATTTTAAATCATAAATTAAAAGAAAAAGATTTTAAAAACATTCTCAAATTTACAGAGGATTGTTTAAATTATTTAGTAAAATAAAAATATTGGGTGGGGGAGATTTTCATTGGAAGTTTCCTAAAAAAGCTTAAAAGTAAATCTTATCTCCTTTCGGAAATATGAACTAAACAATCTGAACAAACTATCTCG
>CAYLLR010000018.1:217-15338 GCA_964384965.1 Candidatus Woesearchaeota archaeon | reverse complement strand
TTAGAAGCAGTAATATTAATTGAAATAGTTGGTTTATAAAAGTTTTTGTTAGAGGTGCTGTCTAATTTAAGGGACTTATCACATTTTTAATCTCCGTTGTCACACCCCCTAAGAAAAAACACGAGAGATAAATTAACTCCTGCTGAAAAATGTGGAATTGGAGTTAATGGAAATAGGTGGAATAAATTATTATTAAATTCAATTAAATAACAAAAAGCCACGAGCTTAACACCATTATTTAAGCCACGAAAACTTAACACTCCCGTTGGTAGATAGCTTTTTAAGTTTATTTTAATTAACAAATTTATGGGTAATCACATCAAAACAAAATTCAAGATTAAAAACGAAGAACTTATTGTTGAAATTTCTGGAGAAGCTAAAAATTTCCCAAAATACACAACTCAAATAATCAATCTTGCAAACCAAAATTCTCAAGGGACTCGCCCAAAAGTTGTTGGGCAATTATCTGAATTGATTCAAAAATACCCCCATAAAGAATATGAAAAATGGAAAGAGTGGTATTTAGAACAACAACCCAAAGCAATTGATAAAGCAACAGAAAAGATTTTTGAGATGATTAATAATCTTAAAGAAGCAATAAATAAAATAGACGAACAAATGGTAAAAGATTGGGTGGAAGATTTAGTTATTGATAAAACATTTATTGGTTTAAAATTTCAAGAAGCAATTTTAAAAAAAGTTGCTAAAATCCTAAAAACAGGTTATAGATTATCCAATCCTCAGGAAGAAAGTAAAGGTATAGATGGGTTTATTGGAGAAATTCCCGTTTCAATAAAACCTATGACTTACAAGACTAAAAATATGTTAAGAGAACAAATAGACTTTAAGTTTATTTTTTATGATAAAAAGAAAGATGGAATTAATGTGGATATATCTAATTTAAAAGAAGTGTTCAACTTTAAATAAGCCGTCTTTTATTTTTTTAACTTCTTTTATCTTGGGGATGTGGAGGTTTATTTCTTGTCTTGTCATAACAGGAAAACCATAATTTTTATTGTAATATTTTAGTTTTCCTTTTTCCTGCTCTCTTTTTTTAACAAATTTCTTATGTTTTTTTAATCGTAATTCTACAAACTTATTTGCAGGCCCTTTAACTTGTATTAATTTGTTCTCTACATGCTCCTTAAAGTTAGGGTCTATCTCATAACCAACGCTATTTCTTCCACAAGCCATTGCTCCAAAAATTGTCGTTCCTGTTCCTAAAAAAGGGTCTAAAACAAGGTCTTCTTGAACAGAAAACATGCTTATTAACCTATAAGTGAGTTCTGGAGGGTATGCCGCGCTTCTTTCTCTTAATTTTGTGCCATTTAATTTTTGAAAAACTCCATTTATATCTTTCCATTTATCAGAAAACCATATATTTCTCTCTTCCCAAAAAAAAGCACTTTTTTGCCTATTTGCTCTTTGCTCTGGCTTCGTGAATTTTCTTTTTCCATCTTTTCTTAAAATCAAAATATGTTCATGCTCTAAAGTGACATAAGCCCCAACAGGCAACATTCCAGAACCCATGAATTTATCAGGTTTATTTGTTTCTTTAATCCAGAGTATTTCTGGAAGGGCATGAAAACCTAATTTTAAACAATGATTTAATATCCTTGCATGATTTGTATAAATCTGAAAAATTCCTTTAAGGGTTCTTGTTGCATCACCTATATTTATACACGCAATCCCACCATTTTTTAAAACTCTAAAGGTTTCATTCCAAACCTTATCTAATTCTTGGTGCATTAACTCAAAAGCTTTTTCTCCATCTTCTTCTTTTAATGCCTTATTAATTTCTGGGTTTTGTTTCCCAAACATATCGTCCCACATTTGAATCATTGGATAAGGAGGGGAAGTTATCATTAAATCCACACTTTCATCTTTCAATTCTCTCATGTTTCTTGCATCACTAAAAATTATTTTATGCTCTGTTTTCATTTTTTCTTATCTTCTCTTATAAACTTAGTTTTTGGTTTGTCCCAATAGGGAGATTTGCACTTGGGACATATGCGTGGTTTATCTTCTTCTCTTTGAACCCATTTATGTCTACACCGATAACATTTATTTCCCTTAATAAAAACATTATATCCAAATTCCTCTTCTTTTTTTCCCATAATAAAATAATACCTTAGTTATTTATAAACCTTTTGATATATACTTAATAATATATACCTATAATATGCTCTGTTGAAAATATCCTAAACCATTAAAATTAATTTCTCGTACCAAGATAAATCAAGGTATGACATTCTCCGAAAGACATAATTGAATTAATCAAATTAAAAAAATATCTTAACAATTAAAAAGCACTCATAAGAAGGGAAATGAGAAATCCAATTATTCCCAAAATTACTATTCCGATGGCTGAAACCTTTGCAGTCATTTCAAATTCTTTTCTGCTTGGTTTTTTTAAAGTTTTCCAAACTCTGACACACTTTTTATAAAATAATTTTAAATTTTCCATGAAAAATATTGGATTTCTTAGTTTTTAAAATTATTTAATTTATCTAAAATAATCAATATATCAGAGAATAAGAATCTAATGTGCTATCTTTCTGGTTTATTCCAATCTTGGAGGTATAGCGGGGATAATCTTCAATAAAACGGCCTTCATCTAAATAAGAATTTATCTTTTTTGTAAAATTTTCCAACTCCTTTTTTGCATCAAAACGATCTTTTTCTGAAAAATAAACCAAATATAAGTTCAGATTGTCTCCCCCCGCTTTATTTCGAGTATACAAAACCTTTCCTAAATCGAATTTTGTTCCGTCCACTTTTCCGAAAAGTTTATTCTTCAAAAATTTTAATTCAATTGTTTTTTTCATACTACTCTAAAAATTCAATTCCCAATTCTTCCTCCATTTCTCGGTGTTTTAAAGAATCAAAATCTTCTCCATGCCCAAGAACTTGTGAACTTTTTACTCCCGTAATAATCAAAAGTACCCTTATTGACTTATCCATATCTGGAGAAATCTTTGCTCCCCAAATCATTTTTGCTTGAGGACTTAATTTTTCTCCGACGGTGCTGATAATTTCTTTACATTCATCCAGACTCATATCCGGACCTCCAATAATGTTAACGAGAGCACCCTTAGCACCTGAAATATCCACATCTAAAAGAGGGTTTTGTATTGCTTTTGTAACCGCATCAATTGACCTTTTTTCACTATCACTTTCTCCCATTCCGATTAGTGAAACTCCTCCTTCGACCATTACGGCCTTAATATCAGCAAAGTCAAGATTGACTAGCCCGGAAGTTGTGACAAGTTCGGTTACCCCTTTTACAGCATTGGTCAAAATCTCATCAGCAATTTTAAAAGCAGTATGAAGGGGAAGTTCAGGGGCAAGTTCCAAAAGTTTATCATTAGGAATTACAATTAATGTATCTGTAAGGGATTCCATTTTTTCTAATCCATAAACTGCATTTTCAATTCTTTTCGCACCTTCTATTGTAAAGGGCATTGTAACAACTCCAATCGTCAGCGCCCCCAATTTCTTTGCAACAGAAGAAACAACAGGGGCAGCCCCAGTTCCGGTTCCACCTCCCATCCCACAAGTTATGAAAACCATATCACTCCCAGCCAATTTTTTCTTTATTTCAGATTCAGATTCTTTTGCAGCTTCCTCTCCGATTTTAGGATTGCTCCCAGCTCCAAGACCTTGGGTAAGTTCTTTTCCAATTAGAATTTTTTGGTCCGCATTTGTATAAAGTAAATCTTGAGCATCCGTATTCATCGCAATAAGTTCGCCACCTTTAATTCCAATTTCCCCCATCCTATTAAGAGAATTTCCTCCACCACCACCAATTCCAACAACTTTTATTCTTGCAGATTGATTTTTCAAAAGTTCTGCAAGTTCATGATCAACTTTCTTTGCGGCGGAAAGATTATTTTCTTCCCCATTAGAATAATTTCCTTCATTCATGTTTAATTGAATTGAAATCTGTTTATAAAAATTGTTGTGTTTTTTAGTTCTCTTTGAGTTCACTATTTTTCTTTTCTTTCTTCAATTTTTCATCAGGTTCAATTAATTCAAGTTCCAGAGCAAGAATTTCTTCATATTTATCTTTGAACATTTCAATAAAATTTTTAATTTTTTCTGGAGGATTTATAATTAGTTTTTTTTCTTCAATTTTAAAATCCAATTTTTGTTTGAAGAAAAAATCATTTAATGCTTCAACCTGTTCCTTTTTATCCTCGACTTTTCTTAAAATTCTCACAAAATATGTCACGTTTTTTCCTGCTAATGGATTGTTAAAGTCAACCACCACCCTTCCTCCAGAAACCGTAAGTATTTTCGCAATTTTCCCATCAAAATTAAACATGCTCCCCGGAATTGGATTAATTTTATGTTGTGTAAAATTATTCAATGGAACCATTCGGATTAATTCCGGATTTCTTTTACCAAATGCTTTTTCAGGGGAAAGAGGAATTTCATATTCCCCAATTTTTTTTCCAATTAAAAATTCATCAATACCTTTAATGAACATTTCTTTTCCTAAACAAAAAATAAAGGGTTTGGGATTTCCTTTTATATTTGATTTGTCTAAATCTTCTTTTATATTGGAATCGAAAATTTTTCCTTCGCCATCTTTTCCTGTAAATTCTATTTCAATAAAATCCCCTTTTTTTAATTCCATTTTAATAAATGTGAATTGAAGAACTAGTTTATAAAATTAATTATAAAATTTGGATATTTAGATTTTATTCGCTTAAATTAATTCTCGCGTAATTATTTGCTATTTTATCTAATTTAACAAAACTATTTCATAACTTTTAGATTCTTACACAAACTTTTATAAATAAAATTTTTCTTAACAAACTATGGTATTAAAAATTATCAACGCAACTGAAATAAGAGTTGGAACAAATATTGTATTGGAAGGAGATTTTTTTACTGTCAAAAAAATAGATATTTCAAAAACGGGAAAGCACGGACATGCTAAATGCCGGGTTGAAGCCGTCAATATGAAAACTGGAACTAAAAGAGTTTTCGTTACTCCCGGTCATGATAGGTTTGAAGTTCCGATAGTTAATAAAAACAAAGGGCAAGTACTTTCTGTTTTGGGAGACACCGCCAGCATAATGGATTTAGAATCCTTTGAAACTCTCGAGGTTGTAGTTCCAGAAGAACTAAAAGAAAAAGTTCAACACAACGATACCGTAGAATATTGGAATATTGAAGGAACATTGATTTTAAAGAGAAAGATTTAATTGTTAGAATCTCTAAATTACAAGAAAAATATTCAGTTTATTAATTCAAACAAAGGAAGTTTATCTCATTTTATTTTGATAAAAGGGGAAGGAAGTTCCTATCCTTTTTTGATTTTTATGATTTTTTTTCTGGATTTCCACTAATTCTTTCTTTAAATTTTCCCGATAAATCGTAAAAAATATAAAAAATTTAAATAAGACATCAAAGATAAATTTAGCTAATTAATATTTCAATCAAAAAGCTTTTTAAATCACTTTTTTCTAAATCTAGTATGGCAACAAAAATCCCAGAGGCACAGAATAGACTTTTCAAAAATATGTTCGTTTGCCAAAAGTGCGGAAATAAAATGAGGACAGACTCCCAAAAAATTCTTAAAGGACGAGTCAGATGTAGAAAATGTGGGAAAGCTCAATTTAGAGTTATGAAAAAGAAATGATTTTTTGATTGGTATATTTTTCATGGACGAAAGAGTGATTGTTGACCATATTAGTTTTTAAGAAATTAGAAATTCAGGGTCTTATAAAAAAGATTGAATTGATGTAGGACTTCCTATTAAGAAATTAATCTCTTAAATGATATTATAGTATATGAATTGAAAACGATGGAATTATTTTTAAGAGAGAATTTTTTTATAAAATTTCGAGGAAAAAATAAAATATTTTAATAAATTAATTTTATGAAGGATAATTTATAAAAGATAATTCCTGAACCATCACTCTTTTAAACCTCAATTTACTAATTTTCCTAAGGGTATTTAAAATGAGTATAATGTTTTGGGATTTGAGTTTACTTTCAATTTTTGTAATTTTTATTTCAATTTTCCTTTATAAAAAAAGAAAAAATCTCAAAAAAGAGGGACTTCTTCTTTTGTATCATACGAAATGGGGAATAAAATTGATTAACCGAATCGGAAAAAAATATGAAAAAACTTTAAAAATTTTAAGTTATGTTTCGGTGTTTATTGGCTATGCTTTAATGGTCTTCGTAATTTATTTTTTTATAAAAATTTTAATAGTTTATTTTTTTAAGGCGGATTTAGTGAGGGCAATAAAAATTCCACCAATCACTCCCCTAATTCCCTATCTTCCACAAATTTTTAAACTCGATTTTTTACCTCCTCTTTATTTTTCTTATTGGATAATTATTTTAGCGATTGTCACAATAACTCATGAGTTTTTTCATGGAATTTTTGCCAAGATTGCAAATATAAAAATAAAAACCACTGGGTTTGGATTTTTTCCTTTCTTTTTTCCAGTATTTTTAGCAGCATTTGTCAATTTAGATGAAAAAGCGATGTCTAAGAAGACAAATTTTAAACAGCGTGCAGTTCTTTCTGCGGGAACCTTCGCAAACATAATTACCACTTTAATCGGCGTTCTCCTTATGTGGGGAATTTTCGTTTTTTCATTTACCCCTATGGGGGTTATTTATGATGATTATGCTTATGGGGTTGTAAATGTTAGCCAAATATCCTCGATAAATGGAATCAATCTAACAAATCCAACATACCAAACAGTTTTAAATTTGACCTCTCAAGGGAAATCAAATAAAATAATTGCTAAAAATGAAACTTTTTTTGGAATAAGGGGGGTTTCTCCAAAAAATAATAAATTTGCACTTTATTATGATTCTCCTGCGATTGAAAATTCATTAAAAGGGGTAATTACAAAAATCAATGGAGAAAAAATAGATAGTCTTGATAAATTGTCCTCGGTAATTGGTTCTTATAATGTGGGAGAAAATTTGACAATAACCACATATGATGGGGAAAAAAATTATAATACCCAAATAATTCTTGAAAACTCCCCCTATGGAGACCCCTGGATTGGAGTAACTTTTTTTAATAAAGAACCTTCCGGACTTATGGGGAAAATTTCCTCCTTTTTTACATCTTATAAGGATTCCAATATTTATTATTCTCCAAATTTTTCCTCGGCAAAATATATTTATGACCTTTTTTGGTGGTTGGTTTTAATTAGTTTTAGTCTTGCACTTCTAAATATGCTTCCACTTGGAATCTTAGACGGAGGTAGATTTTTTTACTTAACTATTCTTGCAATAACAAAGTCCGAGGAGAAAGCAAAAAAAGCCTTTAAATTTTCGACACTTTTCTTTTTAGCTTTGATTGGTCTTTTAATGGTTTTTTGGGCAAAAGCCTTTTTCTAAAACTTCATATTTGACTAAATAGAAATTTCCATTTTTAAAAATGAAGTTCTGGAATAAAAATTATTTTTTCTTTTATTCTCAACAATCCATAAAAATTTCCTATGAAATTATGAGTTTATTAATAAAAAATTTAAAACAAATTAAAAAATAACAATTTTAAAATAGACTGCAAACAAGAGACAATTAACTACATTAAAGACGAACTTAAAAAGGGGATAAATTATCCTTCTATCCAATTTAATAAATTATTTATCTCTTCTATAATTTTTTAAATAAATAACTTTTTCCCTATGTATGGAAACTGGGAAAATTTCAAAAGAAAGAAAAGAACAATTGGGAGAACTCCAAAAAAAAATTTTAACCAAACAGGGTTATCGTTTAGTAGGGAATCATTCTGCTGTTAAAATTTGCGAATGGACGAAAAAAAGTTTGAGGGGAGAGGGAAATTGTTACAAATTCACTTTTTATGGAATAAGAAGTCACCAATGTCTTCAGATGACTACGAGTATGTTTTGTGCTTCGCGATGTAAATTCTGTTGGAGGGGACAAAAAGCTCCAGTGGGGAAAGAATGGTATGGTCCAATTGATTCTCCAGAACATATCATAAATCATTCGATAGAGGAGCATTTAAAACTTTTAACTGGTTTTGGAAGTCACAAAAAGGCAACAGAAAAGAAAAAAGAAGAAATAAAAAATGTAAGGCATGTTGCTCTTTCATTGACGGGAGAACCCATAACATATCCCTTGATAAATAAAATTTTAGAAAATTTTCACAAAAGAAAAATTTCCACTTTTTTGGTTACTAATGCACAATTTCCCGAAGCTATAGAAAAAATAAAAAATGTAACTCAACTATATTTAAGCATAGACGCTCCCACAAAAGAGAAGTTAAAAGAAATTGATAGACCTCTCTTCAAAGATTATTGGGAGAGAATGAATAAGTCCCTTAGTTTATTGAAAACAAGGAAATATAGGACATGCATTAGATTAAGTTTAATAAAAAAGGAAAATATGGGGAATTATAAAGAATATGCAAAATTAATTAAAAAAGGTTCTCCGGATTTTATAGAATTAAAATCCTATGTTTGGGTCGGAGAATCCCAAAAATATTATGAAGTAGAAAACATGCCCTATATGGATGATATGGAAAATTTTATGAATAAAATCCTTGAAGAATTACCCGAATATGAATATGTTTCAAAACATATCCCGTCGAGGGCAATTTTAGTTATGAAAAAATCTTTGAATAAAAAGTGTTGGATTAATTTCCCAAAATTTTTTGAATTAGTAAATTCTGGAAAAAATTTTGAATCGGAAGATTATTCAAGCAAAAAAATGGAGAGCAATAAGTAAGTTTATAATTTAAGTTAAAGGAGTATCGAAACTATTAACAAATTATAATGATTATCCAAAAATAATAAGTGTGGTTTCAGAAATTTTTGGTTTATTTTTTGTTCATTGAACAAAACAGTATAACAACCTTTCAATATAATGCTGCTTGGATAATAAAGGGAATAATCCTATCGATTGTTATGAAATCCTCTTTTTTTAAGATATCCTTTTTCCATTTAAACTAATTACAAATAAACAATTCCTTCTCTTGTCAAGGCACAAAATCTAACTCCCACTGGAAGATTAATTAATGCGGAAATTAGAGCCATATGTTCTTTTCCATTTCCCGAAGCCACAGAACACGCAACCTCCATTCCTTCAAATTTTCCCTTAAGTTTTTTTGAGAGCTCCCCCTTTAATTCAACTAATTTTTTATTTAAGTCGACTTTTATAAATTCAAATTTTTTTTCGTGCGTGAATTGTTTCGCAAAATCATCTCCCATAAGGATAATTTTTTCCCAGTCACCATGTTTCATCAATCCTGATACTTGTGCCCATGTTCCCTTTCCACTGGAGAGTAATGCGATTAGTTCCATTTTATTGTTTAATTGTTATTGTGAAAGGTTTATCCTTTTCAACTTGCTCCTTTTCAATCAATTTGGATGCAAGTGTTTTAGATGCCTCATAAACCAAAGGTTCATTTTTAATATTTAAACCAACCAATGCTAAGAGATATTTCTGTTTTCCGACCATAAAAACATCCGGTTCGTTTTCCTTCAGATTTCCATCATATTTTATCACTATTGCTTGATATTTATTTTTCATTCAATCCAACACCTTCCATTATATTTGGCCAAGATTTTTAAAGTTTTTTCTCTACTGATTTCTCTAAAATCATAATTTGTATTTTTTAATTGAAGATAATTGTTTCCGCTTAAGGAAATTCCCAATTTTCCAAGGGATATCTCTTCATTTCTCGAAATAATTTCAAGTTTACTATCACTCGTTTTGATTATTGCAACAATCTTTTCTGAACCAATCTTCTTTGTTATTTTATAATGTCTATCAATACCCATAAAAAACAAAATAAAACTTTCTTTTTAAGGATTATTATACCCCAACTAATAATTATAGAAAAATTTATTAATTTCAAATACTTTAAAAAATCACAAAATTAAAAGGGGGTAATTTAAAATGGCTAAATACTTAACACCCTATTTTGGTTTTCAGTCGTTTGAGGATTTTTTTGATGGGGGTTTTCCATCCTTCGGGAAATTTTTAAAAGGGAATTATTTTCCTTCGGTCAGGGAAAAAGAAGGAGAGTATTTAATCGAAACAGATATTCCCGGTTTTAAAAAGAAGGAAATAAATTTGAAGTTTGGGGAAGGATTTTTGGAAATTTCTGCAAAAAGAGAATCAAATGATAAGGAAAATTTGGAAGAACGAACTTTTTCGGGGAAATATTCGCTCCCGAATTATTTAAATCTGGAAGAGAAGCCAAAAGCAAAATATGAAAATGGGGTTCTTTCAATAACTTTCCAAAAGAAGAAAACAAAAGAGAAAGGCCTTGAAAAGGAAATCAAAATCGATTAAGTTTCAAGAAACTCTTATCAAACAAATCTTTATTTAATTTTTTTGTATTTTCTAATTCCATTCACAATTTTCTATGGTTATGAATAATTTAATTGACAATTTAATTTGTTTTAAATTTATCCAAGAATTTAAATGAAATTATTCTAAAAATTATAAAATGTAAAAAATAAAAATTAAATTAATTTTCTAAGATTGTTTTGTAGACTTTGTTTAATTTTTTAACTAACGTACTATCAAGCAAAGCTCTGGTATACTTAATCTCTTGTTCATTTGGTTTTTTAACTGTCACATATTCAAAGAGAGAATCTTTGTTAAGATCCTCAAAAATATATTCAATTCCATTATCCTTTGTAAAACTAACTTCATATCCTATCTTTTCGAGTTTTGGGCTACAGCTATTTAATCTAAGAGCTAATGCTCCAGTTAACAGCAAACCCATTAATTTTTTCATCTTTGTTTTATCTCCTTTCATCACTCTCTAAAGTGTGGTTGATTGGACGGTTTTTTTAAGAAATTAAACTATTTAAATCTTTCTATTTGTTACCTCTTATAAATGACAATAATATTTTTAGGGGAAAAGTTTAGAGGATTGATATAAAAAACAAAAAGATAAGTAATGGAGAAGCTTAGTCATAAGAAAAAATACTAATTTGAGGCTTTTAGTAACTCTATGCTGAAATTCTCGGCGAACCTCGAATCTTACACAAGAGTTCTATCAACGTTATCTTCTATAACGGCCTTAGTTGTCTCGTTTTGCGGGTGGCTTCGAGCTTAGATGCATTCAGCTCTTATCCATATAATGCGTAGCTATGCGGCCTGCCATTTGACAACCGCTCACCAGAGGCATCCAAGTTCCGTTCCTCTCGTACTAGAAACTTGTTCCACTCAGACAACAACACACCTAGTAGATATCATACAAACTGTCTCGCGACGTTCTTAACCCAGCTAACGATCCCTTTTAATGCGTGAACTCCGACACCCTTGGCCCCATGTGCATGGCCAGGATAGGGAGAGCCGACAGCGAAATACCAAACCGCTCCGTCAATACGGACTATCGGGAGCGACCAGCTTATTATCCTTGGGGTAACTTTTCTATCAGACACGGCATCTATTAAAAATGCACGTGGGTTCACTAGGCCCGACTTTCGTCTCTGCATTTCTTGCTTTTCAAAATACAGTTAGACAGACTTTTGCCCTCGCACTCAACTCCAGATTTCCAAGCTGGATGAGTCTGTCTTTGGGTCCTACCGATATCTTTTCGGCAGGGCACCGCCCCAGTCAAACTGCCCGCCTGCTGCTGTCCCCATAAAGGGTAAGCAATTCTGAGAAAAATGGGTAGTATTACAAGATTGCTCCATCGCCACCGAAATGACGACTTCGACGCTCCTACCTATGCTATGCATTTCTGACAAAATCACAACAACAAGTTGCAGTAAAGTTCCACAAGGTCTTAGCTTCCCACTAGGCGTCTCCGGTCTTTGCACCGGAAAAATATTTTCAGAGGATTCTAACCAGGGACAGTGACAACCTCGTTAAACCATTCATGCAAGTCGCAATTCATACGACAAGGTATTACGCTACCTTAAGCAGTTCTGTTACTTTAATGACCTTAAAAGAATTAAGGCGGATTCACGCGAGTGAATCTCTATATGTCTCCATATAGATCGGACTATATCATCATCTATTATTCATAGATGTTTGGCGTATAGTCTCTGAGGATCCCAAGGTTTTTAGAACATCTGGAAGTTTATATCTTCTTTGTTTTCCTCCCCCATTCATAGTAAATACTTTTTTTAATAATTTAATAAATTCTTTTTTCTCTTTGTGTTTATGTTGATCTAATGCTTCAACAACTTCTGCAAAAATTTGAAAATCTTTGAATTTGGTTATTAATTTGTATTTTTTGAAGAAAGGAATTACATTATTTATTATTTCTTTTCTACTTTGGACAATAAATTGCATTGTATTGGGTTGCCCATACTTTTTTATAACAATCCCACATCCAAATAATTTTTGAAGATTGTATAAAATTTCCTTATTATTTGAATGCTGTGTTACATGAAATACGGGATCAAGAACCCATCTTACTTTTGCAGTTTTCTGATTTTTAAGAGCGATACAAAAACAACTCTCTCCATCCATAAATCCAGTTAGATAATATATAAATTGTTCTTTATTCATGACCTTTAATAGAAGGTCAAATATTTAAACCTTTAGTTTCCTGCGGATTGTCCCTATCATTTAGATTTTTACTGACGACAAAATGAATTGTTGACGAGTACTAAATGCTTTACAGGAGTTTCCCGCATACAGCCAAATTTATCGACCCCCTGTATGTTGAGGGTCATAGTTACCCCCGCCGTTTGATGGACCTTAGCTCCCTTGTAAGAGAGTTTTAGACACCACCACTGGGCAGGTCTCACCACGTATACAAGTCCTTTCGGATTAGCACGTGGCTACGTTTTTGGTAAACAGTCGGGCCGTCCTTGTTACTTAGATCTATTAATGCATTTACATTTCTGAAAAACACAAAAATAGACATCCCTTCAGCCGAAGCTACAGGACTAACTTGCCGAATTCCCTTGATTAGTTTTATCCTACACGTCTTGGCCTTCTAAGCCTGAGCACCAGTGTCGGTTGTGGGTACAGTTAATTAATTCAAGAATGTATCTTTTTCACTGGCTCCTGGAGTCAGCGACGAATCCATAAATTCATTGCAGTCTTAGGATTACCCTCTTGCAATTTCTTTATTGAAATACTCTTTCGAGCACTCGCTTATCCGGAAGCATAATACATTATATAAGAATCAATTAGTACAGGAATATTAACCTGTCATCCATCGTCGTACTCAGTTAAGGTACAACTTAGGTCCTGACTAACCCTTGGCTAACATATATTGCCAAGGAAACCTTGCTCTTTCGACGTTTTCTATTCTCAAGAAAATCACATCCTACTATTACCAGGATTCTCATTCGTTCCCGCTCCAACCTTTCTCTCGAAAAATCTTCTGCGCAGAAACGACGCCTACTTACCAGAACGTTCAATACTAGAACGCCTCCAAAGTATCGGTATCATGCTTAGCCCCGTCCATTTTCAGGGCTCTGAACCTCAATGGGTGAGCTGTTACGCTTTCTTTAAATGATAGCTGCTTCTGGGCTTACATCCCCAGTGTCTTAGGTTCAAAACACCTTTTGATACACTTAGCATGAATTTTGGGACCTTAACTTTGGTCTCCCTTGTTTGGGTCTCGTGACAGTATCTTACATACTGACACTGTTTCCTGTCTTATGCAGTTAACAGATTCTGAGTTGGAAAAATCTCCGTAAGTATTTACCCCTGCAAGATTTATCCGTACTATACGCCGTTAACAAACACGACAAGACTATACGGAGGCATATTTCAGTAGGAACCAGCCATTGCCAGATTAGATAGGCTTTTCACCCCTATACACAAGTCTTTCGAGTACATGTCCATAACACCGGTTCGGCCCTCCATCCTCCTTTCGGAAGACTTCAGCCTGCTCATATATAGATCATCTGGCTTCAGGTCTTATTCCAGTGACTAAATCGCATTTTCATACTTGCTTTCGCTTCGGTTACGCAATAAAATTGCTTAGCCTCGCCACAAAAATAAACTCCCTGGCCCGTTTTTCAAAACGTACGTTACAACCCTTTCCACCGAAGTGGGTAAGAGCAGTAACCAACTGTAACTGTTAGATTTCAAGTCTTTTAACCCTCTGTTAAGAGTACTTTTCAGCTTTCCCTCGCGGTACTAGTGCACTATCGGACTTTAGTTTTATTTAGGGTTAGCACTTAATCGTGCCATATTCAGACCCCTAATTCAAGGAGCCCTACTCTTTTAGAGAATTTCATATTACCTTCTTCTACGGGATTATCACCCTCTAAGATCTTGCATTCCAGCAAAGTTTGAATCGATAACTTAGAAATTTATCTCCACCACATCTCTATCTTTTTTTCAAAAGAAGATTCAGCTTGCCCTGTATCCTTTTCGCTCTCTGCTAATAAGGATATCACATATTGTTTTCTTTTCCTACCGGTACTAAGATGTTTCAATTCCCGGCGTTCTCTCCCCTCTCGGGGTGATTCAGAAATCTTGGGATCAAAATCTGCGTGCGATTCCCCCAAGCTTTTCGCAGCTTGCCACGTCTTTCATCGAAACTAAAACCAAGCTATCCGTCTAACAGCATAAATCATTAGTAGTATTCGCTTAACGCGAATGTAATTTTCTTATGCCTAATGTGTTGCTTCTCCATTACTTATCTCATTGAACATGAAGTTTGGAACAAACTGTTAAGTTTGACTCCTTGTTCTAAATAATGATCCGATATTTGTCTATCGAACCACTTTCAACATTTGTTGAATATGATTTGTTTTGTTCATAAAACTCTAATAAGAGTTTTTCTATTTTTGGATTTAATTTTTTTTCTTTCACTAATATTTTATTTTTTGAAAATTTCTTTAAGCATTCTTCTAAATTTGAAATATATTCTTCAAATCTAAGATGTGAATAATCTTTTCCTTCGGTTAACAATCCCATGTTTGCTAACCACTTATTATAAGGGTATCTTACCCTTGCTTTTTGCAACCTCATCCCATTGGTCTCATTCAATTTTAGATGACCAATTTGGGTTCCTTCCAAGGTGAGTATCTCTAATATTCTTAAGGTCATTTTCTTCTTCCATTTTTTTATTTATTAACGAATCTCATTAATCCAATGGACCCGCCGAGAATTGAACTCGGGTCTCTTCCGTGCAAGGGAAGTATTCTACCACTGGACTACAGGCCCTTTTTGG
>CAYLLR010000018.1:0-117 GCA_964384965.1 Candidatus Woesearchaeota archaeon | reverse complement strand
AATTTGCCTGTTGGACTTTGGAGGAATTTCACATTCCACCTTGGACTACAGGCCCTTTTTGGAATTTGCCTGTTGGACTTTGGAGGAATTTCACATTCCACCTTGGACTACAGGCCC
>CAYLLR010000017.1:9192-15951 GCA_964384965.1 Candidatus Woesearchaeota archaeon | reverse complement strand
TTTTTAAAACATACTTTTTAAAACATACTTTTTAACATATTTATTAAATAACATATTTTTTTTAATAAACAATTTAAATAAATCAACTAATGAAAAGCGAACAAAATAAAAAATTGTGGTGGGAATTGTATGAATTTCAAGAAAGATTAGGATTCTATGAACACAAAGGAAAATTGATTGGGCATATAAAAGACACAGAAAAAGGTATGCAAAAAGTAAATTTGAGGATGTATTTTGGAAAAGGCATCATAATAGAAAAATGCAAGGAACAAATCATCCCAAAATTAAATTACACCCTAAAATTGAATAAAGAAATAGTAGGACAATTTTTAGAAAAAAAAGTTGCTGAAAAATTTCATAGAGAGATACATCCAAATTTAAAAAGACAAATAATAGAAAATAAAAAGATAAAATAAAAAGATAAAATAAAAAGAATAATGAACAAAAGACAAAAACTAAAAAAGAAGGAAATAAATAGGAAGGAAATAAATCAAAATAAGACGAGCAAATTGGAAAGATTATCCAAAAAAATTTTATTTTCATTTCCAAAACAAGATTTTGAAGGAAAAATATATGTTAATTTTTGCTCGTATTATTTCCACCAGGGGATAATAGGAGATCAGAGATTTCAAGAAAAAAAATGTTATCAATGTTTTTACTATTTAAAATTAAAGGAAGAATAGCAAAAAAATATTAAACAAAAAGCCCAAAATTTGTCTTGAAACTCAAACCATTTTGAAGAATACTCCCAACCAATAACAAAACAATCTTTATAAAAAAACACCTCTTAAATAAACAATGGAAAACGAAATTTGGACAGAAAAGTATAGACCCAAAAAATTTGAAGAAGTTGTTGGTCAAGATGAAATTATAAAAAGGGTGCAAGCACTTACGGACTCGTTAAATATTCCCCATTTACTTTTTTCAGGTCCGGCTGGGACAGGAAAATCAACTCTTGCATTAATAGTTGTAAAAAATCTTTTTGGAAATTCTTGGAAAGAAAATTATTTAGAATTGAATGCTAGTGATGAAAGAGGAATTAACATTGTTAGAGAAAAAGTCAAAGACTTTGCAAAAACAAAATCTTTGGGAAACACCTCTTTTAAAGTAATCTTCTTGGACGAAGCAGATGCCCTTACCCCCGAAGCCCAACAAGCTCTAAGAAGGACCATGGAAAATTATGCATCAACTTGCAGATTCATCCTTTCATGTAATTACTCCTCAAAAATTATAGACCCAATACAATCTCGTTGTGCAAGTTTCAGATTCAAATTATTAGAAAAAAAAGATGTTAAGAAGGTAATTGAAAAAATTGCAGAGGGTGAAAACTTAGAAATAAGCGATGAAGCGATAGGACTTCTCTATGAAGGAAGTGAAGGAGATTGCAGACGCTCAATAAACCTCTTACAATCCACAGCAGCAATATCCCCAAAAATTTCAAAAGATTTAATTTTAACAATTATTTCTAACACAAAACCCAAAGAGGTTAAAATTGTTTTGGACTATGCACTTTCTGGAGATTTTGAAAATGCAAGAAAAAAATTATTGGACTTGATGTTAAAAGAATCAATTTCAGGACAAGATATCATTAAATCAATCCAAAAAGAAATTTGGAATTTAACAATAGAACCTTCTATTAAAGTTAAACTAACAGAAAAAACGGGCGAAACTGAATTTAGAATCGTTGAAGGTTCTGACCCCTTTATTCAACTTCAATCTCTTTTAGCGAGTTTTGTTTTAGCTGGATTGGGAAAATAAAATTTTTAATTTACCTAATAAAATTAATCTTCCGAACGGCTTTAGATAACCCTTCAAAGAGGAAAAATTAAAAAAACAAAAAATCTAAAAATGGTTGAATTGCAAGGATTGAAAAATTTAAAAGAAAAAATTTTATTTGATAAAATTCTTAAAAATTTAAATCAGAATCTACAAATGATAAAATGAAAAACTGGGTAGAAAAATACCGTCCAAAAAAATTTTCTGAAATTATTAATCAAGAAGAGGCAATCGAAAAAATAAAAAGATACCTCGAGAATTTTCCTTCCAAGAAAAAATCTCTCCTTTTAAATGGACCTCCCGGAATAGGGAAAACAACGTTGGTGCATGTACTTTCGCTAGAAACAGATTCTGAAATTTTTGAATTAAATGCTTCAGATTTTAGAAATAAATCTTCAATGAATGAAAAACTTAAGCCAGTTTTAAAGCAAAAACCCCTCTTTGAAAAAAATAAAATAATCCTTGTAGACGAAGTAGACGGAATTTCGGGAAGTGAGAGGGGGGGAATCTCAGAATTAATTTCCCTTATAGAAGATTCAAAATATCCAATAATCTGCACAGCAAATGATTCTTGGAAACAAAAATTATCTCCCCTTAGAAAAAAGTGTGAAATTATTGAATTAAAAGAAATTTCTCCTCTTAAAATAAAAGAGGTGTTAAAAAAAATTTTAGAAAAAGAAAGAAAAGAAATAAATTTAGAAACTCTCAACCAAATTTGTATAAAATCAAACGGAGATTTAAGAAGTGCAATAAACAATTTAGAAACAATCTCCTATATTAAAAAAAATGAAAGGGTTGAAACTTATGAAAAAGATAAAAAAATAAACATTTTTATCGCAATAAAACAAATTTTCCAAGAAAAAGCAACTACTGAAATGCTCTCTCTTTTTGACAAAGTTGATTTATCTCTTGACAATATCATATTATGGATAGAAGAAAACATTCCAAAAGTTTATTCAGGAGAAGAATTGTTTAAAGCCTACCAAAGATTAGCAAACGTTGATTTATTCAGAGGAAGAATTTACAAAAAACAATATTGGAGATTTTTAGTTTATGAAAATATTTTTTTGAGTTATGGAATCTCCGAAGCTAAAGGAAAATGTGAAAAAAAAGGTTTTTATAAATATTCTAAACCAGAAAGAATTTTAAAAATTTGGTTGAATAATCAAAAACACGCAAAAAGAAAAACAATAGCAGAAAAATATTCCAAAAAAACTCACGTCGGAAAAAAGAGAATTTTATATGAATGGAACGAAATAAAAAATATTTTAAAAAATCCTTTGATACAAAAACAACTCAAACTAGACGAATCTGAGATTGGATATCTCATGAAAAGTTACCCTCTCATTTAGAAATTAAAACAACACAAAGAGACCTTTAAAAATTTAAGGTATTAATAAAAAATATAAAAACCCCTTTAGACAATCTATTATAAGGTGGCATACGATATTATAATTGGGAGGAATAAAGGAGATAAAAAACTCCTTGGAAAAGAAGGGTTAATTTATATTGGAAAAGGATATGTAAAGATGGGACAATATAGTTCCCTTTCCAACAATATTTATCTCGATGTCGCAAGAAGTCACGTTATCCTCGTCTCTGGAAAACGTGGAAGTGGAAAATCATACACTTTAGGAATTTTAACAGAGGAAATTTCTAACTTAAAAAAAGAAGTTTCACAAAATATTGCTTCACTAATTTTTGATACAATGGGAATTTACTGGACAATGAAATATGAAAATGAAAAAGATAAAGAATTGCTTCAAGAATGGGGAATGAAACCAAAAAAACTTCCAATTAAAATTTTTGTTCCTTTTGGGCATTATAATGAATTTATAGAAAAAGATATTCCTGTCGACGAAATTTTTGCACTCGACCCAGCCGAATTAGAACCAGAAGACTGGACAATCACCTTTGGTCTTAAATTAATTGACCCCGTTTCAGTTTTAATTGAAAGAACCCTAATAAGACTAAAAGATGAAAGAAAAAACTTCACAATAAGAAAAATCATCCAAGAAATAGAGAAAGATAGAAAAAGTTCCGTTGAAACAATAAATGCTGCTGCTGGTCTTTTTGAAGCAGCAGATAGTTGGGGTATTTTCGCCAAAGAAAAGATTAAACCAACGAAAACGAAAGATTTGATAAAAGGGGGATTAACATCAGTACTTGACCTTAGTTCTTATAATTCTATTGGATCATTTAACGTTAGAGCACTCGTAATAAGCCTTATTTCCAGAAAACTATTTCAGGAAAGAATGAATTCCCGAAGAATTGAAGAAGTAAAATCGATTTCAAAAGGATTGGACTATTCAGGAACCACAGAAAAAAAAGAATCTCCCCTCGTTTGGCTTTTTATCGATGAAGCCCACGAATTTCTTCCCCTAAATGAAAAAATAATTTCAACAGATGCACTAATTCAAATATTGAGAGAAGGACGTCAACCGGGAATTTCACTTGTTCTTGCCACACAACAACCGGGAAAAATACATACCGATGTAATGACCCAATCCGACATAATCCTTTCCCATAGAGTAACGTCAAAACCAGATATCGAAGCATTAAATAACATGATGCAGAGCTATCTAACCAACACCATTCAAGAATATATGAACGATCTTCCCAGTATAAAAGGTTCTGCTATAATTCTGGATGATAACTCCGAAAGAATTTATCCGATAAAAATGAGACCAAGATTTACTTGGCATGGTGGAGAAGCCCCAACTGCCGTCGCTGAAAAGAAAGAATTATAAAATGAAATTATCAAAACAAGATATTCAAAAAACGATTTATTATAAGATGTAATAAACTTCTTTAGTCTTCCATCATTGAAAGGAATTTAAGGTATCTTCATCTCCTCCGAACTTTCCCTCCAGAAGAACCCTTTCGAAATTTTAATTAAATAATGCTCTGAAACCTAAATAATGTTAAATCTACACTTCCTCAGAAATAATTTTATTTCATGCGTATTCTTTCGCTTAATTCTTTGTTATACAAAATTTTTAATTTCAAAATTAGATTTCTATTATTTAGTTTATAGTAAATAATTTATCGTCATGAACATCAAAAATTCCCAATCGAACTCCACAATCTATCCATCCATGTGCATAGTTTAATGCAGCAAATGCATCTACAAATTCTCCCCTACCTTCAAAATATTTCGCATCAGAAAGATAATTCTTTACCATCGAAAAAACTTCTTCAGCCCCTTTTTCTTCTCCCTCGACAACATTCTTTTGAATAATTTCAAATGCCTTATTCGTAACATCAAAATAATTCTCTAATTTTTCTTTTGTGACTTCTACATTATTCATTTTAAAAATCAACAAAAAAAACATTATAAAATTAACTATTAATAAAACTAAAATTAATTTAAATCAATTCAAAACCTTAAAATCTATCCTTAATCTCACTTTAAAAGGTGCAATCTCCCCTGCTTCTTTCATATTTATAATTTTAATTTTCTTTTTGAACTCTTTAGAAAAATTCTTAATCATTTCCACCCTTTTATCAATTTCTTCAATTTTACAAAAATCATAATAATAAATTGTCGTGCCTTTTTTAGACAAAAAAAAAGCTTCTTTAAGAAAATTATCCTTAAGCTGTGGTCGAGGCATCACAATCACATCAAATTTTTTTCTTTTATTTTTTAACTTTAAAGCGATTTTTTTTATATCCCCTGGAAGAAGTTCTATTTTATCCTCAACCTTGTTTCTAAAAATGTTTTCTTTTTGATAAAAATTTGCCTTTCTATTTAATTCATTAGAATAAATTTTCTTAGCAGGAGAATTTTTAGCAAGAACAATTGAAAAAGGACCAACTCCAGAAAACATAACTAAAACCTCCTGATTTTTTTTCATCAAACCCGCAATTTCTTTTCTTTCGTTTGACAAACGAGGAGAAAAATACGTCTCGTCAATATTAAATCTGAAAGTACACCCATTTTCCCTATACAAAACTTCCCTTGTTTTTTCACCCGCCAAAAAATTAGTTTTCTGTTTTCTAAGCCTTCCCTTAAAATTTCCAGATTTTTCAAAAACAGATTTTATGTTTTTATTTTTCTTCAACAAATTTTTTGCAAATTTTACCTTTTCAAATTTGGAAATTTTCTCTGGAAAATTGACAATCGCAAGATTTCCCAACAAGTTAAACGCTCGATGAACCATAAATTTACAACTTAAAAATACTTTAAAAATCTTCCATAAAATAGGATATCTTTTTAAATTTGAATTTCTTAATCTAAATATGAGAAAATATCCCTTACCAATATTTGTCTTAACCTTAAGTTTGAACACAATTTTAGCATACGGGGGGAGCTTCAACGACTTTTCCTTCGGAGGACTTTTTTCAAGTTTTAATATTCCAATCTATTTGACAGCTTTGTTTTTTATAACGATTTTTACAATAATTTATTTTGTTCTTGGAAGAACTCCTTTTGCAGAAAATTCTGCTGTAAGGTGGATAATTTCACTGACGGTCTCAGCCTTTTCAATATGGGGAATTATGTCCTCGGGACTCTCTTTTGAGGATGCTATTTATAATTTAGGAATCACACAGGAGATCCTGCCCACAATTCTCTGGATGATTACGGCGATAATTGCATTAATAATCTTAATAAAGAAAGGAATTAGAAATTTTTTCTCCATCCTCTTTGAAATTTTAGGAATAGTTTTAATTACACTCTCTTTAATTGGAGTAATTTATACAAAAGGAGCGGGAATCGTAATTGGCCTGGTATTTTTATTTCTCGCTTGGATAATTCATAAGAGAACAGCCAGTTATATTGGAAGAAAAAGTTGGGATGGTGCAAAATGGATTGGGGGAAAATTCCCTCGAAAAAAATTATTAAATTCGGAAAGAAAAATTTTAAAAGAAATAAAAAAATTAGAAAAGATATACTCTAAATCTATGAGAAAAAAAGAATTTGGAAAAGCTAAAGAAGTAATGGAACAAATTAAATATTTAAAAGAAAGATTGAAAGAAACA
>CAYLLR010000017.1:0-9092 GCA_964384965.1 Candidatus Woesearchaeota archaeon | reverse complement strand
AACAAATTAAATATTTAAAAGAAAGATTGAAAGAAACAAAATCATCTTCCCTAAAACCAGAGGAGTTCATAACTTAAAGTAAAAAAATTATGAAAAGATTCCAAATAGAAAAAAACCCTTCTGGATAAAAAATGATGCATCTAAAAAATTAATTAATTTCAAAATTCTCAATCCTTAATACCTAATTAATTTATCAATCTGTTGAATTGTTTAATGAATTTAATGTGAAGAAATATTGTGCCTTAAAAAAATTATGAACAGATTTAAAAAGTTTATTTCCCGTCGAGCTTTAAAGAATTTTAGCAGTTTAATAATTTTTTAAGTTTTTATACTCTCAATAAACTGGGAAATAATTCGGAGAAATAAGGATAAAAATTGATTTACCTTCTTTTTACGCCTTCCTCGGAGACATTTAGTTAAATCCCTCTAACGCTCGACGTTGACCTATTTAGAAATTATAGAAATTTCAAATAATTTGAATTAAACATCTTCCATCAAACCACAAAACATTCAAAGGAAATTAATTAACTTCAAAAATTCTTAAATCAATTATTCACATCCAATTAATTCAATCTATTTTATATGTCTAATTTATAAAAATAAATCTTTTTTATATTTAATAAAAAAATAAAAAGATATTTTATTTTAAAAGAATTAAATACGAATTTTATTTTCCAAAGATACTAAAAAGTTTAGCTGTTTAATTAATAAATTATCTTCGATAAAACGAGATAATCTTTGTAAAATATTTTACTAAGTGAAGCATTATAAATTGCCCCCTCAATTTTGGTGTGTTCTTTGTATAATGAAGTTAATTTATCTTTAAGATAATCAAAGTTTCTAAATTCTTTTATCAAATACTTTTTAGAACTTTTCAATCTCTTTTTGCTCCTTTTATAATCTAATTTTGTTACATCAAAATCTATTCCAGATTCATAATCCTTAGAATCCTTTCTATTTTTATCTAAAGAGAATTTTCTATAAAACTTATTAAAAAAATTCTTAATTTTTCCCGATAAGAATTTCTTAGAGTTATAAAATTTTTCTTTTTTCTTTTCATACTCTTTAAATAAATTAGATAAATTTTTATCTGATTCTTTTATGTTTTCTTTTTTGAATTTATAAATTCTTTCAACGAAATTTATTTCCTCTTCTATTTGTAATTTATATTCTTTTGCGGTGTCCTCAATCTTTGAAGATTTAAAAATTTGCGCTTCTGCAAACATTAGTTTTTCCTCATAACGTTCTTTATTAAAGTGCAAGCTTAAATAATTATCAATTTTCCTTACAAAATTTAATCCATAGAAAAGATTATTATAAAAAGTGTCCCCGGTAAAACTCTTTAACTCTTTATAAAAGGCCTCCTTCTTGTCTAATTTAATAGATAAAGAAAAATCCCCTTCTTCACTAAATATATCCGATAATTCTTTCATTAATAAATTAATTTTTTAGGTTTTATAAATCTTTTGATGTGTTGTCTTTTTAGAATAATAACATCTTAAAACCACTTACTCAAACTTTTTTGATTTTTTTCCTTTCGGAATTTCTCTAATTTTTCCAACTGATTATTAATACGTTCTTCACTAAATCCGTGTCGCAAAATTAAAATTTCTTTAATCTTTTCGGGATTAAATTCGGGAAATCTTATTTCAAAATCCCTAATATCCGGATTTTTAAGTAAATCAAAAATAGCTTTCCAATCAAATTTATCTTCACTTTCCAGCAAATCCATTTTATCTTTTACGGACTCAAAAATCTTTTCAGGAATTTTAAAATCCCTTACAATTTGTAAAGCTTTTTTTTGACCAATTCTTGGAATCCCTTTAGGATTATAATCCGTTCCTACAAGGATTGCCAAACAAATGAATTGATCTTGATTTATCTTCAAATCATTTAATAAATCTTTTAAGATAATTTTTTCTGGCTTAACTTCAATATATCCTGAATAAGTTTTCTTTTTCCTCGAAACCGTTAAATTCCTAATCAAAACTGGAGTTTCAAAAATCAATGAATCATAATCCTGACTTACAACTCCATAAACCCCTTTTTTCTTAGATAAATAAGACGCCTGAGCCTCACCCTCTCCAGGTGCCTGAATAATTTGAATACCCATAGCCTCCAAAAGCTCTTTAGATTCTTCAATCATCCCATCCTCTAACCTAATCAACTGAGAACCATATTTTCTCATAATTTCAATGTTTCCGTCACGCTTTCCTTCCTCATATTTTTCCTTTGCTAATTTCCTTGCTTCAATCCGTTTTTTATGAATTTTAGATTTTAAATCTGGAGGACATCCATCAAACACATAAATAAGTTTTATTCCTTCCTTTAACAAGGCCATGTTTCTATAAAAGATTCCTGAAAGGTGGGAGGTAATATTTCCCTTTTCATCCCTTAAAGGATTTCCATTTATTTGTCGAATCGTTGACAAAAATTGATAAAGAACATTGAAAGCGTCAACACAAACAACTTTTCCTTTTAATTCAGAAAATTCCAACTCCTTTCTAGAAATAATTTCACGTATATTTAATCCCATTGGAAAATAAGGGAAAAACAGATTAAATATTTAACTTATTTATTAAGATTCATTGATTATTCTTTCCAGTTTTTCTCCCCTTTCACAGATTCTCTGAAAAACTTTCCCAATTCTACTACCCTTACAACTATCAATCGGCTCATAAACAATCTTCCCAGTTTTCTTATTTTTTCCTGAACGAAGTGCGGAATAATGGATTTTATTTTTTAACAAATATCTTTTGGTATTCTGATTTTCAAAAATATCCTTATAATTAATCTTCATCTGCCTGCTAATATTAAAAAGTTTTAATGAATCCCAATCACTTTCTCCAAAATTTACCCCTTTCAAAAAAGCTTTAAAATATTTTGAACCTCCGCATCTTCTCAAAATTTCATTAATAATAAGGGGTCCCTCCTCGGATCTATTTAAGATACATTCTTCATATGCCTCTCGGAGATTAGAATTGGATAACCCATAATAAATATGGTCAATCGGAAACCCATAATTTTCTCCAACAAATTCCTTTTTCATATATTTACTACTTTATAGTCATATATAAAGTTTGTTGTTTTGAAAGGGGTTCAATCAACTGAAAACTAACAAAAATTAGAAAACCTTTAATAACAACCAAAAGGAGTGGCAATTATTTATTAAAAATGATCTAATAATTTTAAGAAATTATACTATTTTTGAATTTTCAATATTAAAACGAAATTTATAAGAGTTTTATTAGAAAAAAATTGCCACATAATACGGACCCAAAGAAAATTGGGAGATAAAAATAAATTTTTATATAAAAAACATCTCTCTTATTCTTAAATTGACCTGATTTTTCAATCAATTGAAAAATTTCCTTTTCTAAAAGACAAACCCAATCTTGTTTAAGGAACCGAAATAACGTTCCACATATCTTTTCTTTTAACCAAATCTATATAAAGAAATATTAATTATTTTTAACATAGGGTAACTTTGTTTAAACAAAGTTTAATAGAAAATTAAAAAGGAGGAAAAAGAAAAGATATGGTACTTGATTTTGCGAAGGAAGCAATTCAAAACGTTGAAACTCACAGCATTAATTTTGATGAACTGAAAGCCGGTAAAGCTTCAATTAAAGTAATAGGAATTGGTGGTTGTGGAAGTAATATGGTTACATGGCTTTTTAACAAAGGAATTAACGGCGCAACAGTTTACGCTGCAAATACCGACGCATTACATCTAAGTGTTACTAAAGCCGATGAGAAAATTCTTTTAGGTAAGGAACTTACCAGAGGATTGGGTGCAGGAGGAAAACCTCCAAAAGGTAGAGAAGCTGCGAAAGAATCATTGGTGGACTTAAAAAAAGCTGTTGGGGGTGCGGACATGGTTTTTGTTTTAGCCGGAATGGGCGGAGGAACAGGAACCGGAGGTGCACCAGTCGTTGCACAGTTGGCAAAAGAAACTGGAGCAGTTGTTATTGGAGTTGTTACAATGCCATTTGAATCAGAAAAAGCCAGAATTGACAAGGCAGAATTTGGATTGCAAGAATTGAGAGAATCTACAGACACCTGTATTGTACTTGATAACAATAGGTTGGTAGACATTGCAGGACAACTTCCTTTGGAGCAGGCTTTTGCAGTTGCCAATGAACTTGTTAGTACAATGGTTAAAGGAATAGTAGAAACAATTACATTGCCTTCCTTGATAAATTTGGATTACGCAGACGTTTCAGCAATTATGAAAAATGGCGGAGTAGCCGTTATCGGAATAGGAGAATCAGACGCCCAAGACCGGGTGCATGAATCGGTTAAGCAAGCCCTTACTCATCCTCTACTTGATGTGGATTACAAAGGTGCAAGCGGAGCTTTAGTGCATATAACTTGCGGACCTGATTTGAAACTTGAAGAATTTGACGTAATCGGCAGAACAGTTTCTGAAAATCTAAGCCCTGATGCACAAGTAATTATTGGTGCTAGAATTGCAAAAGATTTTACAGGAAAAGTTAGAGTAATTACTATTATGACGGGAGTTAAATCCCCTTATGTATTAGGAAAAGATTTTGAAGAAGAAACAATGCCCGTTTCAAAAGAAATGTCTGACTTGGGAATAGATATCTACGGATAGATTTTCTAAATTTTTTATTTTATTTTTTAAATTAATTTGGGGGAGAAAAATCCCCCTTTATTTTTTTAGAAAATTATTTAAAAGAAAAATTCTTCTCGAAAAGATGATTCAGAAAGAATTATCAGAGACAAGAATCGTTAAAGTAGGAGTTTTATCTTTAGCCAATACATTTGCAATAATTAATCTTTTTGTAGGATTTTTATTTGGAATATTTTTCATGTTTCTTTCTTTGATTGTTTCTTCTTTATTGGGCCCGTATTCCTCATTAATCCCTTCTTTAAATCTTGGACCTCTTTCACTGATTGTTTTTTCTTTGGGTTATGGAATTATGGGTTTTATTAGTGGGTTGCTAGGAGGCCTTTTCTATAATCTCGCTTCAAAAATAAGTAAGGGAATAAAATTATATTCTAATTAGAATCTCAAAGACCTTTTCATAATTTTTATTATTCAGATTCATAAAAAGTACCCTCGGAAGAATTAATTATTTTTTAAAAATCTCATTCAATATCCCTCTGGAAATCTACTTTCAATTTTTTCTATTTTTTTCATTCGGGAATTTTTCCATTGATTAAAATATATAAAATCATAGATGTCTGGATGAGATTTTTTTAATTTTGGTTTTTCAGCAGAATATCCAATTGGAAAGATTGCTTCTATTGTGTGCTTATCGGGAATTCTTAAAATACTCGAAATTTTTTCCTCATTAAAGTGACCTATCCAACAAGTTGAAAGCCCAACCTCTGTTAGATGAAGTAAAAAATTTTCTATGGCCGCTCCCGCCTGTTGATGTGAATAAATTTCGCCCTTTTTTGGAAACGGATTTTCCACCATTTTTGGATTAGAAACAAATACAACAAGATATTTAGTCTGATTTATAAAATCCTGCTCAGACCATTTTGCAACTTTTTCTATAATTTTCTTATCATCAATTAATAATATTTTTAATGAAAAAATTCCCCCCGCCATAGGCGCGTAACTCGCAGAATTTATCGCTTCCACTATATCTCTCCAATCCGGTTTTTTTGAGGAAAATTTCCTGATACTTTTCCTTTTTTTGATTACATCCAAAAATTCCATAAATTAGACAGGATATAGGGATTTTTAAGTTTTTAGAAAATTAATTATTGCAATAATTTTTATAAATATAAAATTTTTACTTTTCTTATGGATTTGGAAATTATGGATTTTTATGGCGCCTCAAATTTCGTTCCAAAAAAAAAGTTTTACGGAATCGGAATTTTCAATAAAATGTACCCTCTTCCCATTCTTGATTTAAAAAAAAGTAATAATTGGACTGGAATTAGTAAATACTTTTTTGATGATTGCTGGCCTAAAGAATGGAAAGAATATAAATGGATAAATAGAACAGATAATTATTTCGGAGGTCTTTGCCCAGAAGGATGGGAGAAAATAAAAAATTTATTTGATGAAAGAAAAGAAAATTTTTTGAATTTTTTGGAAACCCAAGGCCATCTTAAAAATAAAGGGCGTTTATTTGATGAATATCTTGCAAGGGATATTCTTAAAAATTTTGAAAAGTTTGGTAAAGAAGCAGAAGGTGTTCTAATTCATTGCACAAAAGGAAAAACTCTTTCTCCCGCCATAGCTATTGCAATGAATGAAATTTATGGTTGGAAAATCAAAGGATTAAAAGAGAAATTTCCCCATTATAGAAGATTCGTATATGGAATTATGATGGATGCTTCTAAAAACCTATAACCCCTCCACCCAGACATTTGGTTCCTTCATATAAAACAATTGCTTGACCTTCAGAAACCCCCGTAATTTTTTTATTTAAAATAATCCTAACTTTTCCACCCCTCACCACAACCTTAGAAGGAATTAACTCTCCAACTTGCCTTATTCTTGAAAAAACTTTTTTTGGAATGTTTTTCTTTTTTATGTCAATTAAATGTAAATTAAGAATTGTAATCTCTTTTCTATAAAGAATCGGATGCCCCTCCCGCGCAGCAATTATTATATTTTTTTCGGCATCTTTTTTTGCGACATACCATCTGGACATTCGTTTGGTTTTTGAATCTTGTCTTTTTATTTCAAACCCATATCTTGGACCGAGTCGTTGCCCGATAGTGTAATAATAAATTCCGTCGTGTTCTCCAATCTTATTTCCTTCTGGATCCAAAATTTTTCCTTTTTTCGGCTTTATTTTTTTTTGTAAAAATTCCTTCAAATTTATTTTTCCAATAAAACAAATCCCAACAGTTCCTTTTTTGTTATAATTTTGGAACCCCGCTTTTTTTGCAATTTCCCTTACCTTTTTTTTTGTTAAATTTCCAATAGGAAAAATTGTGTGAGCCAAATCATTTTGATTTTGCCTATATAAAAAATATGATTGATCTTTTGATTCATCTTTTGCTCTATGAAGTTCGTAAATTCCTTTACTCTTTTTTATTCTTGCATAATGTCCTGTTGCAATAAGCTCTATTCCCAATTTTTTTGCAGCTTTTATCAGAAGGGGGAACTTTATTTTTTCATTACAATCAATGTCTGGATTGGGAGTTATTCCTTTTTTATATTTTTTAAACATTTCATCAACAACCAATCTTTTATACTCTTTTTCAAAATCTAAAGTTACAAAAGGTATTTCTAATTTTGTTGCGATTTTTATTGCGTGATTTCTTTCCTCAACCCAAGAACATTCTCCAGTTATTTTGTTTTTTGTGTCTGACCAATTTTTCATGAATGCCCCATAAACATCATAACCCTTTTTTTTTAAGAGAAGTGCAGATACCGAAGAATCAACTCCTCCCGACATCGCAAGCAAAACTTTCGGTTTGTTTTTTTTAAATAAATTTCTTATCATTTAATTAGTTAGGAATATTCTCTTAAAAATGTTAAGGAAAACCTTTAAATAAGAAATCTATTAAGAAGTAATATGTCCCGATAGCTCAGTTGGCAGAGCGAACGGCTGTTACAAGAATCTTGGGTTGTCCGAGAATTTTTAACTTGCAGGAACCGTTAGGTCGAAGGTTCGAGTCCTTCTCGGGACGTATTTAAAATTCCTTGTAAATCAAAAAATATTTTTCAGGAATTTTCGTATTTTTTCCAAGAATTTCTTATTATTGATTCTAACCAAAAAATTTTAATTACTCCTTTAACCCCAAATCATAAACTGGTTTTGGTTGGTTTTTTTCAAGCCCCTTATAGACATTAGAATGTTTTGCTCCTTGAATTAACAAAATAATAGATTCGATTGCCAATTTTACATTTTCCGGATCGCCAATTATCCCGACCTGGTTTTCTTTTATTTCTATGCTCGAATCTGTAAGTTGTGAAAGTGTTGCAAGTGCTTTCCCATTTTTTCCGATTATTCTTCCCCTTATTTCTTCCAAATTCCTTTTTTTTGTATAATCTTTTATATTAATTATTTCAAATACTTTTTCATTTTGCTTTATCGAAACTGCCGAGGAAAAACTAAATCCCATGTTTAACGCGTCAAGAACTTTTGAAGCTTCATATTCCTCCTCCGGAGAACCTTCAAATGTCACCTCTTTCCCTTTATTTGAAATCCTAACATTTAAAATTTTTTCAAGTCTCTTTCTGTTCTTAATTATCCTTACAATTTTATCTGAAATTATTGTGGTCATGGGGTTTAAAAAGAATTTAGAATTATAAGTTTTTGGGTGAGAGAAAGTTGGTTTTTAAAATTTTTGAAATCATTTATTTATACAATTTATTCTAAACAGATTAATTATTAAAAATAATGTCACAATGACTGCTGGAATTAAAACCAAAAAATCTCTTGCGTAACTTCTTGGAGTGAATATAACTATATCAATGATTAAAGCTGTGATAACCCCGATTATTGCAACTATTGAAAAGGTGTTTGCTATCCATTTTTTTCAATATAGAATACTTTTGGAAGATTAACAGATATTCCTATGAAGTTTAAAATAATGTAAGCCCATCCTAACCCCGCAATTATTAAGTCAAAAGTTCCAGATCCTTTAATTAAACTTATTGAATATAATAAAACTACAAAGAGAAGAATTAGCAATCCCCAAAATTGAGCCTTTTGTTTTTTTGAAAAAGACTGCAAAATTGTTTTTTTCATGAAATTCTTTTATTTTAAGAGGTTCACTCCGTTGCACTCGTTCACCCAAATTGGATTTTTGGAGGTCACTCACTTCGTTCGTGGAGGAGAAAAAAACTTCCTTTAACCCCGATGTTATGTGCATACTCAAGAAATTGGCTATTTACGATGAACTAAAACTTCACCTTCTTTATATTCTAAGTGATGATGTTCTTTTCCTTCTTTGATTTCTTTTAATCTTTCAATCCAAGTATCAATTTCTTCATCACTTAATTTTATTTCAGTTACTTCATAATCATCTTCCATAAAAATATAAGAATTATTGAAGCTTATAATATTTACGCCAATTTCTTTGCGTCATACTGTGCCTCCTTTCAGTCGGCATTTTTTCTTGCAGAAAAAACACATAACAGCGATTAA
>CAYLLR010000016.1:6921-16090 GCA_964384965.1 Candidatus Woesearchaeota archaeon | reverse complement strand
TATGTTATTTAATAAATATGTTAAAAAGTATGTTTTAAAAAGTATGTTTTAAAAAACATCCTTTAATTCATCTCTGTTAATTTGATTATTTTTTAAAGCGGGTTATAATTTTTTCTAATTTGGATTTTAATTTAGAATTTATTTTCTTCAATTTTTCATTATTCTTTTCTATTCCATAAAAATTTTTTTTGTTTTGTCCAATTCATTTGGCTTCTTTCCTGAAAGTTCTTTAAACTTTTTCCCATATTCTCCAAATAATTCAGCAGCTTTCTGAGGGTCAAATCGATTTACCATTTAATTCATTAACACCTTTTGTTAATGAAGATTATTATTTTATAAAATTCTATTTAAAAAATTATCTCGCTCTCGCTCTTCTTAATTTTCTTTTACGCTTCTCTTTTCTAAGTCTTTTTCTTTGCCATTTCCATCTCATTTGGTTTTTCTTTTTCCAACGTCTAGAACTTCTTTTCATAGGGTTTGGATGAAAAATTTACTTTTAAAGGTTTCGGGTTTTTAAGGAGAATCTTTATATATTCTAATCCTTTGAATAGGTGATGGACAATAAGAAGATTCTTAAACAAGTTGGGTATTTGGTTGGATTGATAGTTTTTCTTTTAATTTTTAGTTATATTTGGGATACGCTTCTTTCTAAACTTTTTTAAATATTTAGAGAATAGAATATTTGCATTTCGAAAGATATATATAAAATAATGTTTTGTTTCATTTATGAAGAAATTATCAGAAAGGAAATCTCTTGATTTTCTGGAAGGGGTTGGGTTTAAAGTTGTTGAGAGGTCTTTTTTTTCTACCAAAATTGGTTTAAAAAGTTCTTTAAGAAAAATAGGAATTAATTCATTTATGAAAATTTCCGGAAAAAATCTTCATAGAACTATTGGAAAGATAACTCCGATAGCCAAGACATACACCGGAGTTCTTGAAGATTTTAATAATTTAAAAAAGGTTAAAGGTTTTAGAGGGGTTATTCTCAAAAAAAAGATTCTGGGTAAGGAGTTTTTTGTTTCCTTTAAAAGAAGGAAGGACTCAAAACCTTTTCTTTCTATAGGTTCTTTGGGATTTAATGAAGAAGGAAAAAAAGGGATTAGTTTGAAATCTTTTCCCATCTCCAAAATTAAACTTAGAAAAATGTTTAAGGAATCCAAAATTAATGATGTTCTTTCAATAAAGGAAAAAAAATCTTTTGAGGATTTTTTATTAAGTATTTGTAAGTTTTTTGATAAAAATAAAAAACTTTCTAAAATCGAAATTTCTCCTCTTTTTGTTGATGGAAAAAAATCAACAATTGTAAGTGCAAAGATAGAATTAAATTGAATTTTGGGGGGAATATCTAAACTTTTAAATATGTGGTTGTTTTTTAGTTTTTTATGGGTGTATAGTTTAGTGGTAAAATATTCGGCTCCAGACCGAAAGATTGGGGGTTCGATTCCCCCTGCGCCCATGGAATCTGAATCCTTCCTAAATAAATGAATTATTTATAATCATAACAATCTTTATATATTCCTTAAAATTTGTTTTTCTATGAGAGGATATTCCGGAACTGAAACTTTTTTTCTTCAAGATTACATTGTATATTTAGTTGATAATCCTTTAGGGATGGGTAGTTCTCTTAAAGAATCATTGATAAAGAAGTGTATTTTTATTGCTAGGAAGGGGTTTAATAATGAAAAAGTTAGTGAAAATGATGTTCTAATTCATGCTTTAGATGTAGATACGGGGGTTTATATAAGTGATAGAAAAGATTTAATTGCATTTGGAGGGGGGGTGGTTGATGAAGTTGAGGGAGAAAAAATTTTGCATTTAAAAGGAACTGCAATAATTCCGGAACATCAAGGAAAAAAATTGTACCAGATTATAACTTCTCTTAGAGCATTAAAGGAATCGGAAAAATTTAGAGATTTTTACGTTGGATCAAGAACACAAAACCCAAGGGTTTTTGAATTTATGACAAAAAATTTTGATATGTGGCCAAAAATAGGGGTTGAAATCCCAAAAGAAATTAAAGAAGTTGCTGGAAAATATGCGAATTATGTTCAAAATAAACATAGTGATTTTATTCCTACTAATGGAATTGTTTTTGACAAAAATAATTTGATTGTTAGAAGGGCTTACGGATTTGTGGGTGAAAATGGAGATGAATCAGGATTTTGCATGTATGGAGATTCTCTACCTTCTACGAAAGACCAATCAATAAATGAATATTTTAAATCAAATTTAAACCACAATGATGGAGATGCTTTTATTCTTTTTGGAAATTTTAATAAGAAAAAATATTTAAGAAATTTAGAGAATCTAATTTCGCTCGATAAAGATAAAAAATTATATAAAAGATTTAAGAATTCTATTTGATAGTATATTTATTAAAATGGAAGAATTGGAAAAGATTTTATTGGATTTGTTAGGTTTTGATACTCAAAATAGTGATGCTGATCCTTCTTTAAGCGGAGAAACTTTAAGCCTTCTAAATCATGTAAGAAAATATTTTAATGAAGAAGTTATAGAAGTAAAAATTTCAAAATATGAATGTGGAGAGTTTAAAAATAGGGGAATTTTAATTGCGTCTCCTAGGGAAAAAAATTCATTACCAAATATTCTTTTACAAGGACATGTTGATACTGTTCCCTCTGGAAATTTTCAAGGAAATTTTCTTGGAGAATCCAAAGAAGGAAAAATCTATGGAAGGGGGGCTGTTGATATGAAAGGATCCGTTGCATGTATGATTTTTGCCTTCAAAAAAATAATTGAATCTAATAAAAGAAATTTTAATCCCGTTCTTTTATTAACTTCGGATGAAGAAGCCAAGGGCTTTTCTGGAATAAAACATTTTTTATCAATAAATAATCAAAGGATAGATTTTGCGATTTGTGGAGAACCAAGTAATTTTAAAATTTATTCTCTTTTCAAAGGGGCTGTTTCAAAAGAAATAAATGTTTTTGGAAAAGCGGCTCATGGTTCAAGACCTTATCAGGGGAGAAATGCAATTTATGATTCATTGGAAATTCTCAATCTCTTAAAACTTTTCGCGACATATTTAAGTGAAGAAGTTCATAATCCAAAATTTGAAACTTCTGATCCCAATTCAAAGAGATCTAGTTTGAATGTTGGGAGGATTGTGGGGGGAATAAAAGTTAATTCCGTTCCAGAAAAATGTAAGATTGAGTTTGAGATAAGATTGGTTTATCCGAAAAAGAAATATGAAGAACTAATTAAAGAAAAAGTTTTTGATAAGATTTCCCCTGAAATTAAATATGATTATCTTGAAAAATTTGCTTTTAATCCATTTGTTTTAGAAAAAAATAGGTTTGTTTTAAGTTTGGGAAAGGCAGTCGAAAGATTGGGTTTAAATGTAGATTATGGGGCAATGGTGGGTTTTAGTGAAGCATCCTTCCTAAATCATGAAAAAATTCCCACAATTGTTTTTGGAGTTGGGGATCCAAAATATTCTCATTCTTCAAATGAACAAATTGAAATTGAAAATCTTAAAAAATACGCAAATGTTCTTTCCTCTTTCTTTTTAGATTAATTTTTATTAAAAACTTTTATTTCTTTAATTCCCTTAATTGCAAAAATTTGGTTTTGAATTATTCTTTTTAAATTTTTTTCATCTTTTGAAATAATTGTCACTCCAATAGAATATTTTCCTTCTAAATAAACTATGCTCTTTACCTCTTTAATTTTTAAAATAAGTTCTCCAATTTCTTGTTTTCTTTTTGGATCAATTTTGATTATTAGTAACGTGGAAATTTCCATAAAGAGAAGTGCTAGTACTGAAACTAATATAAGAATTATCCCTAAAAATTTCATTATCCAAAATGTGTTTGAGAGTCCCAATTTGAACACCAAGGGGGAAATAAGATTTAAAATAAAAGTAATTATAAATGCAAATCCAACATAAGATAAATTTAATCCGGAAACAATAGAAACTTTTCCATTTTTTAGTGCTACTAAATATGAGATATATCCTAAAAAAGCAAAGAGCATAGAAGCTATTAAAAAGGGAATGTCGAAAAGGACGTTTAATGAACTGAAATCTAAATAAGGAAGCGTATAAAAAGTAAAAGAAATGGCTAAAACAATTGTTACAGCAAATCTAAAATTAAGCGCATCGGTTTTAGATTCAGACATACCCAGTTTCATAAAATGGGAATAGAAGGCATTAATCATATTGAGCAAAATTCCTGCAAGTAAAAAGATTTCCCAATCAAAAGAAAACCCGTTAAAACTTACAAGAATTGCTCCCACAAAAATTATCAGGAAATTTGATAGTTCTGAAAAGGAGGGTCTTTCTTTTACGTAAAGAAAGTCTCTTAAAATTAAGAAGAGGAGTGTAAAGGGTATAAGTGCACCAATTGTTGAGGGGTCGAATTTTTTAATTAAATATAATAAGAAGAAAGTATATGCTGCTGCAAATAGTCCAGCTAGGAGAGCATATTTGATTCCTTTTTTGGGAATAGCTCCTACTTTTTTAAAATTTTTGTCAAATTTTTTTCCGAAGAAAAAAGCAACAAGAAATGTTAAGATAACAGCAATCCATCCCCCTAAAAAAGCATATACATAAATGTTCTCAAAAATAATTTTTAGATTAAATCCATCAAGAACGAGGTTTAATGCAAAGAAAAATCCAGAAAGGATTGCCCATGATTTATAATTCATTTTGTTGCTTTTTTACAACAATTCCTGTCTCAATTTTTTTTATCCAAGTTATCTTACTTAGTCTTTTTGAGATAAAATTGTGCAAATCCTCTGAGAAATTTAATTTGATAAAAATTGCTAAGCTGGGCTCTGCGTTATTTGAAGCAATGCTTTTAATTTCTGGAATTTTTTTTAGAATGTCTTTGACGGGTTTAATTTTTCCATTTTCAATTTTTAGTAAAATGAAGAACTCAGCCATATAAATCTATCAAATTTAACATATTTAAAGATTTATTTTTGTTTGAATATACCTCAATTTGAGAATGAACTAAATATTTAAATATGGTCTTGGTTTGTTTCTTTAATGAAAGAAATTCAGAAAGTAAATCCCTATGAAGTTAAAGGTGAAATTGATTATGAGAAATTGATTAATGAATTCGGTGTAAAAAAAATTACTCCCGATTTGCTTGAAGAGATTAAGAATCTTGTGGGGGAGGTTCATCCTTATCTTCGTCGAGGAATTTTTTTTGCATATCGGGATTTAAAAAAAGTAATTGATGAGTATAAAAAAGGAAATAAATTTTTTTTATATACTGGTTGTGGACCTTCGGGTCCAATCCATTTGGGGCACATTGCTACTTGGAGATTTACAAAATGGTTACAAGATAAATTTGATGTTGAGCTTTGGTTTCAGTTTACAGATGACGAAAAATTTTTGTATAAAGATAAATCGTGGGAAGAGATTCAAAGATGGACAAAAGAAAATATGATTGATGTTATTGCTTTGGGTTTCGATCCCAAAAAGACGCATTTTTTATTAGATACAAAACATGCAGGAATTATTTATCCTGAAGCAGTTAAAGTTGCAAAGAAAATAACTTTTTCAATGATAAAAGGGGCTTTTGGATTTACAGATTCAAATAATATTGGGAGTATTTTTTATACCGCAATGCAAACTGTTCCTGTTTTTTTGCCTAATATTCTTAAAGGGGAGGATCGTTATTGTTTGATTCCAATGGCTATTGATCAAGACCCTCATTTCAGAATCAGTCGTGATGTGATTGAAAAACTTGGACATAAGAAGCCGGCAATAATTCATTCTAAATTTATGCCTCCTTTGGGGGGGATGGAAGGTAAAATGTCTTCAAGTGATGTAGATAAAGCAATTCTCCTGACTGATACCCCCGAGGAAGTTAAAAGAAAAATAAATAAATATGCATTTAGTGGAGGGAGAGACACAGTTAAAGAGCATAGAAAATATGGGGGAGATGTGGAAAAAGATGTTGCTGCACAATGGTTGAAATATTTTGAAGAAGATGATGAAAAATTGGAGGAGATTTATTCGAAGTATAAAAGAGGGGAACTTCTTTCAGGGGAAATTAAGGCAATTTTAATTGAAAAAATTAATGAATTCTTGGCGGAACATCAAAAGAAAAGGAAAGAAGCTGAAAAGATGATTGATAAATTTATCTATAAGCCTGTCAATTAATTTTATAAAATCCCTTCTCATTGTTTTTTTATGAAGACACTTAATTTACATGTAGATTATATAAAATGGGAAGTTTTGAAAAAAGCTTTGAAGAGTATTGAGGAGTTAGCTCCCGACCAAGATGTGGGTAAAAAAGAAGTTGGGGAAGCATTGGTTGTTTTAACCGCTATTGAGAAGGGGGATGATTCTGAAGTTTTGAAAAATTATCTAAAAAGTATTAAAGAAATTTTAAAACAAGTTGGAACAAAGAAAGTTGTTCTTTATCCGTATGCGCATTTATCTAATAATCTTGGGAGTCCTAAGAATGCAATTGAAATTTTAAAAAATGCTTACAAAAAATTATCCGAAGAAGGTTACAAAGTTTATCTCGTCCCTTTCGGATATTATAAAAGTTTTGAATTAAAAGTTAAAGGACATCCGTTAAGTGAATTGTCCAGGGAAATTTTTTCCGAAAATGAGACGGTTGATGAAATTAAAGATTTAAGCAAGGAAGAATTAAAAAAATTGATTTATGAAATCTCTAAATCAAAATTGGATACCTCTAAATTAGCAGAAAATGATCATCGGATTATTGGTAAAAAAATGAATCTCTGGAGTTTTAGTCCGGCAGCTCCTGGAATGGTCTTTTGGCATGACAAAGGACTTTTCATAAAAAATAAATTAATTGAATATTGGAGAGCTTTGCATCGAAGAGAAGGATATGAGGAAATTTCTACCCCTCAAATAATGGATAAAAAACTTTGGGAGGTTTCTGGGCATTGGTCAAAATATCATGAAAATAATTTTAGAACAAAGTATGAAGGAAGAGATTTTCTTACAAAACCAATGAATTGCCCTGGGGGAATGTTAGTTTACAAAGAAGACCCAAAATCCTATAAAAATTTTCCGTTAAAAGTTTCGGAACTTGGCGTGGTTCATAGGGTTGAATTAAGTGGGGTTTTATCTGGATTATTTAGAGTAATTCAATTCACACAGGATGATGCACATATTTTTTGTACGCAAGACCAAGCAGAAGAAGAGGTTAGTAAAATTATGGATTTAACAGAGGAAATTTTGAATACCTTTAATTTAAAAATCCACCATATTGAACTTTCAACTCGTCCTAAAAAAAGGATTGGAACCAAAGAAGAATGGGATTTTGCAGAAAAAACTCTTGAGAATGTTCTAAAAAAGAAAAATATCAAATATAAAATTAATAAAGGGGACGGTGCTTTTTATGGTGCAAAAATTGATTATCATTTGGAAGATTCCCTTGGAAGAACTTGGCAGGTTTCAACAATTCAGTTCGATATGTCTTTACCTCGGAGATTTGATTTAACTTATGTCGATGAAAAAGGGAAAGAAAAAAAACCCGTGATGATTCATCGTGCTATTTATGGTTCGTTAGAAAGGTTTATTGGAATAATTAGTGAGAGTTATAACGGGAAATTCCCACTTTGGATGTCCCCTAATCAGGTCAAAATCTTAACGATGGGTGAATCCGTTGAGGATTATGCAAAAAAAATTTATGAAAACTTATTCGATGCGGGGTTTAGAGTTGAAATTGATAATCGGAATGAATCCATTAGAAAAAAAGTGAGGGATGCTTCAATTGAGCGATTTAATTATTTGGTAACAATTGGTGAGGATGAAAAGAAAAATAAAAACATAGCTGTTAAAGTTAGGGATGGAAAAAATATTAGGAACTATTCGGTTAAAGAATTTATTGATAAATTAAAAAAGGAAATTAAGGGAAAAAATGGATGATAAAAAAATTGGGATTTGGAAGGAGGATACTCTTGTTAGAGAAGATAAAAGACTATATGAAGAAAAGTATTATGGTGTTAGTTGTTATAAGAATACTCTAAAAAAAACCCCTGTGAAAGTTTTTTTTGGGAATCAATTATAAATTAAAATGTTAGATGGGTTTCTTATTGTAAACTCTACAAAAAGAAAATAGAAGATAAAATAAATAAAGAATCTTTAGTTCAAATTATAGAGAATCCCTCAAAATAAAAAAATGAAAAGTAAAAAAACACCGAAAAGTTTTGTTTTTGGAATTTTAGTTGTTTTTACAATCATTGTTTTTATAATCCTTATAGGAATGTGGATGAATTTAGGGACATTTAGTAATAACAAAGGAGAAATTCTTAAATCAACATTAACATATAAAATAATCATCACATTTGGAATTTTAATTTTTCTTTCGGTAGAATATTTATTTTTTAATCACCAGAAAAATCTAGATAAAAAGGAAAAATTAAATACTCAAAAGACTTGAAGTTATAATGGGACAACAAGAACAGCAACAAAGTTTTGGAAACAAAATCTTCTCTACAGCTTATAAATTTGAAGGATGGAATTGGAGACTGAAATCTATTAGTTCTTTAATTATTGGTATCTTCTTCATTTTGGCTGGGATTGTTTTGACAATTATAAGTAAATCTTTTAATGCCTTGATACTTTCATTAATTGGTTTAATTGTTTTATTAGGAAGTTGGTTTTTGTGGAAAAGGTCTAAATCTTTAGTGAAAGGAAGATATTATTGAAAAACAACTCAGTCAGAAAAGTTTAAAAATAAGGAAATAGTTATGTAGGTTATAATGGTGAGTCGAAAGATAATTTTTTCTTCTTTTTTCTTAATTGTGGGGGTGCTATTTCTATCTGTTTTTGTTTTTGCTGATACTTGTACTCAGACAGACGGAGCTATGGACCCATATACAAAAGGAAGCATTAATATTACTCAGAATGGAGGCACAATAACAGGGAGTGATGGTTGTTTTGATGCTCCTTTCGAGGTTCCGGATGGAACTCCTAATGTGGAGGTAATAAAGATGTTTCTTGATAAAGGGATTACACCTCCAAAAAATTCATCAAGTGGAAAATATCTTTTAGAAACAACTTGTGCAAGCCAGACAACTAATGGGGTAAAAACTTATGATGTTGCAGTTTCTTATAAATGTCCAAATGGATGTTCTAATGGTGTTTGTGTTAGTGAAGATACTTGTACTCAGACAGACGGAGCTATGGACCCATATACAAAAGGAAGCATTA
>CAYLLR010000016.1:6385-6821 GCA_964384965.1 Candidatus Woesearchaeota archaeon | reverse complement strand
GATGTTGCAGTTTCTTATAAATGTCCAAATGGATGTTCTAATGGTGTTTGTGTTATTAATAAAAGTCTTTCTAATAAACAATGTAATGGTTGTGATGCAGATGGAAAATGTTTGCCTCTGGGGTATAGAAAAGAGGGCAAATACTGTAATGAGAATAATACTCTTATAGTACAAAAATCAAAGAATGAGTTTTGTGAAAATAGTTTTGAATGTTTAAGTAATTCTTGTATTGATAGTAAGTGTGTTGAAGAAGGATTTTGGAACAATCTTTTAAGTTGGCTCAAACGACTTTTTAAAATATTCTAATTTTATTAATTTCTTATTTTTTACATAAAAAACTTTATAAGTATTTGAAACTCTTTTTAGAAGTATGAAAAGTAAAAAGGAAAAAGAATTCTCGTCGTTCGTTTCTGATGCTGGTTTTATCTGGGGGCCA
>CAYLLR010000016.1:0-6285 GCA_964384965.1 Candidatus Woesearchaeota archaeon | reverse complement strand
AAAGGAAAAAGAATTCTCGTCGTTCGTTTCTGATGCTGGTTTTATCTGGGGGCCAAGTCCCGAAATTTATGGGGGACTTTCTGGATTTTATACTTATGGTCCTTTAGGGAAACTTTTAAAAAATAAAATTGAAAATTCAATAAGAAAAACTTTTACTAAAAACGGATTTAAAGAAATAGAAGGGCCAACAATTTTACCTAATGAAGTTTGGAAGGCTTCCGGGCATTTAGATACTTTTAAAGATAGGATTATCAAATGTTTAAAATGTAAAGCAGTATTCAGGGCGGATAAGTTAATAGAGGAAAATTATGATGTTCCTGCAGATTCTTTTAGTGAGAAAAAACTTTTAGAATTTGTCAAAAAAAATAAAATAAAGTGTCCGACTTGTGGAGGAAATTTTGAAGAAAGAATTGGTTTTTCTAATTTAATGATGGAAACTATTGTTGGAGGAAAGAGAACTTCCCTAAGACCTGAAACCGCAACAGGAACATATTTACCTTATTTAAAATTTTATAATTATTTTAGAAAGAAACTCCCATTTGGAGTTTTTCAGATTGGGAAAGCTTACAGAAATGAAATTTCTCCCAGACAAAATGTTTTGAGAGGAAGAGAATTTACTCAAGCAGAAGGACAAATTTTTATAGACCCCAAGGAGAAAAACAAATGGGAAAAATATTTAAAAATAAAAAAAGAAAAATTGCCGTTTTGGTCTGAGGATGAACAGAAAAAGGGGGACTATAAATTTAAAGAAATCTCAATTGAAAAAGCTTTGGAGAAAGGATTAATCAAAAGTCAGGCATATGGGTGGTGTATTTGGTTAGCTTATTCTCAATTTATAAACTTTGGAATTCCACCTGAGAGAATGCGTTTAAGGCAACATCACGACGACGAAAAGGCGTTCTATGCGGATGATGCGTGGGATATTGAAATAAAATTGAATAATTATGGATGGACGGAAGTTTGTGGAATTCACGATAGAAGGGATTACGACCTTAAACAACATTCAAAAGCTTCAGGGGCTAAACTTGAAGCAAGAAGGGAAAATGGGGAAAAATACACCCCTCACATTTTGGAAATTGCTTTTGGAAGTGATAGGCCAACCTATGCTTTAATTGATTTATTTTATGATAAAAAAAGTGAGAAAGAAGGAAAAACAACTTTTAGAGTTCCTTATAATTTGAGTCCAATTGATATTTCAATTTTTCCTTTGATGAAAAAACCAGAACTTAAAGAATTTGCTTGGAGAATTAAATCTGAATTAGAAAAGGAATTTGTGGTGGATTATGATTTTTCAGGTAGCATAGGAAAAAGATATTTGAGAAGTGCAATGCAAGGAACTCCATATGCTATTACTGTGGATTATGATTCTTTAAACGATGAAACGGTGACTTTGAGAGATAGGGATAGTGGAAATCAAAAAAGAGTAGAGAAAAATAAATTAAAAAATATTTTAAGAAGTCTTCTTAATGGAGAATTAAATTTTAGAGATTTGAAATAAATAAAATTTTAAGAAAAGTTAAGGATGATTCTTAAGGGGAAACATCTTCTTTTCTAATTAATTTTATAAACTTCCTTTTTTTGAATCTTTTATGAACTTTCAGTTTTATTATGAAAAGTTAATAAGTTCCGATAAATATAAAAACTTTATGAGGGAAAATAGTCTGGCTTATCCTTGTTCTGGTTTTTTTATAATTGATAAAGAACACGGAGGAAAGGATAATAAAATTAATTTTGACTTTTGGTTACCCAATAAGGAAGAAATGTTTTCTTTTAGGGTTGATGGGGAAATAGAAATTTTGAAAGTGGAAAATTTCAAGGCGGAATCTTTTGAAAAAATTTCTACGGATTATGATTTTAACTTTGAGGATTTTGAAAAGATGATTTCTGATAAGATGAAAAAAGAAAATATTAAGGGAAAAATTCAAAAGCTTTTGTTTAGTTTGCAAAGATTAGATGGGAAAGATTTTTTGATAGGAACTCTTTTTTTAACCAGTTTGGGTTTGTTGAAAGTAACAATCTCCCTTGAAGAGAATAAAATAATTTCATTCGAAAAAAAGAGTTTTTTTGATATGATAAAAATTATTAATGGGAAAAAAGTAAATAGAAAAAAGAAAAATTAATTTTTAAAATATAAATTATTATAAACCCTTTGATTTTTCGGTTTTTATGAGAAATTTGGGGATAAAAGTTAGAAATTGTTACATCTTAGAATTTATTGGAAAAATTGCAGTTGAAAATCCTTCTGGGGTGTATAAGTTTGACTTTCTCGAGAAAGTAGATAATAAATATGGAAATTTAAATCTTGAGAAAAGAGATGTTTTTGGTTCTATGTTAGAGCATTTAATTGATTCGGAGATAATTTTTTCTAAAGGTTATTATTACTATTTTGACCCGGAGATTATTGAAGAATTTAGGAAGAAATTTTGTAAGTACAATGGGAAGACAAAAAATAAAAAGTGAAATTAAATTTAAATTCAACATCTGTCAAAAGAATTGAAATCCGCAAAATATTATGAAGATAAATTGAGGTTAATAAAAAACCTATTAAACTAGTTATTCCTTTCTTCTTTTATGGTACAATATACATATTCTTCACACAGAACAAGACATATTGAAAAAATAAAAAAGCAAAGAACAAAATATCCTCAAATTGCAAAGAATGTGATAGATGTTTCAGATATAATTCTTGAAGTAATAGACGCAAGGTTTTTAGAAGAAACGAGAAACAAAAAATTAGAAGAAGAAATTAGAAAACAGAACAAAAAAATAATTTATGTTTTAAATAAATCAGATTTGATAAAAAATTCAAAATTAAACGAATTGAAGGGAACGGTCTTTCCATATGCGATTGTTTCGTGTACTAAAAGAAGGGGCATAAAAGATTTAAGGAATTTAATAAAGAAAATTTCAAGGACAATTGAAAAAAGGGAAAAACGAGAAATAAAAAAGGACAAGGTTGTTTTGGGAAATGATAAAAAAATTAAAGTGGGGGTAATTGGATACCCAAATGCTGGAAAAAGTTCTCTGTTGAACCTTTTAGCAAGAAAGGCCGGGGCAGGGGTAGGATCTGAAGCAGGATTCACAAAAAATATTCAGAAAATAAAACTTTCCGAGGACATTTTATTAATAGATTCTCCCGGGGTAATTCCGGATGACCAATATTCCTTGACGGATAAAGAAAAAATATCAAAACACACTCTTGCTGGAGGAAAAAGTTATACGCAAGTAAAAGATCCAGATCTTATAATAAATGAACTTTTCAAAAAGTATAAAAGTGTTTTGGAAAACTATTATGGAATTCATGCAGAAAGTTCCGATGAATTAATTGAAAAAGTTGGAACCAAAAAGAATTTTTTAAAAAAAGGGGGAAAAATCAACGAAGATAAAGCTTCTAGGGAAATCCTTCGTGAATGGCAAAAAGGGATGATTAAAATTTAGGTTTTAAAAATAAATGGGGGTTTTAAAACTTTCATAGTTCAATTTTTCTTCTTCATCGGGTCTAAAAGAGTAAAAGTCCAAAGAAGATTCCAAAATTTTTATTTTGGGAGAATCTTTTAGTTCATAAATTTCAAAAAGAAACGAGTAAAGATTTTTACGTTCTTCTTCAGTTGGAGAAAGATAATTGCAAATTCCATTGACCATAAATTCATGAAGAAAAATTTTTTTCTCATTAAAAACTTGAGAATTTTTTTTAGATTTTTTCGCCATACTTTTAGTTTCTCCCATTTACCAACAAATTTACAATTAGACCAGTTTTATAATCTTTTGATTTGTCCAATGTTTTTCCATTGATAAAATGGTCAATTAAACTATAAATATTTAACCCTTTAAGCCCCCTATATCTTCTAATTTTTTGTAATATTTCTTGACTCCTACTTCAGAGATTACTGCAATTTTCTTATAATTTTTGTTTATCTTTATTTCGTCAACCCTTCCAATTTAATAATTTAACTTATCTTTAAAGATTTATCTTTTTGAAAGAATATATTATAAAATTATTTTATTATTTGACATAATCTCTTTGCATTTTAATTATTTGTCTAATCTTTAATAAGGAGTACTGGATTCCAACTCAATAAAAATTGTTTTTTTCACCTTTTAAATTAGTGTGTGTGCTCCAAATATGTTTCAACCATAATTGTTTTTTCAGCCAAACCCAATTTTTTCTTTAGATTTGGAAAAATCTTTTCATTTTCAATTTTTGTAACGATTTCACTCATTCCAGAACTTTCAAATGTTGGATATAACAGAAGGCGATATTTTTCCTGTTCATATTCAATTCCATCCAATAAAGTGGGCAATTCATAGAGAATATATTCTGATAAATAATTAACTTTTTCTTTATCTATTTTTTTACCTCGTTTTTTTGCATATTTATTTATAAAAAATTGAATTTTTTCTTTAAACTCTTTGTTGGATACGTACTCTTCTTCTAATGTTAGTTTGATTTTTTCCTTTCTTTTATTCCAAATATCTTTCCATCTTAAAATTAGAATTTTCTTTTGTTCTTCTGTTGAAAATTTATTTATTGTTTCATGGAAAAAATTAGTATATTTATCTCCTTCTTTAATTGCTCGTCGTTCAGATTTTCCCTCACTATAACTACTAAAGATTTTGTAATTGAATTTGGCAATTTCATCTGCTATTAAAATAGCAACTTTATTTTTTGTATTTTTCAATGCCCATTTAATATACTCCCTTGCCATTTCCTTAGTTAGAGGTTTTAAAACTCCCAAACTTATTCCTATAAAGATATTATGCTTTTGTTTTTCAACATCTTTCTTTGTGGCATTGAAAATTTTAGTATCCATATTTTACTTAAAAAATAAAGTTGTTTATTTAATTTTCGCATCTTTCTATTTATTTTTCTCTTTGGGTTCGGGACGTATAACGGCGACTAAGAGGAAAATTCCTAATTTTGACTTTTTTAGAAATTCAACGATTGCATGTGAAATGGAGGATATAAATTTTTATATACTAAAAAAACCCTTTGTTAAATATGAAAAGTTACTTTAAAAATGGGAAAATTAAGTCAGCCAATTTTCTGATTTTCCTTCTCATTGGAATTGCTATCACACTTTTTATAGTTGGGATAATAAGTTTACCTCTTTTAAGAAAACCGAATCAGGAATTTTTGTTAATTGGAATTTTGTTAGTTTATTTAATTGCAATAATCTTTTTTCTTTATCAAGAAAAGTTTGTGAAGGGGCAAATATCAAAACCAGAAAGGAAAGAAGAAGTTAGAGAGACAAATTTTAAAACGGGGGTGGAAGATTCCAAAAGAATAACAATAGAGGAGAAAATTGAAAAATTGAAAAATCCCTTGATGAAAAATGCAGAAGAAAAGAAAAAATATATTGGCTCAAGCAAAGAAGAGAAATATCACTTGAAAACATGCAGGTTTTCTGGAATGATAAAACAGAAATATTTGATTGAAAAAAAAGATAAAAAATATTTTCAACTTAAAAAGTTCACCCCCTGTAAAATATGTAACCCCAATAGAAATTAATTTTTTTTATTTTTTCGAAGAGTAATGTTTTTTTCTTTTTTAAATTTGTATAATTAATAGAACATAAACCTTTAAAAAAACTTTTTTCATTAATTTTTTATTAAACAAAATCAAAAGGAGGAAAAATGGAAGAAGAACAAACTCAAGGACAAGTTTCTGAAGAAGTGAATGTGGAGACTCTGATAGAAGAGCCTAATGAAGAAATTTCTAAAGAAGAAACTGGTGAAGAAGGCGTCCAGGAATCAAGTGATGAAGTGAATGAAGATTCTGACGAACAAACCTCTGAAGAGAATAGTGAATCAACTGAAGAATCACCCGAAGAGTCTGAATCAACTGAGAGTGAATCTTCGGAAGAGAAGGCACCAGAATTAAGTTCTGAAGTGTCTGAAGAGAATAGTGAATCAACTGAAGAATCACCAGAAGAGTCCGAAGAAAGTGTTGAAGAGACCCCTGGTGTGAATTCAGAATAATTTAACAAATTAGTCAGTTTATTTTTTATTTATTATACTTTTTGTTTATTTTAATTATTTTTCACGTCGGGGTTTTAAAAGATAAGTTTTAAAACTCTTAGGGTTTGATTTTTTTAAAGCCCTGTAGTACAGCGGTCAAGTATACGAGCCTCTGGAGCTTGTGACCCAGGTTCGAATCCTGGCAGGGCTATTATAAGATTAAAATAAAAATAAATCAGGATGAGAACCTGAAGGTTCGACGAGTAACTTTGGTGCTCTCAATTACAAACTTTAAGCAACACAGGTTACGAGCACTGGCAGGGCTAT
>CAYLLR010000015.1:0-16173 GCA_964384965.1 Candidatus Woesearchaeota archaeon | reverse complement strand
ACAAAAAATATCGTGAGTGACTTGTTCACGAAACCGAATCCTAGTCCTCGCATATCATTACTTAAAAGAAATTTTGCTATTTTTAGTAAGAGATCCGGAAATCACATCATTAAGAAAAGAAGAATAATTATACCCCGTAAGAGATTCTATTTTCTCATCATAATTAGAAACTAAACTCAAAACAATTTTTATATTCTTTTTAGAGAAAGATCCCTCATCAAGAAGGTCATTTAATCTTTTTTTAACATCCTTAGAGAAAATGAAATAAGCAGCAAGAGTATCGGAAGAAACTTTTTGAACCCCCCTATTTTTTGAATAAATAATTTGCTTGAAATATGCCTCAAGTTCCTCTCCAATAAAAGAACCAAATTTAGATTCTCCTGGATCATTAAGAAGATAAAGAATAACTTTCCAAGAAGGAATTTTTTTCTCCCCTCTTTGACCATATAACCATAAATCATAATATTGTTTTGCATGAATTAATTCATGATAAATTGCATCTTCATACTCTTCTTTTTGAAAATTTGGAAGTTTATCTAAGGGGGCAATGAATATCTCTCCAGAAGGATTTTCATTTAAAGAAGGGAGACCCCCTTTGCTAGAAAGAGGATTAAAGCCTCCCAAATTAGTTTTATCATTATTCATAAACCCACTCTTAAAAACCAAATTGTAATTTTTATAACTTTTCAGCTCTTGATAAAGCGGAATCCTCTTTAAATAGGGTTTCAATTCATCGGGAATTCCATCCAATCCAACTAATTCTTTAAAACCATCCCACAAAACAGCCGGATTAAATCCTGCTTGATTTACACTTTTAACATAATGAGGTTTGTTTAATTCTTTAAATGTAAATGGATTTGTTGTATCGGAAATTGCTAAAGAACTTAATGCGGAATAAATTGCTTCATCCTTTTTAAGAAAATTTTGATTCTTCTTAAAACCACGAATATGATAAATAAAATTATCCCTATCTCTTAGACTAATCTCATTATACCTATAAATCTTACATTTTGTTGTTCTGGGATAAAACATTCCTTCAGAGCAAATTTTCCCATTTTTATCCACTTCCCCCTTATTAATTTTGAAACCATTCCAGTCAAAAACCTTCGCCAATCCAAGAGATTTATTAATCCATTTGAGAAAGATAACTGTGTGAGTCTTCCACGAATTTCCTCTTTTATATGCGATATCCATCTTAAACCCAGGAGACAATAAATTTAATTTCTGCTCCTCACTAAACCGGGAATTTATCTCATTTCCGAGAAAGGAAGTAATATCTCCCAACTTAGTTCCATCACTAAGAACCGCATTTTTCCCTGCAGCATATATCCTTTTAAGGTCCGTAGTCAAGTCCAATCCCGCACTAAGATACACATTCGCAACAGCAGAATAACAATTGACCCCCCCACCATCGTCAATATCTTTCAGCTCCCTACTATCCACAATAGTCCCGTCTAAATTCTGAGTAACCCGCAAAATTTTTTCCTGAGAATTACTTAATTTAGAAATTGAATCTGGAACGTAAACAAAAGGGCAAGTTTTGCCTACCTCGAAATTTCCAAAAATCCTTAAATCTTTTAACAAATTAAAATTTTTTATTACATTTTCTACATAATAATCCTGAGAAGGATAATTTTCATTGCAGGTTTTAATATTATTTCCTTTAAAACCATTATATCTTCTTAATGCAGCTTCCCATCCAGAATACTCAACATTCTGAACACTACATCCCGTAAAGTAAATTGTATCTAAATCATTTTTATAATAATCGGAAAGAATTTTAACACCTACTTCAATATTCTTTTCAGGATTTTCAATTAAAACTTTTTTACATTCTTCTTTATCTGATGATAATCCCAATTTTCCACACCAAACATTAGCATTAATTTGCATAATCCCATAAGAACTTGTTGAAGGTGTGACTTTTGGGGAAGAATTGCATTTTGACTCTTGATACATCACCGCAAGAACCAAATAAGGATCCATTCCATACTTATTGGAAATAGTTTTAATGTCCGAATAATACTTTTTACAATTCTCTCTTAAAATTGCTTGGGAAACAGTCCCCAAACTATCTCCATTTTTAGGGGGGATATACCCTGTATAACCTAAATCCATTAATTTCTTAGAACCACTTTCCTTCAAAAAAAGATTATCTTCTGAAGAAAAGACAATTACTTCACTTCCATTAATTTTTACTTTTGAAATCCTAATAAAATCCCCTCCACTTTTTAATACATCTCCCGCCCTCAATTCTTCTATATTTACTTTCTTCTTTAAATCCTTTGCAAAATCTTTATAATAAATTATTCCTGCTTCGAGTAAATTCGCTTTTAAATTATAAATTTTCAAAATTGTATCTTTAGATTTAGAATTAATAACGTAATATCCTAAAGGCCTCGGAGTAATGGATGAACCAACAGGAGGAGTATAAGGAGGAAAATATTTTACTTCTTTAGGAATAAAAACATATCCTCGTGAATCCATCATTATTCCAAAACTTAAATCTTTTCCTACCAAGCTCGAAACTTTTATATTCGAAAGTTTTCCAACCTCCGAAGGAGATATGTAATATTCAAGTCCTTTTACTAAATCCTCCCCATTTCCACTAACAATTGCTTGACCATTTTTATCCATGAAACTTCCTTTATTTCCAGATTTAACCAAATCAGCAAGAACACTTATTTTGCCATCAATAACTACCGCCCCTCCAATTTCTAAATCTTGAATCATTAAATTTTTTGATTTTTTTAATTTTTGAATTTCCGAATTATTCAAATTTAATGATCCTTTCTCTAATTCAGATTTTTTAGGAATGGGAACTCTTTTATAGTATATAATTTCAGGGTAATCAAAAATGTTTTTAGAAAGGTCTTTTGAAGAAACAACATCACTCCAATGGGTAATAACTTTCAAATCTCCTTTCCAGAGCATTAAAACATCTTTTGAATTTAAATTTCTTAACTTAAATTTTTTGTACCTCTCAATATCGGAACTATTAAGATATTGAATAAAACCTAATTCAAAAAGATTATTTTCTTTCTTAGCTACCTGAAAATATTTATCTTTTCCTTTTTGAAAAAGAGAGACATTTCCCAAACGAGTTTCTTTAATTTTATCAATAACAAATCTTTCTCCTTTTTTGAACAAGACATCTCCCACTTTTAAATCTGAAATTTTTACGCTCATTAACCTTTCATTAATCTTATTTTGAACTAAATATTTTGCAACCTCCTCCATATCCTCTTCGCCATTTAAAAGATTAATCCCCTTATTCAAAAAAGACCAGCCAGTATCCCAATTCTCACCCCTAATAATTGAATACTGCTTTTTTGTTAAAAACCCTTTTTGATAAAGATTATCTACAAAAAGAGAATTCCCCCCATCTTTGTAAACCCCCTCTCTTGCCAATGCTTCTCCCAAAATTTTTTCAAAAGAACTCCAAGAAAAACCTACATCAGGACTAACTAATTCATAACCTTCACTTTTTATTGAATCCCCTACTTTTCCTCTAAAAAGTTCTTTTTCCCCCCACGAAGAAAACAATTTCATTTTAATCCCCTCTTTTATTATTTTAACAATTTTTATTGAAATATCTCCCTTCTCTAAAATTCCCCCAACTTCTACATCCTTAACAAGAAGCTTAGAAAAGATACCTTGAGAAATTTTAGTATCAACAATTTTATTTAAACCCAATTTTCTAAACAATTCAACGGCCAAATTTTGATAGATGTTTCCCCTTAAAAATAAAAGATAGGCCTTTTTATTGCTTTCAAGAACCTTATCGTAAATTTTCTCAATTAAATTTATTTTTTTAAAAGGAATCTTTTCCTTATCCAATTCATTAATTTTTAGAGTGAATTGATTATCATTCAAGAGTCCTTTCTGCTTTAGAAGATTCTTTTTTAAAAGATTATTTAAACCTTGAAGTGTCTGATTTGCACTAATTTGAAAGTTAAATACATTTGGAGAAACAACACTTTGTTTATCTATCCAACACCTCATATTCACATTGTCACAATATCCTACATCAATCCATCTTTGATCAGGACCTGGATAATTAACGTCACTTTTACTCCCCGGATTTTTGGTTGCACAAATTCTCGTAATTCCCTCACGGGATAAATCCGGAGAAATAGCATTTGTAACACCCGATTCCAAATTTGGATTCAACAAACTAAATAAATTTGGGCTTCCAGAAATGCACTCTTTTTGACTCGTAATATTTTTCAAACTCGCCTGCTCCTTCACATACTGGTCTCCCAAATAATTGACTGCAAAATTCGTGCTTACTGTCCCGAATCCACACTCTTCTTGATTATTTACCTGAACACAAAGTTGTTTATACCCTTCATCAGCCGTAAAATCTACAGTATTGGTCTTATATTCTCCTGGAGAGATATAACCTGAATCAACCGGTCTCGAAATAAAAGCATCTCTAAAATAAGAAGAACCATCCCCTTTTAGATACACCCTATAATACGCCCCTTGATCATTCCCCGCAAAAATATGATAAAAAACTTTATATTGGGATTGTGGAGGGTATGTAACACTCGAAAATGGAATTACATCAAATTTCGCGGTAAATTGCGGAGGACTTTTGGATTGAGTTAACATTTCAAGTGCCCCTTGCCCTTGAGGATAAACCACAGATAAAAAATTCTTACAAACCAAACCCCCAACTTCTTTTTGACTTCTCGCTTTAAATGCACTATTTGCATTCACAGAATAATATTGGACTAAATAATCTGCAGAATCCTTTGCATTTTTTAATGCACCTTGAATTCCTCCAATATATTCTCCCCCTCCTTTTGCACCTCCTCCAAAAATTAAACTATCTATTTTCGGAACTGCAAGATTAAGAATCGGCAAAGCCTGTTTCCAAACAAACTCGCACATATAAATACTATTTATTTCATCACAGATTCCTGTCGTTTCCCCCGTATCAAGACTTTTATTTAAACATTCCACATAGGAATTTGCAACAGATACGAAATTATCCACTCCTGCTTTTACACCAGTTACACAAATTGGAACTTTAATTCCTTCATTCCAATTAGGTAAACATAATGCAATGCTCCCAAAAATTCCGGATTGGATAACATTTCTCACAGGATATTCCCCCCCAAAATCACACCTACTCGAAGGACAAATCACGGGATCGCAAGTGTTAAATAAAATTTTACAATCAGAAGGACTCATAACGTCTGTACATTCTATCGTCGGAAGATCAATTGCCGGAGAACCAACCTTAAAACGTTCTCCCCCTATTTTTACTTCTTTCACCCCATTTTTATAAGCATTTGAAACCAATCTAATATTATTTACTGCCTCATTAACTAATTTAATTGCATCATTTCCACTCAAAGAACCAATATTTGAATATGTATTACTATTTCCAAGATTAATTAATTGGCACTCATCATTCATTGGTTTATATTCCATAATTCCATCAGCCCCCGCATTACAAATCCAAAAACTATTTATTCTGGCAGATAAATCATAACTTCTCGACGAGGAAGAAGCAGAAACAATCTGAGGAATATAAGCATACCATCCTTTTTTAGAATCAACGGGAACTAATGAAGGAAGACCTTTGTAAGGATCAGTTTCATAATATTTTATCTCAGGGTTTTTAATTGGAGTGTTTTCTGATTTATCAATTTTCTTGAATGAAGAATATTTTGACTTTATTATAGTTGCAACATTCCCGTTAATTTGTGCTTTATTCCTGTCATAAACTTTATCAATATAATAATCCCCTGAAGAAGTTTCCTTTAAAGTAAGATAATAAAATACATTTTCATAAACAATTGGTTGAACTGGAGTTCCCTCCGAAATATCTCCAAAATCTTTAGGAGCTATTGCGCCATCGTAAATTTCTTTTATTGAATTTCTATTACCCCTAATTCTCACCTTTGTCCCCTTCAAACCATCTCTCTTAATCTTTTCATCTGCCTTAGTTTTTATAAGAAAATTGTCTGCATTTTTCTCAATCCCTTTTAATAAACTAAACAACCTTTTCCTGTAAGTTGAATCATTTGAATATTTTGACGCCAAATTGGCATAAAGCTCAATTTTTTTTGCATCTTCAAGACTGTAAATTTTCCCAAAATTTTCCCCACTTAAAATTTCCTTAATTTTATTCATCTCAACAGATTGGGTTCCATCTTCAGGATTTACAAAGAATTCGTTTGACCCTAAACTCTCTTTAACTTTTTTTAAATATCCTTTTTCCATCAAAGCATTTTGATTTACTATATCCTGACCAAAAATCCCTCCGGAAGTTTTGACTCCTTCGATATCCTGAATTTTCTTTAACTCTTTATTTTGATTATCAAGTTCATCACTGACTTGTTTTACTTGCCTATCAATCTCCTCGGAATTGTCAAACAAACATTGCTCCTTGGTGGAATAAATTTTTTCACCAACTTTTAATCCTTCACATTTCGAATTCCATCCCCCTTCTCCATTCATAACCGTTTTTCGAGCAATTGATTTAGTTCCCGAATTAATTATCAAATTTTTCAAAGTTAAAATTGCTCCAGTAGCTTCACAAGCAACATTAAAACCTTTAATTACTTTACCGAGAGAATTTGAAATTCCCTTGAGAACCTTTATCCTATTTTTCCAACTTTTAATTCTCGATTTTGTCTCTTCGGGAGAAAGTTGGATTGCTCTTTTTTCAATTCCCAAAGTGAAGTTAAAATTAATTTTGCTCTTATCTCTAAAAGAAGTGTGAACAGAAACTTTTGCAACTTTCTTCAAATTGACTTTTCTTAAAACAAAAGTATAATCCGTCCCTTCTATATTGAATGGTTCATTCAAATTTAAAAGACCTTTTTCAGACCCTAAAAAAGCTCCAACCTTAGAGAGGGTGCTTCTATTTTTCAATCCAAACATAAGAACCGCACTTTTCCCATCACGAATTTCAACTAATTTTATAAAATCGTTATTTCCTTTATCATTTTCCTCAAAGAGAGAATCCAAATATACCACGTCCCCCTTACTCATTTTTAATGGACTTTGGAGAACTTTATCTCCTCTCCTTATATTGAGTTCAATTCCATAATCTTCAAAATCAGGATCAAGAACCCCCTCGAAAGAAATTTCACCATAATTCCCATCCATTAAAATTGTCTGAGTTGAAACGCCTACATTAGAATATTTTGGAATCCCTTCACAAGGTGAAATATCTAAAGAAGATTTCGGATATTTGGATTTAAATAAATCGCAATACTTTTTCAAATCTTCTTTTTGATTTAAAATATTCGAAAGATTTATCATCTGTGCAAGAGATTTCTCTCCAAGAACATTCGGAGAATTTTCAGGGTATTTTTCATTTGCAAAATTATCCTGAATTCTTTTATAATCCTCAACAGAATTCCTCTTGTACCCTATGAGAGTTTGATTCTTCAAGTTTAAATTGGTTCCAACAGCAAAACTTTCAATTTGTACTTTTTTCCCAAAAACGTCGTATGAAACCCCGTAATTAATCCTCTCAAAATTCTCCCCTTTGAATAACCAATCATATATATGTGATATCTTTCCAAAAATTGTTTTTGTTATGTCTCCTATACTTTTATCATTCCTTAATTTATTTTTGGCAATATTTGCAACTTTAGTTAAAGTATCCAAATCAAGTTTCTCTTTTGGTTCTCCTGAAGGAGTTAAAACAAATTTTGTAGGAACAGCAACGAGATAAACCAAAGAATTTTGAATATTACTAATCCCTGCATTAGGATCATTTCCAACATATCCAAGATAGATAGTTTTATCGAGAAAAGTATACAACAAATCTCCAACTTGGTAATCTCTTTCATTTCCATCTATTTTTAAGGTAATTTTTGGCTCAATCCTTAAAGAGAAAGTTCTACTCCCCTCATCTCCTTCGCAGGAAACCTCTACACTCTGCCTTAATCCCTCTCTCAAAGGGTCTGAAACCACCCGACATTTTCCCCCATAAAAAGATTCTCCCTTTTTAACTTCAAAAGTTTCAGAATTAACTTTCAAAATAGCCGTTCTGTCTTTTCCTTCGACCGAATCTAATCTAAGAGAAGAAGAAGCAAGACATCCAAAACCGGGAAGGAAGAAATTAGGAGAATCCTCTCCCACTTTCAAATTATAATTTAAAAGTTTCTGTTTCCTTATTCCTTTATTACTCCCAAGAGAATTAACATTCAAAGCAGAATAAATTGAAATTGAAGCAGAATCTACCTGAATATCATCAGCTCTTAAATATCCCATATTATTAAAAAATGCATATTGCCCTTGACGTTCTTTATAATCTGCATCCGACATTATTGGAAGATAAAATTGATAATTTTTCAATCCGAAAGAGTCTTTTAATGTGTATCTTATGTTAGCAGAAAGACCCCCCGTTAAAGATTTTGGCATTGAAGATTCATTCCTATTTCGTTTTAAAAATATAACTGCATATCCAATATTATTCCACATTCCATTGCTTAATTTCCTATTCAACCCTAAAGAAGGATAACTCGGAATAAAACTAACAGTTCTGATTCCTTTTGGATAATCTGCTCCAAAACTTATTGAATCTATTGAACTAACTGTTATGAGCGGATTAACTTTCAAAGCTTGAAGCTGACAATAAACGGGAACATCTTGCTCTTCAAGAAGGTCACTTCTTACCACGGGGGGAGTACATCCTCCAGGAACAATTCGGATAATAAAATCTTGCCCATTTCTACAAACCTCACTGTTGAAATTGACATCGGAAGAAACCCCTGAATTTAAAAAAGAGCTTGAAACTCCTGGACGAACAAATTGATAATTCGAAACTCCGTATGAAGCAGAAACCACTCCAGAAAAAACAATTAAAAGAAAAATTCCAAAAATTAAACCTTTATTTACGTTCATACAAATTCTACCCCCACACTTTTTGCGTCAATAAGAGCATAAACTATTTGGAGCTCTTGGAGAGTTTTTGGAGAATTATATCTCTCGAGACTAATCTGCAAAATTTTATCTGAGTTTAAATCAGACTCTAAAAAATTAAAACTTCCTCCTCCGCCCCCAACCAAAACATTTGAAATGTTTTGTTCAGGAACTTTAACCTCGCTACATTCCTCCCGGGTTATTCCAAAAATTCCTCCAATGCCCGAAGGAACATCTACGCATTGTTTAATTGTAGTCGCATCAAATTTTATGCTTGAATTATCATAAAGATAAACTTTTATCTCATAAGTTCCAGAACTTAAATTTATTATATTATTTTCTGGGTAAACTAATGTTTGTGAAAACCCGTCAGATGAAAACGAAATAATTGCCTTTTCATTGAATCTTCTATTTTTTATATTCAAAGAAACCCTTTTTTTGTACTTCTTATCTAAAACTACCGAAATACTCCCTCCTTGAACCGTTGAAAACAACTCTTTAGATTTTTTATATCCGGGGGAATCAACAACAACCCATCCATTTCCACATTGAGGAAATTCCCCTTTAAAAACTCCATTCCGAGTTTCTCCAATTTGACATTTAGACCCCAAACAATCATATGAGATGTTCCCCTCAACAGGATTTGAATTTAAATCAACCAAATTGAGAGTTACATTGGAAAAAGGACCTTCGCACAAGTTAGGACTTTTATCTTGAATAGAATTTCCAGAAAGAGTATTATTTGCGACATTTCCCTCAATAATTATTGAAAGAGGGAATTGAAAAGTTTCATCATCTTGAATTAACTGAACTAAAAGAGGATATTTCAAATTATAAACAAAATGATAAGGAACGTAACAGAAACCTAAAATTCCAAGTCCTTCCTGCATCCCGACGGGATTTGCTAATAGGATGGGAGAATCCGCAGGACTAACTTCATAAGAACTTGGCCAATTCTTAGAATTGATAATTCTAATTTGAGAATTTAAAGGAAGATTAAGGGCAAAATAATCTTTTTTGTCCCCCTTATTTTTTATTGCAAAAAAGTTATCTTGAATTGCATTTTTTAGTTTGTCAAAGATTTGATTTGCGTCCCAAACTTTTGGGGCACATGTTAACTCCACCCCATCTACAGGGGCATAATTCCTCAAAAAATCTACGGAATAGTTTTCTAAAATTAAATTTTTTGACTCCCGGTCGTAAAACTCAATTGCATCGTCATAAAGAGCACCTAATTTTGAATTTACTTCCACTTGATGATCTTTTAAAACTGCACTTTCTTTCCCTTTCTTTACATTCAGATTCATGTCCAAAAAAACTTTAACAGAATTTTTTCCAATCAAGACTTCAGTACTTGGAACTCCTTTTTTGATTTGAAACCCTTCCTGATTAAATAAATCAAAATTACAAAATCTAACTTCTTCATTTAAATAACTCTCCAACTGCTTCTGCATAATTTCTTTTGTTGGAATTTGATTAATTGGAAGATTATTTCCACTAATTGAACGCCAATAAGGAATTCCGACCCCGAAAAAATCTAATTCTGAAGAAAAAGGCATATATCGCGAACCTGGAACAAATTCCGGGGAAGTTATATACCCTCCTTTTGACTCCAAAATTCTTATACCATTTTCGGTTTTTTCCTGAATACAATTCAAAAAACTTTTTTCAATTGGCTCAAAAGTTGAAGAAACTTTGGTAGGAAAAAGAGTATCTTTGAAAATAAAATAGGAAAAAATTGAAAGAACTAAAACTATCGCCAAAATAACAAAAATAGTCACCTGTCCCTCCTTATTCCTCACCCTTTTTTCCATAACTACGAAATGAAAAACACATATATAAATATTTGTTTATAAAAAAAGTTTATTCATTCCCCCCTTAATTTGTCCCCAATTTTCATTCAGATATCTAAAATTAAATTTTTTTAAATTGACCTTAGAGAGATAACACAAATCATCAAAAAAATCTTTTGGAAGAGTTCTAAATTCAGAAAAATAATTTTTCAAAGTAGAGTAAGGAATTTCAAAACCAAATTGATTCAAATCTTTCAACGATGGACAATTTAATTTTTCTAAAACCAACTTTAAAAAAATTCTTTGTTCTCCTTTTTTGAATTTTACTCTTTCCATAATTAACTGCGGGACTATAATTATAAAAAGCTTTATAAACTGATTTCTCACATTAAAAATATGAAAATTCCAAAAACAACGAATAGGTATTGCCCTTATTGTAAAAAGAAAACTAAACAAAAAATAAAATCAATTTCAACAGGTGGAAAAAGAGGAACTTTGAAAAGAGGGGGAATTGCAAGAGCAAAAACAAGGGGACTTGGAGTCGGAATTGGAAATAAGGGAAAATGGGGTTCAAAACCTGCTGTATCAAAATTTAAAAGAAAATCAAAAACAACCAAAAAAACAAACATAATGTATACATGCGAAGAATGTGGAAAATCAAAATATCAAAAGAAAGGTAAAAGGGCGGGAAAAGTAATTCAAGAATAAAATGGCAATAGCAAAAAGAAAAAAAAGATTTTTCAATGTAGAAATCCCCCTTATTGGAAAGACAACTCAACTTCAGGCATACGAAATAAAGGACCTAAAAAATAGATTTATAAAATATGATTTAACGAGGATTTTTAAGGGAAAAGCCATGATTATGACTTTAAAAACAGATGTAGAAAATGAAACCATTAAGACAATTCCAAAAGAATTGAGAGTGCTTCCATATTATTTAAGAAGAATGGTTCGAAGAGGAACGGACTATGTGGAAGATTCTTTTTCAACAGAATCAAAAGATTCGCAAATAAGAATTAAACCATTATTGGTAACAAGGAGAAAAGTTTCAAGAGCCGTCAGAAAAGCCTTAAGAAATAAAACTAAAGAAGAATTAATTTCGTGGGCAAAAGAAAAAACAACTGAAGAAATATTTGACGAGATACTTAAAACAAAAATTCAAAAAGAATTAAGCATTAAATTAAAAAAAATTTATCCTCTTTCCCTTTGTGAAATAAGAGTTTTAAAAGTAGAAGAAAATTCTGAAAACCAAAAATAAAATTTAAAACTAAAAGTATAAAATTATTGAAATTTAAATAAAATGTTTTATAAGAATTTTTTATAATTACCTCTTTAAAGAATATTCTATTACATTTTCTATTGTTTTAGAATATTTTTTATATGCTTCTTCTATCGATTGTTTCGAAAATCCTTCTTCAATCATTTCTGATTTAGTTAAAAAAGAAAAATATCTTTTTTCTTCATTATTTGAACTAACATCAACCACATCAAGATAATTCTCCTCCACATTTATCTTTTTAACTACGGTAGGGAAATACTCAAGTTCAAATCCTCTGGAGATAGTTTCCCAAACAAGATCTCCCAAAGAAATATTTTGAAAGCGCCTTTTTTGTTTTTCATATCTTTCTTTAATATCTAAATATTCCTTTTCATTAACCATAAACAAAAAAGATTAAATTTCTTTTTATAGATTGTTTTTTTTCTAAACACATATCGAATAATTTTTAAACTAAAAACATCAAGAAATAATACGCCTGTGTAGCTCAGTGGCAGAGCGGCTGCCTTGTAAGCAGTAGGTCGGGGGTTCAACTCCCTCCACAGGCTTTTTATTTTGATTTGTCTGAGTCGAACCGAAAGAATTTAATTGAAAAATTAAGCAAAATTTTTTTGACCATTGGGAATTTGTTTGAAAATTGTATATTATAAAAGATTATTTTTATTGATTTCAATCCAAACTCCGACCATTACAGTTGAAGGATTAAGTATAGATGTCTATTTTACATTAAGTCTTTATTTCACGACGTTAACCACATTCTTGGCTGGAACTCTTTGATTGAGGGTTACAATGCAAGGAACAATTTTTAAAGAGTAAAACAGCAAACATAATTTTGCCCCCAAACTCCAGTAAACATATTTATTTAAAATCCAAAATTTTTTATATTTAATGACCCAATACCTAATGAGAAAAGAAAAGGACTTCAAAAATCTCCAAAAAGCAATTGAAAATTACACTCCAATACTTTTTAGATTAAGTCCTTCTCATATGGGAAATAAAAACCTTGTTATTTATGAAAAATTAAATAAAAAAAAATTTAATTTCTTATTCAAAAACGATTTAAGATTTTTCATTGATGATAAAGAATTAATTTGCCTTCCATTAGAAAAATATTTTGGGGGATTTAAATTAGAATATCAAGATAAAAGATATAACAGACTTTATCCATATTATAATTCTCCAAATCATGTACCAAAAAAAGATGTTTTTTCTTCTTGTTTTCGACACATCCTTGATGACTTATTAATTGAAATTTCTTTCAAAGGAAAAATAAAACTTGAACCAGATGAGAATTTTAATGGAATAGAATATTGGAAACTAAAATAAAACTCCTCGTAACAAGTTACGGAACATCTATAAAAATTAATTAATCTCAATTATCCCCCTCATTAATATTTAATTCTTGAAAATAAATCTTTCCCATATTAAATATAAAAAACAAAGCAATGATTCATTTAAAATCTTGAAAAAAAATTTACAAAATCAATCTCTTAATATCCTAAAAAATTTAGATATTTAATAGTTTCTTAAAATTTTATCTCCACAGCAAGTTATAGAGTATAAGAAGAAGTTAAGTTCTCTCACCAAAAATTCCTCTTCCAACTCTCACCATAGTACTTCCTTCTTCAATAGCCATAAGAAAATCATCAGTCATCCCCATAGACAAAACTTTTAAAGAAAATCCTTTTTTATTCAAATAATCAAACAATTTTTTCATTTCCTTAAATTCCTTTCTGGAACCAGAAATACCAATACACATCAAACCTAAAACTTTAATATTCTTAAAAAGAGAAATTTTCCTCAAAAATTCTTCAACATCTTCAACAAGAAGACCTGATTTCTCTTTCGTTCTCGAAACGTTGACTTGAACCAAAATGGGCATAATCTTTCCAATTTTTTTAGACTCCTTATCAATCAATTTTGCAACTTTCATACGACAAACACTTTGAATTAAATCAAAATTCCGAACAAGCTTTTTTACTTTGTTTGATTGAATTTTTCCAATAAAATGTTTCTTAACTTTCAAATTGATTTTAGAAAATTTTTCGATTGCCTCCTCAACATAATTTTCACCAATTTCTTCAATCCCAGCTCTAATCGCTTCCTTGACCATGGAAGAATCTTTCATTTTAGAAACAGCAACGAGAGTGACCTCTCTTGAAACAAAAGAATTTATTTGACTTTGAATATCTTTGACTCTCTTGGAAATCATTTAACTATAACTGCAGTTCCAAAGGCAAGCATTTCGGAAGAGCCCGCCATTATCGTCGACGTCATAAATCTCATCCCGATTATTGCATTAGCCCCCATCTTAATTGCCTCATTTACCATTCTATTATAAGATTCGTCTCTTGAATAACTTGCCATATCTGTATAGGTTTTTATTTCCCCCCCTATAAGATTTTTAAATCCTGCAGCAATATCTCTTCCAACATTTCTCGCCCTAACTGTATTACCTCTTGCAACCCCTAAAATTTTAATAATTTTCTTTCCAGGAATGAATTCTCCCGTCGTAACAATTATCTTTTTCATTTTTTCACCCCCTTTTTAATTATCTTATAATTATATCCCTCCCCTGTGGGGGAGATTAAAAACTTTACCCTCATTCCAATATAATTTTTAATAGATTGTTTATGGAAAAGATCCTTCCCTCCCACTTCCCTCGCATTGATTAATACCTCGGGATATCCCTCTTTATCCGTTCCTCTAACAGGTAAATAATATTTTTTTCCATCCTCCCCTCTAACAACCCCGTCTTTTTGAATAATTCCTTCAAGTTTCATTTTTTATCATCCATTATTTCTTCTATTTTGTCTTCCTTTTTGTTTAAAAGAATAAAAATTCCAATTACAAAGATTAAAACCCCATAAAATAAGGAAAGTGCCCTTCCAAAAAAAGAAGAAACTGCCAAAACAACACCAAAAATTACAATAAAAGAACCATAATAAATTTGACTATTCATAAATAAAAAAACAAAATTGGATTAATAAATCTTATCAAAAATGTTCTTTAATCATCCTCCCTAATTTTTTCGCTACACTCCCAAAATTTTTCCAAAAAGAAATTTGAGATAGGAAAATAAAAAATTAATAACTTCAATTTTCCACTATTTAATCATTAACATTTAATTAAAAAATATTTAATCTAAAATTTCATATACAAACCTACAAAATTCATCTCCCGTCGAGCTTAAATAATTTCAACCATTTAATGTTTTCCTGAACAATCATCCCAACAGCAAATTAGGAGGAATTCTGAGAATAAAATTATTGAGAAGGTAAATTATCAAGAAATAATAATAAATTTTCAAAACTTTTATCCTTTGTGGGTGTAATAGCTCCACGATTTAATAAATGAACAGGTTTTCCCGACATAAAAGCCATTCCAAAATTAAATAAGAATTCTGGACTAAATCTTCCTTCCCTATTTAATATTCTTTCATCATACATATACCAATGACAATTTAAAGCAGAAATCATTTTCCTTTTTATCTCCCTTTCTTTATATTCTTGATTTTTGTTCTTTGGATTAAAAAAATAATTTTCAAGGAATTTTCCCAAAGAACCAAATTTACTAAAATTAGAAAAATTATTTAATAATTTAATAAATTTCCCCGACATAAAAGCCATTCCTAAATCAAACATGCTTCCAGAACTCCTTTCATTAAAATAAACTAAAATTCCTTTCTTTGCATTCATAATTCCTTTTTTATTTTCTGTACAAATATTATACCCAATTGAATCATTTTGATTTGTATCCCAAAGAGGATAATAAATTCCATCTCCATTTATTTCATATTCCCCTATAACTTTTTCAATTAAAGATTTTTCTTTTTTAGTAGCTTTACGAACTGGACAAATTAGGAAATAATTTTTCTCTAAATTTTCTCTACCTTCTATCATAAACAAATTTCTGAAAAAAGAGTTATAAATATTATTGCACTAAGAGACATATTATTCTATTTGAGAAGGCCTCAAAAACTAATTTTCCATACTTTCGGCAACCTTGTCTGAAAGAAAAATTTGTGCAATATCTTTGGGGAGATTTGAAAATTGACCAATGGAATAAGGGCCATACTTTTCTCCTTCGGGAGATTCAAACTCATTCACATCTTCCAAAAAAACGACAAGCATATTTTCCCGAGAATTTTCCTCATCCTCAGAATTAAGAATCCTACTTAATTTTTTATCCGATTCCTCTAAACAT
>CAYLLR010000014.1:0-16205 GCA_964384965.1 Candidatus Woesearchaeota archaeon | reverse complement strand
GTTTATCATTGCGGCCCCCGGTGCAGTTATGATTTCTGGAAGGATAACAAAGGAAAGGAATGGAAAAATCTCCCTGGCGGGACCAATGACAAATATTCTTTTAGGGTTAATTTTTTTAATTTTTATTTTAATCTTTAACGTTGGAGGGCTTTTGGGGTACTTTTTTAGTTTTGGACTAACAATTAATTCGTTGCTTGCCGTATTTAATATGATTCCCGTGATGCCCTTCGATGGGTCTAAAATTATCAAATGGGATAAAAAAATTTACGGATTAGTGGCGATGATTTCTGTGGGGTTATTTATTGTTAGTTTTTTTGTTTAGGAGGTAGAAATATCTTCAAGGTTTTATAGACCAAAACATTTAAATAGAATATGTCTCTATTATTCATATGATAAATAAAGACATATTGAGGAAGTCTCGGAGAAAGGGATTTAAAGAAGAGGAGGTTTATAATGCCTATAAATTATTTTTTGGCACCCTTGTATCAGAACCGAGATTAAGGATTATCAATTTGTTAAGAGAAGGGGAAAGAAGTGTATCGGAAATAATGTCCGAATTGAATATGAACCAATCTTCTGTGTCTCATAATTTAGCCAGATTAAAAAAATGTGGTTTTACTAAAATGGAAATTCATGGAAAATTCAGATATTACAAATTAAATGAAAAAACGATTAAGCTCCTTATGAATTTGATAGACAAACACATGTCTGAGCATTGCATTCACATACTTGAAAAAACGAAGGAGGAAAAATAAATGACTTATGGAATTAAAGTAGAACTGGATTTGGAATTTGAGGAGGTTGTAAAAAAAGTTGAAGAAGAACTAAAAAAGGAAGGTTTTGGCATATTAACAGAAATAGATGTTAAGAAAACCTTAAAAGAAAAAATAGGGGTGGATTATGAAAATTATTTAATTTTGGGGGCCTGCAATCCTTCGTTTGCCCATCAAGCGTTACAATTAGAAAAAGAGATTGGGTTATTGTTGCCCTGTAATGTTATTGTATATTCTCAAGGGGAAAGGACATTTGTTTCTGCCGTAAATCCCTTAGAGGCAATGTCCATAGTAGAAAATAGTCAATTAAAAGAAATTGCAATTAAAGTAAAAGAAAAATTGGAGAGGGTTATTGAGGGGGTTAATCTAATGAAAAAAGAGGAAATTTTAGAAAGTAAAAAGGAGGTAGGAAGAGAATGAGTTTATTTAGAAAGAAATGCGAATATTGCAGAGAAAAGATTGAAGGGGGAAAGGAAGTATTCAAAGACGTAAAAATTCCCGGTTTTGTAGGAACGAGAAAAAAACCCTTTTGTTGTTCAGAACATGCAAGCAAGTATGAAGAAGAGACTAGTAAGAAAAAAACTAGTGGCGGAGGAGGCTGTTGTTAATAAAATGAAAAAAGTTGAAATTGAAATTAAAGGGATGAGTTGTGGCGGATGTGCCAAAGGAGTCGAAGAGTTCCTTTCCAAAACAGACGGAATCGAAAATGTAAGGGTTTCGTTAGGGGAGAGTAAGGCATTTTTAGAAGTGTCTGATGAAATGGATGAGAGTTTATTAAGGTATAAAATAGAAGAAGCGGGATATAAATCCGGAGAAATCGAATTCAAATAATTTTTATATTATGAATTTTCTCCCCTATCTTGGAGACATTAACCCAATTTGGAGCGAGTCCCTCCGGATTAACTGCGGCGATAAATCTTGCTAAGGCAGGATATAAATTAAGATATGTTAAAAAATAAAGATGTGGGGATTAAATTGGATTGCGATTTTCAGAGGTTAGAAAATTGGACGTCTGAAAGGGAGATATTAAATTCCCAGAAAAGATGAATCTTAAGATAAATTTTCCTTATACCTCCTTACATTTTGTAGAAATATATGACGATAGTTTTAATAAACCGAAGTTAGGACAAAGAAACCCTTTTGCTATTTAATTAGAAGGGGAAATTTTAAAGATACTCTTGACATTGGATTGAAAAAATAAGCTGAAGAATTAGGAGTCAAGATTATTCATAAAAATGAAAAAAGAAATTAAAACAATATTTAATGTTTTTAGATAAAATATTTGGAATTTTAATTTATTAAGGAGAAAATTTAGCATATGGTCTGGTTTTTCAAAATTAATAATAAAGTTTATAAACTTAAAAATAATATTAGTATCATGAATTCGTCAGATTCGTTTTGGGCGGTAGTGGAGGTGATAATCTTGTATGGGTTCTTTTATTACCTTCTGGATGCAATAAAAAACTCTTCGGATTTATACTTAAGTGCACTTATTTTAACATTTATTACCACAATAGCAGTCTTGGCTTGTCCTTGGGTTAGAAATACTGACGCTTGGAGAAGAATGGTGCGGAAGAAAAAATAATTGTAAATCTTTAAATAGTCTTGTTAAATTATTGAATATTATGTTTAAAAGTAAAAGGAATTTTCATAAGGAGGAAGTTGAATTAGGTCATGCGACACATAGTATTTCGAGTACAAAGAGAGGTCTTTTTTGGTCCCTTCTTTTAACTGGTCTTTTTTTTGTTGTAGAACTGATAGTGGGATTCAAAATTAATTCTGTTGCCGTCCTCGCTGATGCAGCCCATAATTTTTCAGCAGCTGCAGGAATTGGGATTGCTCTTTTAGCAACAATTTTTGCGATGAAACCGGTATCTCAAGATAGGACGTTTGGGTTTTTGAAAGTTGAGATGTTTGCTGCTTGGATAAATGGGGCCCTTCTACTTGGAATGGCTTATATGATTTTTAGGAAAGGGATTGTCAATTTATTGAATCCGACGACCACAGAAGTTTTACCCATGATTTTTTTGTCCATCATAGGACTTATCATAGGGGGAATACCCGCAATTCTTTTATTTAAAAAACAAAAAACAGACATAAATGCGAGGGGAGCATTTTGGCACGTTATGGAAACGGTTTTAGGTTCTTTCGCCGTGTTATTGGCCGCTTTAACAATTAAATTTACAGGGTGGATTCAAGCCGACGCGATTTTCGGAATGCTTCTTGCACCAATTTTAGTAATTGCGTCGTGGAAAATACTTAAAGAGTCAACAAGGGAGCTTCTTGATTTGACTCCCAAAAGGATCAATTTATCTGAAATTAAAATGAACATAAAAAAAATTAAAGGAGTAGAAAATGTGTATCATATGCATGTTTGGAATTTGTCCTCAGAAAAAACCGTTTTTTCAGCCCACGTAAAAATTAAAAAAAGAATAAATTCCGACGTTGTTTTACAAAAAATAAATTCTATATTAAATAAAAAATATGATATATATTTCTCAACTATTCAGATAGAAAAGGAAGGTTATGATTATAAGGAGCCTAAGGAATTAGACTTTGGCTGATGAAAAATCAAATAAAAAAGGTTTTAGTCACATTATTTAACGAACAAGAAACGAAACATTTAAATAGTTTATATGTATATAATGCTCATATGAAAATTGGGAACATATTAAAAAATGGAAAAAATAAGAATAGATATTGAAGGAATGACGTGTGCTTCGTGCGCGGCAAGCATAGAAAAGAGCCTAAGGAAAGTTAAAGGAGTTGAAAGCGCAACAGTTAATTTTGCAACAAGGACTTCAGAGGTTACATTTGATAAGAATTTAACAAATGAAAAAGAATTGTTTGACGTCATTATCAAAGAAGGATACACTCCTATTGATACTTCACTTCGAAGTGTTGAATTTAAAGTTATCGGGATGGGTTCTGAACATTGTGCGGCATTAGTTAAGAATGCACTTGAGAAATTGGAAGGTGTTAAAGAAGTAGAAACCAGTTATGCTAACAGTTCTGCAAATGTTAAATATGATTCTGGAAAAATACGGATTTCAGATATGAAAAAGGCTATTGATAATGCAGGATATGAAGCAGTTTTGGCGGAAGAAGGAGAAGATATCTATGAAAAAGAAAAGAAAGCACGTGAAAAAGAAATAAAAACCCTCAAGAGGAAATTTATTACGGCAGGTGTTTTTTCAATACCTATCTTATTTTTAGCAATGGCGGATCTATTTAGCAAAGGATTAATCCCGGGGTTTCTTAGCCCAGATTTATACCCTGTGCGCTTCGCGTTAATACAAATTATTCTTTCAATTCCTGTTGTTGTTGCAGGATATAGGTTTTACACTGTTGGATTTAGAAATTTATTTAAGGGTTCTCCAAATATGGATAGTCTAATTGGTTTAGGTACTGGTGCGGCCTATCTTTATGGAATCTATGCCGTGTATAGAATTATTTTAGGTTCTACACAATTTGTTGGAGATTTATATTTTGAAACTGCGGGAGTTATAATCGCTCTTATACTACTTGGAAAATATCTTGAGGCGTTAACTGGAGGAAAAACTTCAGAAGCAATAAAGAAATTGATGGGGCTTGCTCCGAAAACTGCAATAGTTCTCCGTGATGGTAAAGAAGTGGAAGTCTCGATTAATGAGTTGGAAATTAATGATTTAATAGTTATCAAACCTGGACAGAGAGTTCCAGTTGATGGTGTTGTAGTCAGCGGATTTTCAAGTATTGATGAAAGTATGATTACGGGGGAAAGCATTCCTATCGAAAAGAAAAAAGGAGATGAAGTTATTGGTGGAACCATTAATAAGAATGGGACTCTAACTTTTCGTGCAGAAAAAGTTGGGAAAGATACAGCACTCTCTCAAATTATTAAATTAATACAGGATGCACAAGGTTCTAAGGCACCGATTGCCCGTTTAGCAGATGTCATTTCAGGTTATTTTGTTTGGGTGGTCATTGCAATTGCTATATTGAGTTTTTTAGCATGGTATTTCCTTTCGGGATTAGGATTTCTATTCGCACTCACGATTCTCATAGCGGTTCTTATCATAGCATGCCCGTGTGCATTAGGTCTGGCCACGCCTACTTCTATAATGGTGGGGACGGGTCTTGGAGCTAAAAATCATATCTTGATAAAGAGTGCAGAAGCATTAGAAATTGCCCACAAAACGAATGCAGTTATTTTAGATAAAACTGGGACAATCACGAAGGGAGAGCCCGAAGTAACTAGTGTGCTTAGTTTTTCAAAGAAAAATGAGAAAACCATTTTGAGTCTTGCAGCGTCGATAGAGAAAAATTCACAGCATCCTCTCGCCCAAGCCATAGTCCAAAAGGCAGAAGAGAAAAAAATGAAACTTTCTTCTGTTTTAAACTTCAAGGATATTCCAGGAAAAGGGATTATAGGGAAAATTGGAGGGAAAAAAGTCTTCGTGGGAACGGTAAAATTAATGAATGAGAATGGAGTAAATGTAAATGATTCATATGTTCAAGAAATTATGAAGCTTGAAGAAGAGGGAAACACAGTCATTTTGATTGCAGAGGGAACTGTTTTGATTGGAGCCATTGCCGTGGCTGACACAATTAAAGAAACATCAAAAGATGCAATAGGGGCATTGAAAAATTCTGGAATTGAAGTTTATATGATTACGGGAGATAATGAACGAACTGCGAGGGCAATTGGTAATAAAGTTGGAATAGATGGAGAACACATATTTGCCCAGGTTTTACCGGAACATAAGGCAGACCATGTCAAAAAACTTCAAGAGAATAAAAAAATCGTTGCGATGGTCGGAGACGGAATAAATGATGCTCCAGCTCTAACACAGGCAAATATCGGTATCGCGATTGGAGCAGGAACTGATGTTGCCATAGAAAGTGCAGACATTGTATTAATGAGGAGCGATCTTATGGACGTTCCAATAGCCCTTAAACTTAGCAAAGCGACAATGAGGAATATAAAACAAAATTTATTTTTCTCTTTTGGATATAATAGTCTTGGAATCCCTGTTGCTGCAGGAATTTTATTTCCTTTCTTTGGATGGTTATTAAGTCCAATAATTGCTGCCGGAGCAATGAGTATGAGCTCATTGAGCGTTCTATTTAATGCATTAAGACTTAAACGTGTTAAGTTGGAATAAATGACAAAATATTCTTGGGGATTAATGCTTTTCAGGTTTCTTCCAAATTCGGATAATTTAAATTTTGTTTTTTAAAACAAATAGTTCTATTTAGTTTTTTTAAAACTTCTTTTTAATTTTGTCTAATAATCTATTTTTTTCTCTTTTTGAAGTATGACTTTTTCCAAATTTTACAAGAGTTTCATTAATTTCTTTCCATTTTTTTCTTGGAAAAAGTTCTTTCAAATGTTCCTCGATTTTTTTAGGGTTTTTGGAATTTGTCCATCCCAAATAATTTGAAATATAATTTACATGGGTATCAACTCCTATATTTTCTCCCCCATATTCTGCTAAAAAAACATTTGCAGTTTTTCTCCCAACTCCCGGAAGAGTAATTAATTCTTCAAATTTTTTTGGAACTTTTCCACCAAATCTTTTTAAAATTTCTTTTGTACAATTAAAAATCATTCTGGATTTGTTATTGTTAAAATTTACCGAATAAATTAATTTTTTGATTTCTCTTCTATTTAATTTTGAGAATTTTTTTGGAGTGGGGTATTTTTTGAATAATTTCTCACATACCGGGATTGTTGTCTCGTCTTTTGTTCTTGCAGAGAGGATTATTGAAATTAACGTCTGAAAATCGTTCTTCCATTTTTGGGCTGCAAGACGCATTGGTTTGACATCTTTTTTTAATTCATTAAGTTGTTTAAGTGCCTTTTCTTTAGAAACCATTGTTTTGAAAGGGAACCTCCGAATTTAAACTTTGCTTTTCTAAATTAGAATAGCACTTTTTCTAAACAAAAATACTTAAAAAACAAACGTTCCTAAGATTAACATGAAATTAAAATTAGAAGACCCAACCCTTTTTACAAAGTCAATAGAATTAATTTCCGAATTAGTTCTTGAGGCGAGGATAAAAATCAGTGATTTCGGATTGTCTATCGTGGCGATTGACCCCGGAAATATTTCGATGACATCCTTAAAAATCCCGAAAAGTGCGTTTAAGGAATTTGAATCTGGAGAAGAGGTTTTAGGGGTTAATTTGGAAAATTTGAAAAAAGTTTTGAGAAGGTGCGGGAAAACAAGTTCTTTAATAATGGAAAAAAATGAAAATCTGTTGGAAATAAGAATAGAAGATAAAATAAAAAGGACTTTCAGTTTAAATCTTATAGAAGTTGAAAGAGAAGATAAGGAATTCCCCGAAAATCTTGGTTTTTCCTCGAAAATCACAATGGATTCCCAGGATTTAATAGATTCAGTTGAGGATTGTTTGGTTATTTCAGATGCTTGTTCTTTTATTATCGACGGAAAAAATTTTATAATTGAAACTAAAGATACAAATTCTGCAAGGTCAGAATTTTCTTCGGATGAGGTGGAGATGGAAGCAGAAGATTGTAAGGTGAGGTATAGTTTGGAATATTTGCAAAAATTTATGAAGGCTGGAAAGCATTTTTCTAAAGTGATTTTAAAATTTGCAAACGACCACCCTTTGAGGATGGATTTTGTCAATGAACACTTAAGTTTAAGTTTTTTGCTTGCTCCTCGCGTTGAAACTGAAGATTAGGGGATTTACAAACCTTTTTTAACTTTTGAATTAAAGGAGATTTTTGAGATATATTTTTTAATTTTTAGAATTTTTTCGTTGAATTAAAATTCTAATCTTTTTTATCAATTTCTCAACTAAAATTAAATTATTGAAATATTTATAAAGAGAAAAATCTTTAAAAAGAAATGGAAGGGGTGTATGCGATGCATAAAAAAGCACAGGTGACCATTTTTGTTATTCTTGCTTTAGTAATTCTTGTTGCGGGAGTGGTCATTTATTTTTTCTATCCTGGCATTTCCTCTAATTCAAAAGTTCTTGAGGAAAATCCTAAAATTTATTTTCAAAATTGTGTTGAAGATGTTCTCCAAGAAAAAGTAAATCTTGTTGGATTGCAGGGGGGAAGCATTGTTCCGAGTTCAAGTTTTAATTATTTTGGTTCTCCTGTAGAATATTTATGTTATACCAATAAACCCTATTCTAAATGTGTGATTCAAAGAGCTTCCCTGATTAGCCACATCGAGAAAGAATTGAAACAAAGTTTATCCAACAAAGTTAATAGTTGTTTTGATGAAATGAGAAAAGATTATGAAGGAAAAGCCTATAAGGTGAATTTAAAAAAAGGAGATTTTGAAGTTCAACTTTTACCAAAAAAAATTATTTTAACCAGTAATTCAAGTTTGGATTTGATTAAAGATTCCCCTCAAAAGTATAATTCGTTTGATGTAATTCTGAACAATAATCTTTATGAACTTGTATCAATTGCAAGAGTGATAGTAAACTGGGAAAGAAAATTTGGGGATAGTGATCCAATGTATTTTATGAATTATTATCCTGAAATAAAAGTGGAAAAGAAACAATTAAGTGATGGGGTAAAGATTTATATCCTTTCATACAGAAAAAGTCCAGAAGATAAATTTCAATTTGCTTCGAGAAGCACAGTTTGGCCTCTTGGAGTACCTTCACCAACAAAATGAAAAAAAGTGTAACCTTATTAATCTTTTTAGCATCTTTTTTAGTTTTAGCTGGAATGGTTTTAGGGACTAATTTCGTAAAGGCGGAGAATAATGTTTGCTGTGAAAAATTAACGACAGGTCAATGGTGTCAAAGTGCTCCGGCAGCATCCTGTGATACAAGTTATAGCATAGCTCCGACTTCTTGTGAATCGACGGATTTTTGTTCGGTTGGAACCTGTGTCGATAGTCAGGAAGGGATTTGTGAAAAAGAAGTTGCCAAAAATGTTTGTAACAACGACGGAGGGGTGTGGTTTGATAAGTCGCCCTCAGAACTGCCGCAATGCCAATTAGGGTGTTGTACTTTGGGAGACGGAGCTTCATTTGTGACACAATCAAGGTGTAAGAAGTTATCTTCTTATTATGGGGTTCAAACGGATTTTAATCCTGGAATCAGTTCAGAAATTGAATGTATCGCGAGTGCCGGAGGGGACGAGAAAGGAGCTTGTACTTTCGAGAGGGGAGCTGAGAGGACATGTCGTGTTTTAACAAAATCCAAATGTAATACTCTAAAAGGAAATTCTGAGAATTCCAATGTGGAATTTTTTGAGGGATTGTTATGTTCGGATGAAAATCTTGGAACAAATTGTGGACCAAGTAAAAAAACTACAATAGTTGATGGTCAAAGTGAAGTTTATTTTATTGACTCCTGTGGAAATTTAGCAAATATATACGATGCAAAAAGAATAAAGGATAAATCCTATTGGTCAAAAATAATTCCCAAAGAAGAATCTTGTGGATTTGGTCAGAGTAATGCAAACTCCAAAATTTGTGGGAATTGCGATTATTATAGGGGAAGCACAGCTGCACCTTATAAGAGAGGGGAAACCGCAAAGCCCACCTACGGAGATTATATTTGTAAGGATTTAAGTTGTGAATATAAAGGTCAAAAATATCAGCACGGAGAATCGTGGTGTGGAGAAGCCCCCGGAATTCCAAGAATTACCGACCCAAATAAAGATGGAAATTACCTTTTTAATGGAAAAGATTCTCTACAAAATCCAGAAAAAACAAATCTCCCCGGTTCAGTTTATACAAAATTAACCTGTTATAATGGGGAAGTAACCGTAGATAATTGTTATGACGGAAGACAGAAAGTTTGCGTTCAGTCAGAGGTAAATGGTTTCAAAAACGCGGCGTGTAAGTTGAATTCATGGCAGGAATGTTATTCTCAAAAGAGTAAGCCGGATTGTCTGGATAGGACGAAAAGGGAATGCATATGGACCCAGGGAAAATATACTGAAGAGTTAGGTCTTCAAAAAAGTTCATATACTCAAAAAGGATATTGTACTCCCCTTTTACCTCCAGGATTTGATTTCTGGAAAGGAGAAGGAAATGGGGATTCAATTTGTTCGCTTGGAACAATTGCTTGTGAATACAAAATTAAAAAGAAATTAATTTCCGGAAAAAGCGTAGCGGATGGTGAGGAGTGTATCAATGAAGATGGTTCAATTAAAAAGCAATGGATTGATGCAATGAACAAAAGATGTATTCAGATTGGAGATTGTGGTGCTAAAACCAATTATTTAGGAAAACCAGGAGAGAATAAAGTAATCGTTGAAAAGAAAATAGCTAAAGGAGGAGGAGTTGTAATAATGTCTGACGGAATTAAGAGAACAATCTATTAAATTCAAGAGATTAAAAAATAAAATGAACAAAAAAGGTACAATAGCGATAGGACAGGTAATAATATTAATGATTGCAATCGTCGGATTCGCCTGGATTATTGGGGGGATGCAAAGGGTGAGTGCTGGTTCTGGAGATCCTTGTTCTTTTACCAAGGAGAACAAAAACTATACTGGAGAGTGTATTGATGCTTCCAAGCTTAATAAGGATAATAATGGCTTCTTAAGTTCCCAGGAAGTTGATGGAAAAAGTTGTATTCTTGGGGATAAAGAGGGTATATTTAAATTTGGAGAATGTGGAAACAATAACATGAATTCTTGTTGTGGTGTAGAAGTTTCTAAAGAAAAAAAGGAGAAAAATGATGGTGGTTTAAATGGAGGCAAACCTAAAATTCAATCAAAAAAAGATGATTTTGAGGGACTTTATAAGAAATTGGGAGAAGATGTAATTAAGGAACTATCTGAAAGTAAAATCGATGAACTTTTAAACGAGAGTAATATAACATCTGGTGAAGCCGATTTTCTTAAAAGATTATTGAATGCAGAAATAAAGGGAGATGATCTTGTTGGAACTCTTAAAGGTTTAACAACGAGTACGTTTGGATATTTCCTATCTAAGAAACTTTCCGATCTTTTAGCGAGTGGGAGTCTAACCGGTAAATCGGCCAAAATTCTTAATGGTGCATTGGCAAGAGACACAACCGGAAAGTTGTTCGGGAGTAGTATAGCATACACAGCTGCTGCAATCGTGTCGGCTGCCGCAGCGGCTTTCACATTTTCAAAGATTTTTAGAATGATTGGCGGAAATCCGGACCAACAAAATTTATTGGGTTCATTCGGAGCGGCAGCAGCAGCGACGGCGACGATTGTATTTGGTTACCCCACAACTTTTCAAGCTTTGCAGGGAATTCTTGGGTTGGGGGGTTTAGCGACGGCTGGGATAATTTCTGGAGCGGTTTTCGTAGTATTTGCAATTTTTAGTTCATCCGTGGCTGAACAAGGGGTTGTTATTTATAATTGTCAGCCCTGGGATGCGGCAACTGGGGGAGAAAATTGCGAGTTGTGTAACAACCAGGAAGTTCCGTGCTCTGAATATCAATGTAAAAGTTTGGGGCAGTCATGTTTATATATTGGAAGTGACCAAGACCAAGGAGGAAGACCCTTCTGCTTTTTTAACAATTCAAGAGACGTTGACCCTCCCGTAATTTCCCCCAATGAAGGCGTTTTAAGCATAGGATATAGATATACTCCAAACAATGCAATTTCACCTCCGGATAGAGGGGTAAAGATTATCGACTCGAAATCAAAAGATGGATGTTTATCCCCTTTTAGCAAAGTAACTTTCGGAGTCAAATTAGATGAGCCTGCGAAGTGTAAGATTGACTTCCAAAGAAGAAAATCTTATGATAAAATGTCTTTGCCTTTTGGCAGGCCATATCTTGATTATAATCATACCCAAACATTGTTAATTCCCGATTTAAATAACTCGTTAGGAAAAGATAATCAGATTTCAACATATGTAAAATGTATTGATTCGAACGGAAATTCTAATAAAAATGATTTTGTATTCGAAATGTGCGTGCAGGAAGGACCGGACAATACACCTCCAATAATTTACGGAACAAGTATTAAAAAAGGTTCAAAAGTTCCGTTTAATGTAACTTCTGCAAATGTGGATTTTTATATAAACGAACCGGCAGAGTGTAGATGGTCTTTTTCAGATGAAAAATATGAGAATATGGAGAATAATATGACTTGTGCGACAAACCCTAAACAAATGAACTTAAGATTAAGCTATACCTGTAGCACCAATTTGACAGGAATAAAGAGTCAAGAAAAAACAGATTATTTTATAAGATGTAGGGACCAACCAAATTTAAAGAACATAAATGATAGAAACACTAACGTAGAAAGTTATAAATATAATCTTCAGTCTTCGAGAGCTCTTGTAATTGCTGAAGCTTCACCTAATGGAACAACAATTAAAGGTTCCACAAGCCCTGCGACAATAACCTTAAAAGCAAGAACTCTTGGCGGAACATATGATGGAAATGCACTTTGTTATTCCAGTCCCGATGGTGTTGAGGGAAATTATAAAGAATTTGAAAACTCCGGTTCAACAAATAAGCATTCGACGGAGATACATCTTGAGAAAGGAAATTATCAATATTATATTAAATGTTTGGATTTCGGAGGAAATGTTGATGTAAAAAAGATAAATTTCTCGGTAGATATAGATCAGGAGGCTCCAATAGTTGTAAGGGCATATTATGAAGATGGTTCCATGAAACTAATTACAGACGAGAAAGCGGAGTGTAGATATTCGACGTCGACGCTGGGTTGCGAATATTCTTTTGACGACGGAATCAAAATAAAATCATATAATAAAATAGACCATTTTGTAAAATGGGATACAGAGACTAATCTTTATATTAAATGTCAGGATATTTATGGAAATCAACCCAAAACAAATGAGTGTAATATCGTTGTAAGGGCACAAAATGGTCAGAATTTTTAAAATTTTTATTTTATATAAATTATTTTACGAATTCTTTCCAATTTCAGATATTTTTAGTTAAAAGAAAAATTCAAATTTCCCACAACTTTAAAAATTGAAAATCCCTATTTAATTGATAATGAAACAGAAAAGAGGTCAGTTAAAAATCTCCTTTGGGATGATTTTTTCAATAATTTTAGTAGTTGTTTTTTTGGCCTTTGCTTTTCTTGCGATTCAAAAGTTTTTAAATTTTCAAAAAGATGTAACCGCCAAAAAATTTTATGAGGGATTAAATAAGGATGTTGAGAAAGTTTGGACAAGCACACAAGCGTCAAAAAAAATAGTTTATTTTGTCCCGAGAGGAACAAAAAAAGTTTGTTTTAAAGATAATTCGTCTGAAAATGTTTATTTTTATGAAGAACGTCCGAAACCAGGGGAATTTATTAAATATTTGAAAGTTGAGGATGATTTTTGTACAAAAGTTATCAAAGGAAGGGCGACATTCATTTTAGAAAAGAATTATGGAGATAATTTTGTTAAAGTGAGAAAAATATGATGAAAAAAAAAGGGTTTTTGGATTTATCATTTTCTTGGATTTTTGCGTTTTTAGTGGGAGCAATCATTCTTTTTGGAGCCGTATATACAATAAATAAAATTTCAAATGTAAAAAATGCAGAAAATTCTGCGGAGTTGGGAACGGCGCTAAAAAATTTATTAATTCCTTTGGAAAGTGGGGTGGAATCTGCAAAGTCAATTTCAATAACTCTCCCGGTAGAATCTAAAATAAGGCATTTATGCGATTCTTCAGGAGATTTTGGTGAGGAAAACATTTCAGTAGAGGAGAAATCCAAAAACAAATGGACAAAAACGAAGGTTCCAATTTTTTTTAAAGACAAATATCTTTTTCTCCCAAAACTATCTAAATTTAAAAAATTTTATGTTTTTTCAAAACCTTTTGAATTTCCATTTAAAATTGCAAATCTTATCTATTTTTCAAATGCCGAAGAGAAATATTGTTTTGTAAATCCTCCGAGGGAAATAAAAATAGAGCTTAAAAATTTAAATCAGGATAATTTTGAATTCAGGGATTGCTCGGAAAATTCAAAAAAAATTTGTTTTGGTGCTGGCTCGAATTGTGATGTTTTTGTCAATCTCAATTTAAAAGAGGTCAAAAGAAATGGTGAAAAAGTTTATTTTGAAGGGGACGCTTTAATGTATGCAGCGATTTTTTCAGACAAACAAACTTATGAATGTGAAGTTAAAAGGTTAATGAATAGGACAAAAAAACTTTTATCAATTTATCAAGAAAAAGCTTCAAATCTTCTCCAAATAGGGTGTGATTCTTCTCTTGGCGAAAATTTTAATCAATTTAGAAATGAACTTTCTTCTTCAACCGGTTCGGAGAATCTTTATCTTTTGGCTGAAACATCTAAAGAAATAAATTCATTAAATAAATATTCGGGGTGCACATTATGGTAAAAAATAAAAAAGCCCAAATAAAGGTTCAACAAATGGCATTTATGATTATAGGATTAACGATTTTCTTTGTATTGGTTGGATTATTTGTTTTTTCTTTTATATTTTCTGGATTAAAAGATTCGAAAGAATTATTAAATGAGCAGGAAGCAACACTTTTAGTTTCAAGATTGGCAAATTCTCCCGAGTTTTCTTGCGGGAAAGCTTTTGGAACTCAAAAACTAAATTGCGTCGATTTTGATAAAGTGCTTGTATTGAAAGACAAAATAGGGGATTATTCTAATTTTTGGAATGTGAAGGGGATTGAAATAAGAAAATTGTATCCAAATTCGCCCGGAGAATGTTCTAAAAATAGTTATCCGGACTGTGATTTTTTAAAAATTTTTGAATCGGAAGATTTAGGGGTAGACAAGTCAACATTTATCTCTCTTTGTAGAAAAGCAAAGTCAACAAATTCATTTTATGACAAATGTGAGCTTGGGAGGTTAATTGTAAGATTTTAAAATGAATAAAAAAGCGCAATCGGAATTGGCCGGGTTCGCGATAGTCGTAATACTGGTTTCAATTTTAATTTTAATTTTTGTTTCATTTTCCATAAAAAAGCCCTCGAATGATTTGGTGGAAAGTTACGAAACAGAATCTTTTGTCCAATCTTTTATGCAATTTACTTCCTCCTGCGAAATAAATTCGCGATATATTTCAACTTTAAAATTGATTAAATATTGTCAAGAAAACAGAACCTGTGACGGAGGAGAGAATTCTTGCAAAATTTTAAATGAAACCTCTAAGAATTTGGTAAATAGTGCTTGGAATGTTGGAGAGGGTTTTCCTACGAAAGGGTATAAATTTGCAATAAGTTATAAAGGAAATCTTTTAATAAATTTAGAAAAAGGGAACACAACTAATCAAAATAAAGGCTCAAATCAGGTTTTTGACGGAAATTTGGAAATTTCGATGATTTCTTATTATTAACTTTGAAATTTTGAAAAGTTTTAGAAGTATTTTTATAATTAGAAACCCTAAAAAGAAGGTGAAATCCGGAGTTCTTCTTTTTTGGATAGATTGACTTTAAACTATCAATAAAAAGGGATAAAGCTACAATTTTTATTCTCTAATTATAATATTTTAGTTAAAGAATAATCAAATTTTTAGGTGAATTATCATTTCATCTACCACAATTTTTGGTCTATGCCTTATTCTCCCCTTAGTTTTCTCTTTTACAAGCAGGATAAACCCAAACCTTTCAAGAAGTTTTATGTCATCCATTGTCGCTTTAAAGGGTCTTCCAAGCATTTTGGCAAGAGCATAGATAGATTTCGGTTCCTTATATTTGATTGCATCAAGAATCTTTGCCTTCTCTTTTGACAAAATTTGCCTTAGTGAAGAAAGTCCATCAAAATCGTATTTTTCTTTTCCTTTAAACAATCCAAACGCTCCCCCTGACTCCTTAATTGTTACCTCACGTACTTTTATTTTTGTCATTTTTCCCTTAGATATGCCATATATATTATTTTTGAATATATATACTTTTCTATTTTTTCTTTTAAAAATTTCAGTTGTAGTTTCTTATGAAAGACACCAAAAGCTTTTTAAATAAAACCTCAAAAAAAGGGGTTTATTGAGATAAAACCAAAAAAAGAAGTCCAAAGCTTTTTAAAGAAAAAATCTTTAATTGTGTCACACTCAATTGAGGGTGTTCTTATAGGGATGGCTGAAGCATTTGCAAAACACGAATGCAAGGCATAACGCTCTATAGGTTTGCTAAATAGTTCCCCTATAGCTATTTAGTCTAAAACTTGGGTCGTCTTAGGCGACTAAAAAGATGGTTGCGTCTTAAAGATGAAAGACATCAAAAAGATAGCAAACATCTTTCAGAGAGTTAAAAAGGAGGATAAAAACAAAAAAGATGAAATTAAATTTCAAAAAAATTTCAGCAATAGGTCTAAGCGTTATAACTGCTGGTTTGACTTTGGGTGCCGCTGCTGCTGCAAGTTATCCTGCTCCATTTGTACAAAATGGCGCAGCTAATGCAGCTATAGTTTATGGTACTGGTGTTGGCGTTTCTGATCTTGATCAAACTCAGGCTTTAAACATCCAAACTTCTTTAGCAAGTTTTGTCAAAGGCGGAACTTCAGAGATTAAGGGAGAA
>CAYLLR010000013.1:0-17945 GCA_964384965.1 Candidatus Woesearchaeota archaeon | reverse complement strand
CCTTGAAATTTCTCAATTAATCCTTAATAATGAATAACTAACAACTTATTGAAAAATTCCTTAAAAAAGGATAAAATTATTAATATTCAAATTTAAAAAAGCATTATTCTTAGAAGAAACATAAGCCCAGGTAGCTCAGTCTGGATAGAGCACTTCCCTCCTAAATCTCATGGAAAAAGTTGGAGCAAGGAAGGGGTCGCAGGTTCGAATCCTGTCCTGGGCGTATCCATATAATCGGGGGGGTTTGGCAATGAAACCTTTTGAATTGTTTAACGGAAATTATTTCCTTTATTGAATTTGATTTTGAGGGAGTTTAAGAGAATAAAAAATTAAAGGAAACTCAAAACATTTAAAAAAGTCTCAAAATATTCTATTTAATCAGCGTGGATAATTTAATGGTAGAATCCTAGCCTTCCAAGCTAGTTGTCCGGGTTCGAACCCCGGTCCGCGCATCTTGAGAAATGAATAAAAATAAGATAAAAATCCTCTTTGGTATTCTGGTTTTTCTTTTAATTATAATTTTATTAATAAATTTGCCAATTCTTTTTTTAAAAGATCAAAATTCTAAAGCAACATTTAAAATTGTGAAAATCTCTCATGACAAATTTCTTCATCCTCTAAAAAAAATTAAAAATTTAGGAATAGTTCCTTGGTCTCTTGAAGAGAAAAAGAAAAGTTCTTGCCATTTTGAAAGAAATTTAATAAAAATTTCTTAAATTAAAAATAATTTACCTAATAAATAAAATTTTGAAAAAAGAGGAAAAATCTCTAAAAGAAAGATTGAGGAAATTAAGCTTTCTTAAACTTAGAAATTAATTCCAAATTATCATCTTGTCCTAAAAAAACAGACCTACAACAAAATCTTTCAAGACCTAATTCGTCTAAAAGTTTTCTTTTGTTCTCTCCTTCCTCTGCCCTTCTCTTAAACTCCTCCCAAAGGTGACCAAGGGGCTTCCCACAACTAAAACATCGAACTGGAATTATCATATTATATTTGACAAATTTTAGTTTTTAAAACTTACTATAAATCAAATTTTTAGGATTTTATAAAACTAAAAGATAAATCTTTAAAAAGAAAAAATTCTAATGAGTTTGAGAGGGATATTATGGCAAAAAAATGTCTTTATTGCGGAGGGGAAGTTTCCGAGGAGAGCGTGGTAGATTTCTGTGAAGGTTGTGGAAAAGAGGTTTGGGGAGAAAAAATGTTTAATGCTATTCTTGAAAAGATGGAAATCTCTAAAAACAAGGGAGATATTTGAATCTTATTCTTTTTTAATTTGTTAAAGAGATAAGTTTTTAAATGACATGTTTTTTCCATAGTTATGACAAAGAGAAAAAATATCCGACTTAGAGGTAAGCTTAAACTTAGTCAGTACTTTCAGAGATTAAAAGAAAATGATCCTGTTGCAATAAAAAGAGAAATTTCTGTTATTGCAAACTTTCCAAAAAGATTACAGGGTAGAACCGGAATCATCACGGGAAAGCGAGGAAGGGCATACATTGTGAAAATAAAAGATTTTAACTTTGAAAAAGAACATATTATAGAGGCAATTCACTTAAAAAAAATAAAATGATAAAAAACACAATTCCTTTGAGCATGACAGAATCTCTTGAATATGTAAACGATGTAGAATTAAAATCTTTTATAAAAAAATTTACAAAATTAGATGAGAAAAAAGCAAAAGAATTGAAAGAAAAACTTATTAAACTAAATTTTATGAAACTAAATGAAAAAAATATTTCAAAACTTATTGATTTTTTACCTGAGGAGAAAGAAGAAATTTCAAAAATTTTGCCCGATTCAAATTTAGATGAAAATGAAACAAATACAATTTTATCAACAATTAAAGAATACAAATAAAAAAAATGTCAAAAGAAGATTATGTAATCGTCCTAGAATATTTACCGAACGGGTATCCATTAGAGAGAAAAATGATGCCCATTATCCAATCAATTGGTAAAGAAAATTTTACTCTTCTGGAGCTGGTCCCTAGGAGAGGAGTAACTATTGAAATAGGAGAAGAAATTTACATTGGAGAAGGTCGAAGAGAAAAAGTTTATTATATTCTTGGAAGGCTTAAACGGGAAAGACTGACCGAATCAGCAAAAAATCAGATGCAAGAGGTCATTGCAAAAAGAACCAAAGAGAAAGAAAAAGAAATCATTAAATTTTTTAATGAGTCTCCAGCAATAAACAAAAGGTTGCATCAGATTGAACTTTTACCAGGATTAGGCAAAAAACATATGCAAGAAATCTTGAAACAAAGGGAAGAAAAACCGTTTGAATCTTTCAAAGATATGAAAGAAAGAATTCCAAACCTTCCCGATCCAGAAAAAGCCGTGGAGAAGCGAATCTTTCAAGAGCTGACCTCTATGGAAAAATACAATTTATTTACATCATAAAATGGAAAAAGAAGAAACTCAGCAAAAAAGCCAAGAAAGGATTGTTAGAATCCTCTCCAAAGATATAGAGGGAAGTGAGAAAGTTTATCTTGGATTAACGAAAATTAAAGGGGTTTCTTGGTCTCTTTCAAATGCAACTTGTGTGATTCTAAAAATTCCAAAAAATAAAAAAGTAGGTGAATTGACAGATAGTGAAATTTCAAAAATTAGTGAATTTTTAAAAAATCCAAAAGTTCCAGATTTTATTTTGAATAGAAGGATGGATCCGGAAAGTGGAAAGAACAATCATCTAATCGGGGTCGACTTAGAATTAAAAGGCGAATTTGATATTAAGAGACTTAAAAAAATAAAAAGTTATAGGGGATTACGACATCTTTTGGGACTTCCTACCCGGGGACAAAGAACAAAAGGAAATTTTAGAAAGAATCGACGAAAAGGGGCAGGAATTCAAAAGAAGGTAAAGAAACAAAATGAAAAGAAAACATAAAAAATATTCAAAACCAAAGAGACCTTTTGATAAAGCAAGGATTGAAGAAGAATCAATCATAAAAAAGAAATATGGGCTTAAGAATAAAAAGGAAATATGGAAAGCTGATGCGAAAGTGAGGGTAATGCGACAAAAAGCAAAAAAACTTATAAAAGCTCCATTAGAAGAACAAAAAGCACTTTTCTCGAGGTTGCAAAAGATAGGATTAAAAGTCTCTTCCATAGCAGACATTTTAGGGTTGAATAAGACGGACTATTTGGAAAGAAGACTCCAAACAATCATACTTAAGAAAAAAATTGCTCCAACGATAAAAACCGCAAGACAAATGATTACTCATAAAAAAATCCTGGTTAATGGGGCAGTTGTTAATAGTCCCTCTTACATTGTTTCCACAGATTTAGAAAACAAAATAAAGGCAAAAAAAACTGAAAAAGGAACAAAAAAAGAATAAAATGGCAGAACAAAAAACTGAAAAAGGAACAAAAAAGATTGAAGAAAGTTCTTTGAGAAAAAAAACCAAAGAGGAAGAAACACCCTTAGAGAATCCCTCTAAAAAAACCTTAATAACTAAAGAATCCGAAGCTGTTCTAAACATTTACACTTCCTTTAATAACACTATTGCCCACGTAACGGACATGTCCGGAAGAACAATTTCAAAAATTAGTGGAGGAATGATAACGAAACACGATCGTTTGAAATCAAATCCAACAATAGCAATGTTTATTTCAAAAAGAATTGCGGAAGAGGTAAAGGACCTTGGAGTAAAATCTTTTTATGTGAGGATAAGGGCAAAAACAAGGAATCCTGCTCCGGGACCGGGGGCTCACAGCATAGTTAAAAGTTTAACAAGAGATGGTTTCAAAATCTTAAACATCTTAGATTATACCCGAATCCCTCGTGGAGGACCAAAACGAAAAGGTGGTCGAAGAGGAAGAAGGCCATAAGCCTTATATAACCAAAAACATAAATATAAAAATGAAAACAATAAAAAATTCAAAGGAAGAATTGATTTTTCAGATGAATATTGGTGAGACTCTTGCAAATTCCATCCGGAGGAGCATAGGATTGGTTCCAACGATGGCAATTGATGAGATTGAAATTTCAAGAAACGATTCTCCCCTTTATGACGAAACCATCGCTCACAGATTGGGATTAATTCCTTTAAAGATGGATAAATCATTCAAAGAGAATAGTGTTTTAAAATTTAAACTTGATTCAAAAAAGAAAGGATTTATTTATTCGGGAGACATAAAGGGAGAGATAAAAGTTGTCCATGAAAAAATTCCAATAACACTTCTAAATGAAAATCAAGAATTGAAAATAAAAGGAAAAACCAAAATGGGGGTTGGAAGAGAGCATGCAAAATTCTCTCCGGGAATTATGTATTATAGAGATGTAACTGAGATTAGGTTGGATGATATTTTTGAAAAAGAAATAAGAAATTCCTTTCCAGAGAATGAGATTAAAAAGAAGGGTAATAAAATTGTTCTTCTTGATAATAAATCAAAAACAATTCTTGACTTCTGTGAGGGAATAGCACAAAAAAATAAGAGACCCATAGAGGTTAAAGAAACGGGGGATTTGATTATAAATGTAGAATCTTTCGGACAGATGGACGCCAAAGACATTTTTAAGAGTGCGGTGGAAATTTTAAAAAAAGAAACAAAGAGTATTTTGAAAAATTTGAAATAAATTTTTGTTCAATTAAGGATTCGATTTTTTTAAAAAGAGATTTTTATAATTAAAGAGGAGGGATTTATTTGTCAGCAATTTGGTTTGGAGAGAGAAAGCCCCTAACAAAATTTTTCTTATAACAGGGGCTTTCATTAATTTTATTGATATATTATTTCTAAGATTGGGCGTTTAGAAGAATCTTTATTATCTCCACTATATATCTTTCCATAAAAGCTGTTTTGTTCTGTTGTTAACCCGATTCCATAATTTTTTTCTCCATTTACCCAAGATTGGACTAAAGAGGTGACATCGAATTCGTACCATTGGATACTTCCTTTATAGATTAATTCTTTCTTTAAAATAAGACTCTCTTCGGGTTTAGTATCCCACTTCACATTAGATTCTTCCCAAGAATTTTCTAACTTTACTAACGAAATTGTGGGAATTTCGTTAGAATAATTCACAGTTCCCCACCCATAAACTTTGAACTTTGCAGATTTGATTAGAGAGGAAGGAGGAATTTTTGAAACATCTTCAAATTCAAAAAGTGCTTCTTTCTTCACTGCTCCAGAAAAATCGTCATAAACTACTTCTAAAAGTTCCTCATTAGGTTCTCCCTTAAAATATTCCTGACCATCCGGATATCTGTAATAAAAAACATTTGCATCCTTCCCTTCCGGACCGGGTTGTAAAGTTAGTACCTTTTCTTCCAAAGAACCAACCGTAAAACTCATTAGGTCACTCTCCGTCGAATTATTGTGGTCATCTTTTGCAACCACTTTCCAACTCACTTTTGTTCCAGAAGGAAAATAATTTCCCAAATGGAATGAATTTTGGGATTGTGGAGGGAGGCTTGTCAATGGAGATCCATTTGAACCAATAGAGAGAGTATATTTTAAAGGGTCTCCTTCTGGGTCATATGCATCCCAAGAAAAAGTAATATCGGGATTTACATTTATCGCACCATTTTTGGGGATAAATGAATCATAAAAAATAGGCGCACTATTTTGGGGAGGGTTTACCAAAATATTTTTTGTTGCAGTTCCTGTTAATCCTCCTTCATCTTTTACTTCAAGTCTGGAGGAATAGGTTCCCGGTTGAGAATAAGTATGATAGGAATACCCCAAACTTTTGTAATCTGTATCCCAAGTTCCGTTTCCATCAAAATCCCATCTCCCCACTAATTTGGAGGGAGGAGTTTTATCGTCAATTGAAGAGAGATTCGAAAACCGAACTTCTGTAGAAGTCGTGATTCCCGAAGAAGGAGAGATATTTATAATTGCAGTCGGGGGTTTATTCTCCAGCAAAATCGACCTTGCAATTTCTTTACGAGCGATATAATAAGTCCAATTTTTTTCGGGAATTAATCCAAATGAAAACCAACCTGTTCGAATCCCATACGTTCCGTCCACTCCAGCATAAAGGATCCAAGCAGGATTTCTCGTCGTGGATACATCTGCCTCCCCATAGGGTTCAAATCCTAAAGAAGGTCCAACAACCTCATTTATAATAAAACTTCCCTCTATACCAAGTTTTATTTTTACTTTTCCATCGAAATAAAGAACTGTTTCCTTTTTAGAAAAATTATTTCGGAAGTCCTTTGAAAAAGTTAATTGATCATGGTAAGAAGATTTGAATGTCAAATTGACCTTATCACTAAAACCTGTTTTAAAATTTCCACTAACTTTTCCTTCAATTTTGAGATAAACCTCTATATGTGGAACTACCACGATTGGAGGAGTTGCAAAAGCTACAATTGCGGGAAAAGTTAATTTATGAATTGGGAATTTTTTATTGAAATTTTTTTGAATTTTTGAGACCAACTCAGAGCTTAAATTTCCCGAAAGAATTAAATTGAGATCGAAAGAAGGATTAACATCAAAAGAAAAGTTTCCTGAAAGATCCCCAGAAAATGAGAAATTTGCAGTTGCATAAGTTTGATCTTCTTTTGTTGAAGTATTCCCATCTAAATCAAAAATTACGAAAGTTTTACTCTTTGTATAGGAAAAAATCCTTCTATTGAATTTTAAACTTCCAGATTCTACAACTTCTGATAAGGGAGCATAAGTTGTGGAAAAGGTTATCCACGAATTAGTATTCCCAACTTTTTTAATTCCAATTATCTTTCTCATAAAACCGATTGGGGCTTTCTCTGTAGGGGTTGAAAAAAGATAGTCTCCAACTTTTAATGAATCTATTTCGGAATTTCCTCCCGAAAAAGAGATAGAATTTGGAGTTACCGAATAGACTTTTGATTTCGAAGTGGAATTCAGAACTTTGAGATTTTTTTTAACGACAACTTCTTTTGTTGGTGGAGGAGGAGGTGGCGGAGGAACAATGAGATTCGAACCAATGTCTCCTTTGCAAGAATAAAAAGACAAAAATAAAAAAAGGATAATTAAGACCAAAAAGGTCCAAAGAAGTTTCTTTTTCATTTTGTTTACCTCTTAATTTTTTTAAAAATAATTAATTATTTGAAGAGATTTGATTTAAAATTGGGATTTTCTTTTAGTCTAAAAAAAATTTCCCCAGAGAAGACAAGAAAAAAGAAAACCGAAAACAAAGAGGGAATTATAAACCAAAAAGAGAGAGAAAATAGAAGAATAGAAGAGAATACAAGAAAGAAGAGGAAGATCCAAAAAAGTTTTATTAAAAAATTATCCGAAATCCTTTCGGAAAGATTTGAAATTTTGAATTTTTTCATAATGAACTCCTATGATTAGTTAATAAATTTTATTTAAAACAAGTTATTTCAGGGTATTTCGAGGGTATTTCAGAAAAGGAAATAGTTAAAACTAAAAGTTTTCTTTTTTTAAATTTTTAACCCAACGGTTTTTCACTGAATCTTTCAAGGTCTTGGACGGCCCCGAAGGATATTTCTTTAAATCTATTTCGATTTGAAGGGAATTTCAAAGCCTTACAAAAAATCTTAGATAATTTAAAGAATATAAAATATTCTTTTTGCATATCGATTTTCTGTTTGTTTTTGAAATTTTTATGTTTATTTAAGGTGAATATGAATTTGATAATCTAATTAATTTTTTCCATCCTTTCTTATTTCTTTCTTCCTTAATAAAGATCATTCCTTTTTCCAACAACCCATTTTTTATCTCATTTCCCTTTCTTGGAGAAAGTCCAAGAGCCCCATAAAATTCCACTGTTGAAAGAGTGTGGTTCACATTTTTTTTAAGAAATGCCATAAAAGAAATTTCTTCATCTGAAAGATTATTTATTTTAATCTCTTTTTTTGGAAAAATTTTATCCATTTTTTTATGAAAACCTTGAAAATTATTTTTTCCCAATTTTTCTCCTAAAATTCTATTGATTACTAAAAGAACATCTTTTTTAGAATAATATCCTAAAGGAATCCCTAAATCTAAAAGTTTTTCGACTAAGTATAAATCTTTTTTTTCATCATACTTTTTTCTTGCAAATTCATAAATAGCCTTTTGTGTTTTTGAAAATTCTCCTATGAAGAATTCCTCTTTTTTCTCAACTAAATTAATTGTTCTTTCCTTCTTTTTTTCGGGAAAGTTATTTTTAGAAATTATTTTTGAATTTTCTCTCTTTTTTGAAAATTTCCAATCCAGAATCTTTGATTTAAAATCTGGATCATCTTTTTCAATTTCTATTTCTTCAATTATACAACCCATTTTGTTTTTTATTTTTGAGTCACTTATTAAAATATTTCTTAAATCCGTTTGGGGAAATTTAACTAAAAAAGGAGAGGTATATCTTTCAGAAAGTTTAACAATTGCAGAACCAACTTTTAAGTGTGTAAAAATTTCTTTTTTATCTTTTAATTGCATTAATGAACTTATCTCTTCAACATCCTGAGGTAATTGTTGTTGAAACGCGATGTGGCACGCACTATTTCCTAAAACCGTGTCACTTAATTTTGAAATATGTTGGTCTAAACAAATAAGGCTTGTCCCATACTCCCTCATTTCCCGATAAATCATGTCTGTAACGGATTCTGTTACAAAATTAGTCTTTTTCTTCAAAAAAATATTGTGTGCTTCATCAACTAAAATCGCATTCTTAAATTCCCCCTTGCCTCCATCCTCTCCCGCTTTTTTTAATTTATAAATATAGGTTAAAATATATTCACAAAAAAATTTTTTTTCAATGTTTGAAAGAGAATTCAATTCAAGAATGACCTTCTTATCAAATATTTCTTCAATGGATAAACTTTTTTTCCCGTCATAATTTACAACTTTCCCAAAATCTCCAAAAGTTAAAACCGTCGCTATTCTGAGTGCACTTTCATACCACCCCGTTTCTCTTCCCTTTGCATTTCCTAATTTTATCTCAAGCATCCTTTTAACGTGTTCCCAATTCGGATAGTGTTTTCCTCCTTCATATACTCCCCAGCCCCTAAAAATTTCGTCAAGAGTTTCTAATAAAATTTTGTGTGCACCAAATGAAACGTTAAAACTTTCTGTTAAAAGGTCACAAAGTATATTTATCCATTCCTTGGGTGAAACTCCTTTTGGAGGCCTATTAATATTTGTTTTAAAGAAATTGCTTACTGAATTATTTCCCACCGTAAAACATCTAACAGAACCATCAAGATTTATTAAAGGCCTAAAACTTTTCTTCCAATCAAAAACCAAAAAAGATTTACCTTTTTTAATAAAATTTTTTAAAATATTAAGTGCAAAGGTAGTTTTCCCGCTTCCGCTCATTCCGGTTATACAAACATGTCTTGGCCAATCTTTTTCTCTAAGATTAAATCTAAAAAGGGAATTTCCCGCATAATTAACCTCTGCAATGGGATAATCTCCCTTAAGAAGTTCTTCCCTGGGGGGTTCCAAGAGAAAATCCTTGTTCAAAAGATTACTTAAATATTTTTGGTATAGAGCAGTTAAAATTTGAAAAATCTCTCCCTTTTCTTCATTACTTTCTGCATTCATATATTTAAAATAGATTTTGTCTATTTTTCTTCCAAAAAGGGGTCTCAATTTGCTCGCAATTTCTTCTATAGAAATTTGTTTTTGATTCATTTTTTATTTTTTTTCAAATTTATAATTTTCTGAAGTTTTGAAGGAATGTAAAAAACCATTTTGGTCCCTTCTTCTTCCCAAGATTTGTTTTCCTCTTCTAAATCTAAATTTTTAAAATAAGGTCCATTATTGTACTCTCTTGCGATAAATCGATGTTTTGGATTGTCTTCAGTAATCACCCCTGCGTGAAGAGGGCTCTGATTTCCTTCCTTCCAAGCGACAATACACCCTTTTAAAGGATAAGAAATTTGGTTTAAGTTTTCAAATTTATTGCTTTTAATAATCCTTTCGGGATCATCAAAATCTTGTTCCCCTACAATATAAAGGGCAGTTCCTATGCAATTAGAGGTTCCATGTTCTAATGAATCAATCCTTTTATCCATAAAAAGATAATATTCTTCAAGGTTTTTCATTTTGGTTTAACCTCCTTCTTTTCTCCAGTAGAGAAACTAAAATATCAACGTTTTTTTCTTTTAAAAAAAACCGGTAAAAATTGTCTCCTTTTCTTTTCGAGATTGAAAATTCTTTTTTTGAAGGATTTTCGAGAAGGCAATAAAAACTCTTTACCTTGCTACCCCAAAAATTCCTTGAACCTATTTTACAAACCACTTTCATCCCCCAAAATTTTATTTAGAGCATGAATTCTTTCTTCTTTTTCAGTCAACTCCTTTTCATATAATCTTAACTCTTTCTTTAATAATGCAATATCTTTCCAACATCCTATTTTTTCATTCATTTGTAATTCGGAGATTTCTATTTTCTTATGTCTTAAATCATTTTTCTCCCTCAGAGGATCTGTTGAACTAATTTTGATTTTTTCATTTTCAGAGAGATACCTCTCTATTTCTGATTTTAAAGATTCCCCCTCCTCGTGAATTCTTCTGCTTAGTTTTTCACGGCTTTTAATCATCTCATAAATCTCGGAGATTGCTTTTTTTAATGACTGAATTTTTGATTCTCCTAACCCCCCTAAGAAATTTTCCTCTAAGGGAATTTCAGGATTCTTCAAAAAATCAAAATTTAGAAGGTCCTTTTTTAAATTTAATTTCTGATTTATTTCCATCTTTTTACCACTATTTAGTTACTTATAAACTTTTCTAAATTTGTGAAATAAAAAATTTAAAAAATGAAAGATTTCCCGAATTAAAACTTTTTAAATTAATTTTCCTTATGTGTTTTATGAAAATTTTAGTTATCGGAGATTTACACGGACGTATGCCGAGGATTCATTTTAAAAAATTCGATTGTATTATTCAAATCGGTGACGTTTGCGACGATAGGGAATTTAGGCCGTATTATAAAAAATGGTTCAAAAAATTAAAAGAAAAAGATTATAATGAGAGCATAGATAGTTTGCTTTTGAGGGAATTGGGGGAAAAAACACTCAAAAAATTAGAAGAAGATTCAATAAGGAAAGGAAGAAAAATTTTAAAATATCTTTCATCTTTTGGGAAACCTTTATTTTTTATTCCCGGAAATTGGGATTTTAGTTATGGAAAAATCACAGTTAAAGATCCAGATAAAAACATTTATAACTATCTAAAATATTTTTATCAAGCTTATAGGGCTAAAAATTCTAACCCAAAACTTGTTAGGGGAATTAAAAATCTTTATGATTGTCAATATAAATTGTATAATTTTTTGGAAATTAATCTTGTGGGATATGGGTTGATTAGTGGGAGGGATAATGTTTCAAGAGTTAGAAAAAAAGTTACCAAAAAACAATATTCAATTTTAAAAAAGATGCATGAAAAAATTGAATTCACTTTGAATAATCTATTTAAGAGGAGAAATAAAAAACTTCCAACCATTTTCCTTTCACATAATGTTCCATATGGAATTTTAGATAAAATAAAAGATAAAAAGAATGTTAATTATGGATTACATTTTGGTTCACAACTTGCTAAAAAAATGTGTTTTAAATTTAAACCCATTTTATGTATTGCTGGGCATATGCACGAAAATCCCGGAAAGAAAAAACTCGGCTCAACGACGGTGATTAATACAGGTTATGGAAGAGATGCACAAATTTTAATTGATTTGGATGAGAAAAAAATGAAGATTAGAAAGATTAATTTTTGGAAAATAAAGAAGAAATAAAATCTGTTTTTTTTGAAAAAGTAAACTTCTCCATAGCAAGCTATAGAACATCTAAAGAAACTAATTAACTTCAATTACCCCCCCAACCATTACTTGACTACTAATCCTTAATCAATTTAACAAATCCAAGATATTTAATTTTAAAAATAAATTTTCTTAATATTTAAGACAAAAAACTAAAAAACATTTTATCTAAAACCTCGTACGTAAATTTACAAAGTTTCCCGTCGAGATTAAAAAAGTTCAGTCGTCTGATGTCTCTAAGTTCTCATCCTACAGCAAGTTGTGAGAGATTTAGAAGAATAAAGTAGCTTATCAAGAATTAGAAATTACTTTAAGAAGTTTTTTATATTAAGAGAGATGCATATTAGTAAGTGGATGTGCCGGAGTGGTCAAACGGGACGGACTCAAGATCCGTTAGCTTATGCTTACCTAGGTTCGAATCCTAGCATCCACATATCCAAAGATTTATAAAAGAAAATCTATTGGGATTTTTACCTGCGAGTTAATCGCGTTAGCGGGAAATCTTTCTCGTTTATTTGAAAAATGGTAAAATCAAAAGCAAAAATCGAAACCCAATTGAAAAGAAAAACAAATCCTTCCTTAGTTGAGACAATTATTTTGGCAAAGAAGAATCCCAAATGGTTGGAAGTCGCAAAAATTTTGACCGGCCCAAGAAAAGAAAGGAAAGATCTAAATCTGAAAGATTTGGATAAGATTTCTTCGGAATCAATTGTTATATGTGGAAAAATATTGGGGGAAGGAGAGATTTCAAAAAAAAGAAAGATTATTGCCTTAAACTTTTCTGAAAAAGCAAAAGAAAAATTATTAAAAGCAAAATGTGAATTAAGAACTCTTGCCGAAGAAATCAAATTAAATAAAGATGCAAAAGGGATTAAAATTTTAAAATGAAAATTTTTAATGGAGAGGGTTTAACTTTAGGAAGATTGGCAAGCCATGTTGCAAAAGAATCTCTAAAAGGAGAAGAAATTATAATTTTAAATTGTGACCAAATAATTATTAGTGGGAGTAAAAAATCTATTGAGAAAGAATTTAATGAAAAAAGAGGGAGAGTTGGAAGTTCTCAGAAAGGTCCAAAACATTCTGCAACAAGTGAAAAAATAGTCAAAAGAGCGATAAGGGGGATGCTTCCAAACTATAGGAAAGGAAGAGGGAGAGTTGCTTTTAAGAAAATAAAATGTTATATAGGAGTTCCGAAAGAATATCAAGATTCAAAAAAAGAAAAAATTTTCCAAAAGAAAAAAATTAAGTTTGCAAAAGTAAAGGAGTTCACAAAATAAAAAATGGAGATAAAAAAAGGGTATTCCTCTGGGAAAAGAAAGACTGCCATTGCGAAAGCAATTATAGAACCTGGAGAAGGAAAAGTTCTTTTTAATAAAAAAAATTATAAAACTCTTCAAATTTTTGATAGACTAAAACTTGAAGAACCCATAAGAATAGCTGAAAAAATTTTAGGAAAAATTGATTTTAACATAAAAATTTCGGTTAAGGGAGGAGGAGAAAAAGGTCAAATTGACGCCGCAAGACTTGCTATTGCAAAATCCATTATAAATTTTACAAATTCCGAGGAACTAAGAAAAGTATACTTAAGTTATGATAGAAACCTTTTAATTGCAGACATCAGACGTAAGGAAGTTTGCAAACCTGGAGATTCTAAAGCAAGAGCAAAAAGACAGACCAGTTTTAGATAACTCAAATGAAAAAAACACAAAACTTAGAGGAAAAAACTGAGACTATCTGTAGTGTAAAATATAAAAGTGGAAAAAAAATTTTTTGGAAGAAAGACCCTTTTCTTGACGGAAAAAATTTAAAAGAAATTGAAAATTACCTCAAGAACACAAATGAAGAAAGAAAATCTTCTTTTGATTCATATTCTATAATTTCAAAAATCAAAGAAAAAAAAAGAAAGATCATTTATACCTTTCTGAATTATCCGGGGCTGGATAGCCAAAAGGCCAAAATGGGAGATTTATCCCCCATTAAAATAAAATACAAAATAGTTCCGAAATTAAATTTAAAATAATCAATTCTCTCTTATTCCCAAACGTTCTAATTTGTCTTGAACATGATTAAAGAGTGTTGAGGAAATGATTGGATCATGAGTCCCTTCGTAAATCTCTCCATCAAATTTTATTTTTCCAATATACGCAAAATTTCTAAGAATTTTTTTTATCCCATTTAGGGAAAACCCGTATTTTTTTGAAAGTTTATTCAAGCTAACCTCACTATTTTGAAAATCTAAAAAAATATTCTCAACAACCCTGAAATTTTCTGCTTTCACCAATTTCTTCTCAACAATCTTATAACCAAAAGGGGCCCGGCTTACCGCCCCCCCTTTTTTTGCCTTCTTAACCATTCCTTCTTTCTGTTTTGAACTCCCTATTCTTTTTTGGTTCCTAAAACTTTCAAGATCTTCCCATTTAACTTTTTTAGAAATATATCCTAAAAAGTTTTCTTTTTCAAACGGTGCAAAAAACTTGCAAAATTCACAAAGAAAAACCCCAAAAACACTTTTATTTTTTTCAGAGGGATAACCGCATTTAACACATTTCTTTTCCATAATAAAATAAGATGGGAGGAGTTTAAATTATTAATGAAAAATTGTCAAAAAATTTAAAACCAACCAAGAATCTTTAGAACAATTCTGGAAAAGAAAAGTTTAAACTTTTTCCAAAAGGAAGTTCCTTCGATTTTAATATCTCCATTTCTCAATTTTTCTTCAAAATTCTTTAGAAGACTCTTATTCTCATCAATTGTTTCAAAAATTTTTTCATCCCTTAATTTGATATCATAAGTTGCATTTTCTTTCAAATTACAAGAAAATTCTACAAGAAATCCTTCTTCAATCTGGAAACTTCCAAAAGATTTTTCTTTTAAATATACATTGAAAAGTTCATTCTGATATGGAATTTGCGGGGGGATTTTCTGTCCAATAAATTGACCTTTTAATTTTTCAAGGGACTTGCAATCAAGGAAGGAATTATCGAATTTAAGCGCAAAAGAAGTTCCAACTAAAAAAAAGAAAACAAAAAACCCTAACAAAAAAAGTTTTTTCATAATTCTATAATATTATTTTATTTTTAATTTTACCTTAGAGTATTTTTATTATAAAAGATAACCCCTTTGAATTTAAAAGACTTTTTATTCAAGATTCTGTACCACCCTAGAAAAAAGAGAATTTCTTTATCTTTTTTAATATCTAAAAATAAAAATAAATTTTGAAGAAATTTTCAAAACTTTCAAGATATTTTAAAAAAATAAAATTTTTATTAAATCATTCAAACATTAACTAATTTTTTAGGGAGATTATTGGGCTTCTTGAAAAACCCTTTTTGTTTTTCTTATTGAAATTTTTAAAGAAACCAAAGATAGCCAAAATAATTTTGTTTTTATTATCCTACAAAACTTCTTGCCATTAAATAGACCCCGGTTCCAAGTAAAATTAACCCAATTAGTTTGTTTGCATTTTCAAGATTTTTTTCTTTAACCCTGTGTTTGTGATGAATTACTCCCCAATTTAAGAAAGTTAACCCTAAAAAAGAACCCAAGAAGGTAGAGAATACGAGAAGCGCAGAAAGATCATATCTTCCGACGAGATTCTCCAAACCTAAAACTGCATAGAGTGCAAGAAAGGAAAAAATAACGAAGGGGTTTGCAATCGCAAGAGAAAACCCCGAAAAAAATTCTTTTATAAAGGCCTTTTTTCCATTTGAAACCTTTCCATTAAGGGGAATTTTTGTTTTAAATTCTTTTATTCCCAAAAAAATTAAAAAAATTCCTGCAATTCCATTAATTGAGACCTCATTGTATATAAAAAATTTTGAAATTATGGTGACTCCAAAAGTTGCAATAATTGCGAAAAGAGCGTCTGCACTTGCAGCACCAAAACCCAGGAAATATCCTCCGAGATTTTTATTTATTAAGCTCTTCTTTATACAAAAGGCCCCAATGGGCCCAAAAGGAAGGGCAGACGCAAGACCCACAATGAAACCTTTAAACATAACTTCCAAGATCATTTTCTATCCGTTTCTCCTTCTTAAAATTTTTCTTCCAAATTTTTTTGTGGATTTTCCATTCCCCATTAAAAGATATTCTTTTTTTTATTTATAATCTTTAGGGTATTCACAACCTTACAAAAAAAGATTCCCTTTTTATTTGACAAAAAAACAGAAGAGAGCTTTTCCTTCAAATTATAAAATTGGTTTCTTTTAAATCTTAAAATTCCATTTATTTAAAATCTTAAAATTTCTCCAAAAAATTTTCCAAAAAATTAAGAAGATTCTTCTTTTTGCTCTTTGGGTTTTGCTTCATTCACAACCAAAGGCCTGCCTTCGATTTCTTTCCCATTCATATTTGAAATTGCTTTTTCTGCCCCAGATTCATCGACAAAAGTTACAAATCCAAAACCTTTCGATCTATTTCTTTTGAATCGATCCAAAATAACTGTAGCATATTCAACTTCTCCAAATTCAGAAAAAAGTTCTCTCAATTCTCTTCCCCTGTATTTGTAGGGGAGATTTCCGACGTACAATTTCTTTCCCATTTTTCCTCCCTTTTTATTCAAAAGTTCCAACGAACAACCATGGAGGTTAGATTATATAAAGATTTCTTAAGAAAATTATTTAAAGAAAGTTCGTATAATCATATTAAGTAAAAAGTTCTTTTGCAAAAAAAATCCAGATTTTAAATGGAAAATTTTACTTCATAGGGAAAAAGGAGATGAATAAAAAAGATTTTTTAAAAAAACTTGAGATAGAACTAAAAATTTCTAAAAACTCTGAACACACCCTAAAAAACTATTTAAAATTAAATGAAATTTTTTTAGAGTATATTAAAAAAGAGCCTTTAGAAATAGAGGAAGATGACGTAAAAATATATATTGCAGAGAAATTATCAAATCGTTCTTCCATTTCAATCATTGTTTTTCTTTCTGCAATAAAATATGCCTATAGTTCTATTCTAAAAAAGGATGTGACTGCAAACATAAAAAGGCCAAAAAGAGAAAGGAAGATTCCGACAGTTTTAACAAAAAAAGAAATCTTAGATTTGATTAAAGCAATAAACACAAAAAAATCTCAGCTCATGGTATCTTTAATGTACGCTACAGGAATGAGGGTTTCTGAATTAACCTCTCTCAAGATAGAGAACCTTAATTTTGAAGAAAAAATAGGATATATAAAAGAGGGGAAAGGAAAAAAAGAGAGGGCATTTAACATCCCCCAATTTCTTTTTTTAAAATTAAAAAAATATTCAAAGAACCAAAATTCTCAAGGAGAATCTTTTTTATTTTCCGGGAGAAACGGAAAAAAAATGTCTTCTAGAAATTTGCAAAAAATTGTGAAAAAAGCTGCAAAAAAAGCAGGAATAAAAAAAGAGGTGCACTGCCACACCTTAAGACACTCTTTTGCAACCCATCTCCTTGAAAATGAAATAGATATTAGAAAAATACAAAAGCTTTTGGGACATGCAGACCTTTCAACAACCCAAATTTATACACACGTTTCGACAAAAGAACTAAAAAAAATAAAAAGCCCATTAGATAGCTTAATGGAATAAAAAAAATAAATCCCCTTTTAAAAATTTAATTTTAACTTATTCGGTGTAAAGGATAATTTTTTAATTCCTTAATCTTTAACCTAAGGAACCTTTATTCAAAGAAAACCTCTTTTTTTAACTCTCACTTTTTATTTTTTTATACTTAAATCTTTAAAATTTTTTTATTTTTCCATTTTCCTTGAATTATTTTAAAAAATTCACAAACCATACAAAATACCCCAAAAAAAGCCAATTTTTTATAGTTCGCACAATATATCTTGTGCGAACTTTCTTCTTTAGAAGCCCTTTTTTGAGCTTTTTTTGGAAATTTGAGGAAAATTCCTCTTTCCTTAAGAAATAATCCGAATCAAAATTAAAATTGAATCTCATTAAAAAAGTTATTCAAGGATTATCCGAACTTTTTTTATAAAAAGGGGGAAAAAGAGAAAAATTCGAAGGGTTTTTTTAATTTTATTCCTTCTTTTTGAGTCCTTTATTCCTTTTTTTACAAATTATGCGAACTTTTTTAAAAAAAAGAATAATTTTTTAAACTACAAATTTTAAATCATTCCTTTCTTTCTTAATATTTTTAAAATTTTCTTTGTTATGAGAACTCTTTTTAGAATAATAAGAAAAATAAACTCAATAAAAATATTAATTTAATTGAAGATAGGAAGAACGTTGTGACGGGACTGTGGTATAATGTATATGAGTTAATT
>CAYLLR010000012.1:0-19571 GCA_964384965.1 Candidatus Woesearchaeota archaeon | reverse complement strand
AATTTGCCTGTTGGACTTTGGAGGAATTTCACATTCCACCTTGGACTACAGGCCCAGATAACAAGATGAGTATGTAGAAGCATAAAAGTTTGTAAATTTTAAGTAAAATTTTTATTATAAAAATAAAAAAGGAGGTGATCCATCTGCAGGTTCCCCTACAGATACCTTGTGACGACTTAACCTACCTTGTCTAGCCAAGGTTCTCCCCCGAAGGGTTTCACCCTAACTAAACTCGGTTGATTTGACGGGCAGTGTGTGCAAGAGACCGTGACATATTCACCGTTCGTTGATAACAAACGATTACTACGAATTCCAGCGTCATGAGACTGAGTTACAAGTCTCAATCTGAACTAAGGTGGACTTTAAGAGATTAGCTTCTCCTTTCAGAGTCGCATCTCGTTGTATCCATCATTGACGCGCGCGTGTTGCCCAGGGGATTCAGGCTGTACTCACCTAACGTAGCCCGCACTTTCATCCATGTTTCCACGGCAATCTCTTTATTGTACACGTAGTAAATAAAGATGCGGGTCTTGCCTGTTACCTGATTTAACAGGTCACCTCACGGCACAGGCTGACGTCGGCCATGCAGCTCCTCTCAGCGTGTCAGGTAAGCCCTTCAGACTGACCTTCATTCTGCTGTCGCTCCTGGTGAGGTTCACGGTGTAGAATCTAATTGAACCGCACGCGTCACTCGTTGTAGTGTCTCCCCGCCAATTCCTTTAAGTTTCGGCCTTGCGACTATACTTCCCAGGTAGCACACTCTCGGCTTCCCTTCAGCACCAATACCTCTCGAGGAGGTACTAATGTTTAGTGTGCAGAGTTTACTGCTAGGACTACACGGGTATCTAATCCGTTTTGCGCCCCTAGCCTTCATCCCTTACTGTCAGAACTGTCCTCGTAAGATGCCTTCGCTATTGTTAGTCCGTTCGAGATTAACACATTTAACCGCTACTTCGAACGTACTTCTTACGTCTTCCAGTCTCTAGCTTAATAGTACTCCTTGCACGCCCTATATTTTAGATATAGGATTTCACAAGGAACTTAGAAAGCAAGCTACGGATGTTTTAGACCCAATAAAAATGGCTGCGACTTGGACCGCTAGTATTACCGCGGCGGCTGGCACTAGTCTTACCCAGTCCTTATTCGTCGAACTTTTTAGATTCAACAAAAGCATTCCAAATTGAAACGCACTCTGACTCAAACTATCACGCTTGCGCGCATTGTAGATTATTCCTAACTGCTGCACCCCGTAGGGCTGGAAATAGTGTCTCAGATTTCCTCTCAGGGCCTCTCCGCTAAGAGCCCTTATGGATCACAGGCTTGGTGGGCTTTTACCCCGCCAACAACCTAATCCACCGCAGCCCCATCCTTAGGCTCGAGTTTCAGGGATAAATCTTTCCAGGGTATATCCCCTATTAAGTATTAACCTCAGTTTCCCGAGGGTATCCTTAACCTAAGGGTAGGTTAGCTACGTGTTACTGAGCAGTTTGCTTTTCAATTTCCGTGAAGAAATCAAAAAACTTGCATGTCTAAACGCAAGTCAGAGAGCCGCAGCCGCCAGCAGGATCAACTGGAATTAACAATTTCATATTCTTATTAATGAAAAGAATCAATTGCGCAGTTTGTTTATAAGATAACAAACCACTTCACACAAACTCCTACTATTGGCTTAAAAGATCACAAACTTATGACAACATATTATAAAATCATTTTAAGAAACTTAATTAATTATAAAATGAGCACTGCTTCTACATACATCATACCTTATATGTAAAACATTTTTTTATTAAGGCACTCATCTTCGTTAATGATAATCTCAGAAAATTTGCCTTTATAAATCTTTCGGGAAAATAGGCTCTGTTGAAAAACTATTCATGAAAACATTTGATAAACTAATCAAAGAAGCTACAAAATACAATCCATTCAGGTAAAGAGTAGATCTGGCTATCGATATCACAGAACAGATGTACTATGGAGATAAAAACGACTACATGGTTTGCGAAATAAAACCAAAAGACGGAACTTCTCACTGCTTCAGATACATTACAATAAATTTAGTTGAAAATGGTAAAAGATTCACTTTACTTGCTTTGCTAATGCACAAATTTACAACTAAAGCAAAAGTTGTAAGAAAACTGATAACTTATGCAAAATCAAAAGTCAAAATAAGATATATTTACTTAGACAGAGGATTCTTCAATTCTGAAATTATTAATTTACTCTTTTGAAGTTACTATGTTGTGAGAAAGAACTGTGGAGATTTCCACAAAAAGGGAAGCTAATCTAATGACTTTTTAAACAAAGCCGTTAAAGAAACATTAAAGAAAAACATTCCTCCTAAATTATTTTTTCAGTTTGGATAATTTTTTCAAGAGTTTTATCAAGGATAAAATCTACCCCGTAAATACCTCTTTTATCTGGGTCATAATATATATTATTAATTCCATGAATTCCAGCGGGTTTTCCTATCAAAGGAACATAGGTATTTATTGGTTCCATTCCAGGATGCTGAACAACAAGATGACCATCTGCATAGCAAGCTATTGGGTGATGTCTATCCCCATAAATAACAATATCTGCATCATTTTTACCTGATCTTAAATGAACTAAAGCACCATAACCCTCGTCCATATTTGAAGGAAATTTATGCATTGTAAATAATTTTTGTTTAGCATCTCCTTTTAAGATCATCGTCCCTACTCCAATAGGGTTTCCTCTTCCAGAGTGGATATGTATTTTTCCTTTTTTATTATATCTTCCATAAATTAAATTTTTATCATACCTTCCTGCTAATTCTTGGGCTTCATCACTCAATCTTTGTGATTGATTAGCATGATTACCACTGGTATAAATAATTGCTTCCGCATTAGGGAGGACTTCTAAAAGGTAAGGTTTAATCATAAAATCGTGTTCATCTTTTTGGTGAGAAATGTTGTGCCCCGGAATTGCTCTTAAATTGGCAAGGCTCTCTTTTGCAATTAAATGTGCTTTCTCTTCCCAACTAATATTTTCATCTTTTAAAATAGGAAGAATAAACTGCTGTTTAAATTGTGCAGGAGGTTTTGCTTCATACCTAGTAGAAGATTTAAAAATTCTTTCTTCAACACCATTTAAAATTTCATCATAAGCAACTATATTTGGGAGTCCATGTCTTCTTTGATAAGATTGTGCTGCTAAGATTAACTGTTCTTTCGAATATCTTTCTAAAATATCTGGAGAAAGGAGATGAAAATCCCCTCCCGCTTCAATTTTATGGAAATTAGCTTTAGCTTTAGATTTAGCTTCTTTTATTGCTCCCAAAATATTTTTTCTTGTTTCTAAGTTTTTTTCATTTTTTAATTCATTTCTATATTTATCAATTTCTTCTGCAACTTTTCCCATGTCTTTCAAAAATCCAGTATCAAATATATAAAATCTATCAACACCTTCTTTATCCTCCGAATGAACTATTGCAGCTGATCCATAAGGTCCTTTTAAATATCTTTTAATATCCCAATTCCTAAATCCCCTGGAGGCTAATTTTTCTAAATTTGGAATAGATTGCATTGTAGGGAGATTAATCATCCAACTTATTTCTTGACCTCCAACAAATTCGCCTTCTATTAATTGTTCCGATTCTTTAAACCATGGCATTGCTCTAAATCCTCCGGATAAATGTCCTCCAAGAAGAACGATATCTGGTTGCACAAGACTAACTTCTTTTTCATAAAGTTTATTCAAAACTATTGTTTCATAATTAAGCAAACTTTTTGCTACCTTAATCCCTTTAGCACTAATATCATTTGAGAAAATATGGTTTATGTTTTCAATCATCATTATTTTCTTTTTTCCGTCTGTGGTTAGGTTATATTCCACTTCTACTTTATCTTTTTCACCCGTCTTTAAATTTGTTACAATTCCTGTATCAATAACTACTTTTTTTCTCGGAGAAACATGGACAACAGTTGGATTAGAGATTTCCCACTCAAAAAAATGTTTAGTAAATTTATCTTTTACTTTTTTCCACCCCAGTTCTGCAAAATCAGCGTCAACAGGATATTGCTGAGTAAACCAAGTTATTGCTGCCCTATCTCCACTTAAGAGTTGTTTTGTCCAACTATCAGTTAAATTAATATCCTCTAATCTTGAAATTAAATCCCTTTTTTTTCTCGGAAATTTTTCTATTTCTAAATTTAAATCCTTCACTTTAGAATCTATTTTGTTAGGATTTCTTCCAGTCCAATAATAAGAATATTTTATTACTTCTTCAATAGTTTTTTCTTTCATTTTTTCTAAATCACTATCACTTACACAAGCAAGATTATATCCTTTCCATATTTTGTACAATTTATCCTCAACATTAGAATTTTTTTCTTCTAAATGTTTTGAAATCCTTTCAAAATATTCTCTTTTTGATTCTCCAGCTTTTTTCTTTAAATTTTTTGATTTTGAAATTTCTTCCAAGAAATCTTTTTTTAATAGGTGGTTGTAAGAATCAATATAAGTAGTTGTACTATCATTTTGCAAATCTATTTTCATTTTTTTAATTCTCTCTGTTTTCTTTTTGGAAAATTCTTGTATAAGGGCTTGTTCTAAAAATCGAATGTTTTCTCTTTCTTCATGTCCTAATTGCATTCTTAAAACCGTCTCTTCCGGAAGGGTATCCATTAATATAGAAATTTGTTTTTCAGCAGCGCCAAAAGCTTCAGTAAGATTTGTAATTTTTTTCTTTTTTCCATTATTTATAAATTTTTCATAATATCTTCTCTCGAATGGAGATTTTATTTCTTCTTCAAGCATTTTTTCCGAAATACTTCTTTTGGAATCCGTACGATCAACTTGTCCAAGGAATTTTAAAGCGGTCATATAGCTCACAGAAGAATAAGGTGGAACGGTAGGAATAATTCCTCCCTGAATAATAACTTCCATAATTTCTTTGGATAGGTTATTTGTTTCCAGAACTAATGATAATCCCTTCATTGTATATTTTTCATCAAAAGCTTTAGTTCCAAATGCAGGTTTTCCCATATATAAAGCACAATAATTGAGTTTGTTTTGCGTTGTAGAATGATTGCCAGATTTAACTAAAACTTCTAAAGTCTCTGGAGCAAGACCATATTTTGTAATTTTTTCTTTTTCAGAGATTTTTTTAGTATTAGAGGATAAAGTAATTCCATTCGTTCTTCTCAAAGAAGAAATCAATTTTTTTACTTCCAAATCTTTTAACTTCATCTCTTTTGAGATTTCCTCGGTAGAAATCCAAGAAGCAAGGTCTGCAGAATTTTTTCTTAATATTTTAAATAATTCTAATTCTTTTTCACCAAGATAAATAATGTCATTCGTATTTTTTTCCTCACCCATAAAGCATCAAATTTTTCCTTCTTTTTAAAGAAATATCTTCTCTAAAATATAGTAAAGAACAAATACAATTTATAATCTTTTTAAAACTAAATCCCTTTTCTATTAGGATAATCTATCTCTTTTATTGTATAAATTGTGATTTTCTTAAAGTGAATCCTTAAAAAGTTCCTATCATTTATTCCAAATTAATTAAATTTAAGAATTATTCAATCTCTTCAGTCCACCATTCTACTTCCGGAATTTTAGAACTATCTTCTCCCCTTTCTTTTAGATATCCTTTTGCAAGGAGGTAAAAAATCAAGCCAATGCTTTTACCACTTTTGTTGTTTCCAATTATTATTTGGTCAGCTCCGTGGCTAAAATTATTTGTTCCACAAATCATTAAAATTTTCTTTTGAACCTTCAAAGTATCCTTAAGTGCATTTTTGTCTAACCAATGGTCTGTAATAATTGTTAGTTTAGTTTCAAAAAAATTTTCAAGTTGAATATTCGTCATCGTCCCTGCAGGATATTTTTTAGTGAAGGTCCGTATGCCCGTAACTTCTTCAAATTTTTTAGCTGCTTTCCAACCAGATTGTCTTTTACATACTAAAATTACATCTTTTGGATCAAATTTGGAAAGGTATTTAATTCCCTCTCTTAATTTTTCGTCAATTAGATCCGTATTAAAAATTGCTAATCCGTCGGCCCTTCTTCTATAAACATATTTTCTCATTTCGGGAGTTACAATTCTTGTTCCCAAATAAATCCCTGTTTTAACATAATCTTCAAGGTCAATTAACATATTGGACCTTTTCTTAATTTTTACCTCTTCTTTTAGAGCCTTAGTATCAAGTTTCTCAACTTTTTCCTCCATAATTTTAGCTGCTTTTTCTTTTAGAGCCTTTAATTTTTCTTCTCTTGTAGAATCAGTTTTTTTTGGTTTTTCAGTTTCAAGACTTTCGGCTTCCGCAGCTTTTTCAATTTCTTTTTTGTTTAATTTTTCTTCGGATATTTCCGAAATTTCTTTAATTTTTTTCTCATTAACCATAAGAATTTACAAGAAATTTAGTTTATAAAGTTTCTGTTAAGTTTTTTCAATTTCCCTATAAAGTTTTTTCACATCTTTTTTTATAAATTCCAAAAATTCTCCGGGGTTCCTTTTTTTGATAAATTTTTCAAGAGAATAGGGTTCACCAAAATTAACTTTGACAAGAGGTTTTTTCTCTGCTTTTAAAAAATAATTTTTTATAAAAGAGTAAACATCTACAAAAAAATAAATGGTCTCAATTTTATTTTTAAAGAAAGATGCGAGATGTAAACAAGAACTTTCAATTGGAAAAGGTTCATATTTGATTGCAATATTACATCCATATGTTTTTTTTTCATATTTTTTTGAATTTATCAAGTATCTTTTTAAAATTCCCGAATCCCCTCTTTCCATAATTTTTCCACTATAACTCCTCCCAGATTCAACAAAATTAATGAGATTATGTTTTTCAGAAACCACCTCTTCAAGTTTAGAATTCAATTTTAAAATTTCTTTTCTTTTCTTTTCACTAATCCTTTTTTTTTTCATAATTTTTCTGTCTATAAAAATTGCTCCGGTTTCCTCCTGAATAATCTTATTAAACGGCCATCTATTTAAATTGCTTCCAGCAATAATTGCAGGGTGTTTTAAATTAAAATCATTTAGAATTTTTGGGATAACAATAAAATCAAAAAGACTTAGGTGGTTTGGGAGATAAAAAATTTGTTTTCCCTTTAATTTTTTAAGGTTTTCCAATCCCAAAATTTGAACATCCTGAACAAATTTTTCAAGATATTTTCTATCCAAATCTTTTCCAATTTTGTCAATTCTTTTTTGATTAATTTTCATAAAATATTAATTAGAACAATCTTTAAAACTATTTCTTGTTTAGAATTCATATAAAAATTGGTTCAGAAAATCTTTTTATTATCTAAATCTCCCATGGGGAACAACTTCTAGATGTAAACTAATCGAGAAATTCTTTAAAAAATCAATATGAAATAGATTTATTCTTTTTTCAAAAATTATCTTTTCAGATTTTTCTCAATTTGAATTAATCGATTAATTTTTGCAAGTCTTTCTGGACCATCGACACCGAGTTTTATAAAATCAGATTGAAACCCAAATGCTAAATCCGCTAAAATATTTTCTTTTGTTTCTCCGCTTCTGTGGGAAAAGATTGTTTTAATACCTTTCTTTTTAGCAAGTTCAACAACTCTGGAAACTTCAATTAGTGAACCCGTTTGATTGGGTTTAACAATTAAGCCGTTTATAGATTTTTTTTCAATTGCTTCTTTAAGCCTCTTATAATTTGTAACAGTCAAATCATCTCCGACGATGAGGGTGTTTTTTGTTTCTTTAAGCAATTTTGAAAAACTCTCAAAATCTTCTTCCTGAAAGGGGTCTTCAATATAAAAAATAGAATAATTTTTAATCAAATTTTTTAGATACATAACCTGTTCTTCTGGAGTTCTGTCCAATGGAGGATTTTTGTAATGGTATTTTTTGCGTTTGTAAAAAGAAGATGAAGCAACGTCTATTCCAAATGGAATTTTTAATCCCGATAAAATTTCCAAAATTTCTTTTTCGTTTAAAGAGGTCATCCACGCGTTTTCATCATTTTTCTTTTCTTTAAATTTTTTATCTTTTTTAGATAAAATATCTTTTAATTTAGATTTCATTTCAAAATTAATTTCCGAGGATTTTATAGCAGAATTTGGTTTTGGTATTAAAACGAATTCCTGAAAGTCTGGTTTTTTTGTTCCTTCAGAATGCAATCCCCCCCCAATAGAATTTCCAACAAGTCGGGGAATTTTTTTTGCATTTGGGTTTATTAGTTCCCAAATTTCTTTTTTCTTTTCTTTTGAAATTCCCTTTAAAACGGCGGATTCAAAAGCAAAAAGAGTGTTTGCTCCAATATGCCCCTTGACGATGTCTTCAACTCTCCTTAAATCTTCAAATTTTTCAAGGTGTTCACTGGAAAAGTAATCCGATAATCTTTTAAGAGACTCTATGTCTTTCGCTAAAGATTTCATATAGGGCTTGGCTTCATGTTTTCCTTTTGATTTTCCGTTTGGAGCACTCGCACGAAATTTTCCCACATTAGTTTCGATAGAAACTTCAATAGTCAATTCTTTTCTGGAATCTTTTACACTTCTTGCGTAAACTTTCCTTATAATCATAAAATTATAAAACAAATTTAAATTAATAAATGTTATGAAGATTCTGAGATTCTAAATTTTGGTAAACTATTTTTTTAAGAGGATAGAGATATTTTTAAATTTTAAAAAATGTAATAAAATTAATTATAAAAAAAGGCATAAAATTAACAAATTATTTTTTCTTAATTTTCAACGTTTTCTTCTTCTGAATCTTCTCTTTCGTCCTCAGGTTGGGCTAATTCCATAATTTCCCCTTCCGCAATTATTTCTTTTTCCAATTTTTCCTCATTCTCTTCTTTCTTTCTATCGGCAATTTTAGGAACTTTTATCCTTTTTAGTTGACCCTCTCTTTTCTTTGGCATAGGCCTGTCTATTGAAATTGGTAAGACGTCCGAAGAAAGTTCAATCTCCGCAATTTTTAAAGAGTCAAAATTTATTTTTTCCAAATCATTTTTACTAATTTTAATAAGTAATGGGGCATTCATAGCAATTTGAAGGGCTCTTGCTCCTAGAATTCTTGCTCTTTCGTATTTTGTAAATATTTCTTTGTTAACCATCTTAGTTATAGATAATTTTTTCTTTTAAAGTTTTCCTATTTAAGGTTTTTTTCAATTTCCTTTAATATTTCTCTGGAAGATTTTTCAGCAATTTCAAAAATTTCTTTCATTTCTTCAATTCTCAAAGGAGCACTTTTACTTTTTTGCAAGGAAGAAATTATCCCTTTTGAAGAACTGATAGTTACCCTGCATTCACTTAAATCTTCTTCTTCTCTTGTTGGGTCAATTATAAAAAAATCTTTAAGTTTATGAACACTTATAGCAACAGGAATCTTATCTGTCAAAGGAAGACCTTTTCCGCTCGACTCTTCATAAAGAATTCTTTCATTTTTCTCGTCGTATTTTGGAATTTTTGCAAGTTTTAAAGCAACTATTGCCCCAATTGTTGCAGCATCCATCAAATTTCCGTCATCATTTATCGAATAAATGTCTACAAAAACTGTCCAAACTTTTTCACCTTCTTTTATGCAAAGTTTTTCCAATTCAATAAACCCGGACTCTCTCAGTCCTCTGTCCGTTACTCTCCCAAGTTCAATTGCATCAAATCTCGGAGGACCTGTTTCAAATCTTGGAGAACTTAAGGGGGTCATTTCAGCTGTAACCATAAGATTTCCTTTATTTGGAGAATCAGGGTAGGGCTCTGAAATTCCCATTTTAACACCTACGAAAACTTCAGTTTTTCCCAGTTTAACGGCCACGGATCCTTCTGCTTTGTTCGAAATATTCTTTCTTATTTTCAATTCTCTAAATTGAAGCGGAATTCTTCCATCAAACCTTTTTCCTTCTTCTAAGTATTTTATAATTCTCTCACCAGTAATGTTTGAAGTTGTCCTTGCTTTGTTCATTTTTTATTTTCTCCATTCACTGCATCTTTTAATGCTTTTTTCTGAATTTCATAAACTTTTCCACATGCAATTTTTGCCATATCCACCGCCTCCTGAAGCTGCTTTACATTAATTTTTCCATCGAGTTGCATATGGGTGATTTTCCCGGAGGGAGTCATTGAAATGGGGATATCTGTTGGACCCTCGCCTTCCTCAAAATCTTCTTCTTCTTTGGTTAAATCCACTACTAATTGCTTGTCCAATTTTCCAATTGAGATGCTTGAAACCATTTCTTTCATAGGAATTCCCGCTTGAGCGAGTGCCATTGCCGCAGCATTTATTCCCGCACATCTCGTTCCGGCGTCGGCCTGAATAATTTCGATAAAAACATCTATAACTTGGTTAGGATATTTGTCAAGAAGCAATACTGGTTCTAATGCCCATTTTGTAATCTCACTTATTTCCATAGCACGTCTGTTTCTTCCTGGCCTAATTCTGTCACTCACTGAAAAACTAATCATATTATAGTCACTTCTTAGGGTTCCTTTTGCAGGGTTTTGTTTGTGTTGAGGGTGCATCTTTTTTGGTCCATAAACTGCTGCAATTGCAATAGTTTTACCGGATTTAAACATAGCACTTCCATCTGCATTGGGAATTATTCCTACCTTCGCTTCAGCCGGTCTGAGTTCATCAAACGCTCTTCCATCTGGCCTTTTAAATTCTTTAGTCATTTTATTCGGTTTAAATTATATCTTTCAATCACTCCTTTATATTTTTCATTCAACAAACTTGAATCAACATCTAATTTTTTGTAAAGATTATAATCTTTTTTATATTTTTTAGTTGTCCCTTGAGTTTCTTCCGGCGTTTTAAATTTTTCAATTCCAGATAAATGAAGAAGAGTTACGAATCTGGTCAATTTTTTAGGATATTCTTCTAATGTTTTTGATACTAATTGACTTCTTTCCTTTCTTTTTTTATTCCAATTTGTCATTATTTCTTTTCCCCATTTTCATCAAACCATTTAATTATTTCTTCAGTTAAACCATTTACAAATGATTTTTCACTTACAAATTCAATTGCTCTTTTTGCGAATAATTCACAATCAACGTTTGGACCCTTTACAAGTATATATCCGTTTTGTCCGACATTTATATCACAATTAGTTTTCTCTTTTATAATCTTAATCATACTGCCTTCTTTTCCAATAATCCTTGGAACTTTGTGAGGGTTCACTTTAAAAATAATTCCTTCTTCAATTTTTCCAAGCCCTCTCGACTTAATTGAAAGGTCAATTCCTCTTTTTCCCATTGACCAAATTTTTGCAATAACCATTTCATCTATTCTAAAAACTTCTTCCATGGCATCTTTATTTACATATCTCGGAACTTCGTTAATCGATAAAAACGCGGATTCCGCAGAACTGATGTCTACAATCCACCCGTTTTGGGTAATGTTTTCAATTTTCCCAATAACTACATTTCCTCTTCGAGGATTATAAACTCCCGACAAAGGAATTACCTTTATCAAATTATTTTGTTCTTCAGCAAGCCCATATCTAAGGGAAATTATTTTTCCATCCGTTTTTTCGGTATTTTCTCCAGGAAGATAATCTTCCCCTTCAACAATTGATTCTCCAGGGATTACTACTTTTCTTTCCATTTTTCTTTCTCTTATCTTATTTTGTTGTTAAAATCCCTTTAAAAACGTTTGTGTGAATTTAATGTTTTGTTAAAAGAATTTTGTCAAAAATCTTAAATTTTGCCTCATTTTTTGTGATTAAGATAATCAATAACTATTCACTAATTTCTTCAGTTAATGCTGAACCATGGGTTACAGAATTGAGTTTGTCATAAAATTCAAAAGTTATTCCTGCGGGAATGTTTACGAAAATTTCTAAACTTCCATCATTTAGCCAATTTTCTTTTTCTTTATATTGAGAAACTAATCCATAAGCTTGTCCAGTATGGATTGCAGGAATTATTATCTTAATTTTTTTAGTTTCAATTTTTATAGGAATAATTGAACTTATTTTTTCAAGGATTTCTTTTATTTGAGAATCGATTGGAGTATTTTTGATTGAAATGTGAGATTGTTCCAAGGCAGATTTTATCCTTTCAGGAGAAATTGGATGTCCTGACTGGGGGTCTATTGCGTTTTTGCTCAAAAAATCAACAATCTGTTTAATTTTTCTTTCTTTTTCCTCATTTCTATATTCTTGGTCAACAAGAACTTCACCTTGTTTGACAATAACTTTTCCAATTTCATTTATGTTGCTTGTTCCAAAAGCAACTTCCAAATCATTCTTTGAAACTACATCTCCCCGTTCAACGTCGGAAAAAATTCTGTCTCCTTCGATTGTTAAAGAATCAGAAATTCCTCTTTTAAAATTGAGTGCTTCTTCCAAATCCACTAAAATTTCAAACCTCAATCCTCCTTTCTTTATTCTTGCCGTAGTTTGTGTCATTCTATCTTTTTTATTCCCTGATTAAAAAAACCATTTAATAATTCAGAAAATTCATAGCCCCTATTTATCAAGATTCCTTTTAAAGGTTTACTATTTTCCATACTCTTTTCAGAACAAAGTTGAGGGGAGAACTCATAGATAATTTCTGTACAATTATTCTCTTTTGCAAAATTTTCATTATTCTCTATTAAGATTTCCAGTTTTTTGGAATCAATATCTTTGGTAAATTTGAATTCGTTAAACCTTAGTATCTTTTTTTGGATATAAAAGCTCCAATTTAGGTTTTTAAATTTGGCTAAACCAAGAGCAAAATCTGGATTTAGAAAAAATGAGTTGTATTCTATTCCTTTTTTTTTAGTTTTTCTTGATTTTTCAATACTTTTATATTGCATTTTACTATTTAAATTCTAAAATTTTTTTCCCTTCCAATCTTCTTATTTTTCCCTCATCACCTTTTAAATAAGCCAATTCTAACCTGTCAATTTTAAATTTATCCCCCTTAACTTTTTTCATAATCTCGATGGCAAGCTCAATTCCTTTTTTTAAATTAATCTCTTTTTTGTATTTCTTTCTTAAAAGTTCTTTAATTTTAGAATCATCTTCTCCAATGGCTTCAGCATAATATTCATAATAATTTCCAGTTATATCACTTGAATATAATCTTCCCTTTTTATTTTGTAATCCTGCAATCATTATAGATACTCCAAAAGGCCTAGCGCCTCCATATTGGGTAAATTGTTGTTTTAAATTCGAAATTTCTTTAATTATTAATTCTGGTTCAATTGGGGAATCATAAGTTATTTTATTTTGTTGGGCAAGGATTTGGGACTTTTCAATCAAAACTCTTGCATCAGAAACTATTCCTGCTACACTCGAAAGAATGTGGGCATCAATTTCATAAATTTTCTGGGCAGAACTTGGAACAACCAAAACATCTTTATTCCTCTTATCAGCAAGTATAAAAATTCCATCCATGCAAACCATTCCAATACTTGAACTTCCAAGTCTCACTGTTTTTTCGGCATACTCTACCTGGAGCAAATGTCCTTCCGGGCTAAACATTGTTGCAGTTCTGTCGTAACCCATTTGTTGGTGTTGCATATCAATTGGCATTTCCATTTTCTACAAAGAATTTAGATAGGGGATATTTAAAAGGTTTTTGGACGAAAGATTAGTTTGAATTCTATATCCTTTCCTATAAAATAAAAAGGGGACTCAATAAAATCTTTTCATATTTCTTTGCTAAATTAAAATTTCTCTTTATTTAAATCAAACATTTATTTTGAGAGATTATTCTAAATTTTAAATTCGGGAAAATTTATATATCTTTATGCTCTCTTTTGGGGTATGGGATTGTCTGTATTCAAGAAAAGGTGGAAAAGCATAATCAAATTTTTTGAAAGTGAGACGAAAAAACATGTTTTTTTGAGATATGGGTTAATCGCCTTAGTTTTGCTTATGTACTTTTTTTATGCCCAAAATAAATTTGGAACAGGAGATGGATTATTAGTTACTTTTCTTACCTGGAGTTTTTTTGTATTTTGTACTCCTATAGCAGATGCGGGATTTTTAATTGACCTTCCGGTAAGATTAATTACAAAGTTGAGAATGGTTTATTCGGAGATGATTGTCTGGTCCGTTGCGACGATATTGAATGTTTCGGTTATTCTTACAGATCCGACACTCTATGATAAAACAATTCTTCTTAAATTGTTTTATAAAATTCTTGTAAACCCGTATCCTTTTTGGGGAATAATAATCCTTTCTGCAATTGGAACATTCTTTTCAATCACCTTTGGAGACGAGCTGATGGATGTAGCAAGGCATAAAGATAGATCAAAATATAAGAAACATTCAAACAAACATAAATTGATAATTTTTATTTTCATAATTGTAATGACAATAGTTCTTTATAATTTTTTGCTAAATAGTTTTGGAATAAAGTTTCCATTATTTTAAATGAGGGGTCATTCGTTTCTTTGGGTTGGATTTGAGAAAGAGACATCCGACTAAAGGTTTTTAGTGGCTCACACTTATGGCGTTTTCTAATTTTTAGTAAATCTTTTTTTAAGGTCATTTAATGATAAATTTTTTTTTGTAGATTAAAAATTTTTTTTCTTAACATGAACGTCCATTTGTGGGAAGGGAATTTCTATTCCTGCTTTGTTAAGTGCGTTATAGATTCGGGTATTTGCCTTGTCGATTGCATTAAACCGAACTTCGAAAGAATGCACAAAGAAAAATGCCTTAAAGTTCAAGGAAGAGTCCCCCATTTCTAAGAATCTTACAACAGGTTTTGGGTCATTGATAAATCCTTCAACTTTTTTTATTTCAGTCATAACTATCTTTTTTACTTTTTCAATATCACTTCCATACGCAACTGAAAAAGGGATTACAACTCTCGACTTTGGTTCGGGCATCGCAACGTTATGAATCACACTTTCAGATAATTTTGAATTAGGAACAATCAAAACTTCATTATCCCATGTTATAATCTTAGTACTTCTGAGTCCGACTTGGGTTATTTTTCCAGATGTTCCGTTTTCCAAAGTTATTACGTCCCCGACCCTTATGCTTTTGTCCAAGATGATTGAAATTCCTCCAAAAATATTCCCAAGACTATTTTGAAGTGCGAAGGCTATGGCAATCCCCCCGATACCAATTCCTGCAAGAAGGGGCCCGATTTCAATCCCCCAAAGATTTAAGATATAAATTAATCCCAATGCTATTAGGACAATTTTCAAGGTAATATTTGTCAGTTGAATTAACGCATCGTTTGGTCTTCTTTTAGTTTTTTTTGCAAATTTTTTCCATGCTCTTGAAAAAGTCAAATCAAAGATGATATAAATCAAATATACTACTCCAAGAATAATTAAAGAATTAATAATCTCCAAAACAATAGCAAGGGAATTTATCGAAGATAATTTATCAAGGGAAAATCTAAAACCTGTCAAAAAAATTAAAACGAAAATTGGTTTGTTCAATCGTTGAACTATAATATCGTCCAAATCCGTTTTCGTACGAAGAGTAACTTTTAATATTATTCTTTTTAGAATGAGGGCAAGAATCCCCACTACTCCGAAATAAATTATAAAATAGATTAAGGCTTGAAGATAATTTTCTTTTACGAGATTATTTATGAATTCTAATGCCATCACATTTTCTCCAAAGTATTTATTCCTAAAAGATTTAAAGAGTTTTTTAAGGTTATTCTAAATGCTTCGACGAGATTTAATCTAAATGTTTCATTGTCTGCACCAATAACTTGCGAGGAATGGTAAAACTCATTAAACATCTGGGCCAATTGATATGAATAATTTGCGATTAAAGAAGGGTTCATTTGATTTGAAGCTCCGTAAATTTCTTTTTTAAATTCGTTAATTTTTAAAATAATCTTGGTTTCTTTTTCATCCAACTCCGAGGGGGTTTCTAATTTTGGAATTTTTTTTGATTTTTTTAAAATTGAATTTGCTCTTGCATATGCGTAGAGAATGTATGGGCCCGTATCTCCCTCAAAATTTAAGGATTCTTCAACGCTAAAAATAATCTTTTTCTTGTGGTCTTGCTTTAACATTGAATATTTTATTGCGGCAACCGAAAGAATAATTGCTCTTTTTTTAAGTTCTTTTTCTGAAATTTTTCCCTCTCTTTTTTTTATTTCTTTTTGTGAATAATCTACCAATTTTTTCATAAACTCAGAGTAAAGAATGTTCTCTCCAGTTCTTGAAGACATTTTTCCAGTTGGAAGGCGAACTTCTTCAAAAGGAATATATTTACACAATTTAGCCCAATCAAAATTCATCAATTTTAAAGTTTCAAAAAGTTGTTTTATATGGTGGGCTTGTTCAGTTCCAATTACATAAATACTTTTGTCAAGTTTATATTTTTTAAATTTAATTTCAGCGAGAGCCAAATCTTTTGCAGAGTAAAGGACAGTTCCATCCCCTCTCAATAAAACCCACACTCCCAAATTTTTATCTTTAAATTTTATTATTGTCGCTCCGTCGTCGATTATCGCAATATTTTTTTTAACTAATTCTTCGGAAATTTTTTTTCCTTTCTTTTCCATTTCACTTTCAAAAAAGTGAACATCAAAATGAGTATTTAATTCAGAGTAAATTTTTTCCCAAGATTTAATTGAAAATTCTCTTGTTTTTTTCCATAAAGCATTAATTTTTTCATCTTCTTTTGTTTCTAATTTTCTATTTACCTCATTAACTTCTTCTTGAAGTGAGGGAAATCTTTTTAATCTTTTTATTGCATCGACGTAAATTGAGGCAATCCAAGATTCGTCGTCCTTCAATTTTTCCTTTGAATGATACTTCATATAATCCCAAATCCATTTTGCGATATGCATCCCTATATCTCCACTATAATTTGCACGGATTACCTTATACCCAGAAAATTCTAAAATTCTGGATAAGCTTTCACCAATTGAAGTTCCACGGATATGCCCCACATGAAAAGCTTTATGAGTATTTGGTTGTGAAAATTCAACCATTGTTTTTTGATTTTTCCCAATATCTATTTTTCCAAAACTATCTCCTTTTTTCTTTATCTCATTAATCAAATTAAAGGCTAATTTTTTTCTATCTAAAAAAAAGTTAATGTATGCTCCGTCGGTGTAAACATCTTCAAATTCTTCAGGGAGCTTCCTTATTGATTCTCTAATCTCAATTGCAATTTCATTAGGAGGCATTTCAAGTTGGTTTTCTAAAATAAAACAAGGAAAAGCAAAATCTCCTTTAGAGTAATCTTTTGGAATTTCAATTAAAGAAATAATTTTTTCATCGTCCAATGAAATGCCTCTTTTTTTTAAGGCCTTTTTTATTATTTCAAATACAATTTGTTTCATGATTTAATCTATTCTCTCTCATTAATAAATCTAACCCCCAATTATTCAAAGTTTTAAAATTTCTAAAACTTCTTTATGAATCTCTTTAATTTTCTTGGAAGCATCAATTTCGTAAAACTCAAAATTCTTCTTTAAATATTTCAAAACAGGTTCGGTTTTTTTTCTGTATTCATCAAATCTTTTTTTTATTGAAATTAAATTGTCATCGGTTCTTCCTTCATTTCTTTTTAAAATTCTTTTAATCGCAGTTCTTTCATCGACGGAAAAATAAAAAACGAGGTCAATGAGGCTTTTCTTTTTTGCATATTTTGCTTGAGAAAGAGTTCTAATTGCACCATCCAAAATATATTTTTTAGAATTTTTAGGAATATTTTTTTCAATCAAATTGAAAAGGATTTTATCGGAAAGAAGCTTTCCTTGCAAGTATTCAATTTCTCGATATTTAATAATCACAGGATCATTCGAATCTCTTATTAATTTTCCACTACTGATATGTTCAAACCCATATTTTTTTAAAAGCTTAGCTTGAGTTCCTTTTCCTGAACCTGGAGGACCAATGAGTAAAATTTTATTCATATTAAAATTTGTTTAAGAAGGTTTTTATATTTTTATTAATTTAAGCTCTCCAAATCGCAAAAAGAGATTCCCCTTTCTATTACTAACAAAACTATTTAAATAAATAATTCTTAAGAGAAAAATGGAAAAGGTAATAATTATTGGAGCGGGTGTTGCAGGGTGGACGGCGGCAATTTACGCAGCAAGGGCTGGTTTAGAGCCCCTTCTTTTTACGGGGATTGAAGAAGGAGGGCAATTAATGCTTACAACAAAAGTTGAAAATTTCCCCGGTTTTCCGGAAGGAATTGAGGGGCCTCAGTTAATGAATAATCTAAAAAAGCAAGCGGAAAAATTTGGTACGAAAGTGGTTTCAAAAAGTGTAACTGGATTCGGAAAAAAAGGAGATGTTTACGAGGTTTCTACGGAGGGGGAAATTTTTTTCTCGCCGATTGTAATTATTGCTACAGGAGCTTCAGCAAGATGGCTCGGTCTTCCCAATGAGAAGACTTTTCAAGGGAGGGGCCTCCATACGTGTGCAACTTGTGACGGGTTTTTTTATAAAGATAAAGAAATAATGATTGTTGGAGGAGGAGATGCTGCATTGGAAGAGGCAATTTTTTTAACAAAATTTGCTAAAAAAGTTATAATTGTTCACAGAAGAGACAATTTTCGTGCAAGCAAGATTATGGCTAAAAGAGTTGAGGAGAATCCTAAAATTGAAATACTCTGGAATTCGGAAATCGTTGAATTAAAAGGGGAACCTCCTTTAAAGGATATTACAATAAAAAACACTCTCACAGGAAAATTGGAAGATTATAAAATTGATGGCGTTTTTCTTTCAATTGGACATATTCCGAATACAAAAATCTTTAAGGGTTTGGTGGATTTGGACGAACAGGGATTTATAAAAACTGACGAGAGAAGAAAAACGAATTTATCGGGAGTTTTTGCGGCAGGAGATGTTCAAGACCCTATTTACAAACAGGCGATAACCGCGGCTGGAACAGGATGTCAAGCAGCATTGGAAGCTGAGAAATATTATGAATCATCCGTCGTCGGAAAACAAAACCAAAACTAATTGAGTCCCATATCTTTCCTAATTTATTTAACAAATTTTTCTTGTGTTTAGAAAATTTACCTATATCAAATCACGAATTATTTTAGAAAATTAATTTCAATTACTTTATTTTTCTTTGATTATTGAACTTTGGTCAATTTAATAAATCCAAGACATTTAATTCTCAAGAACAAATTTTTTCTAAATCTAATCAAAAAAACATTTTATCTAAACCTTGTGTGCGGATTTATAATCTTCCTCTCCATTAGAGATTAAAGAATTTAATTAATTTTCTTAAATTCCGACAGCAAGCAAGAGGATCTTATAATAATTAATCAAGAGTTATTTATGTTCCCCAACTTTCTCTTCTAAAGATTTTCCTTTTTTAAATCTATTTTTGATAATTTTGGGAATATTTTTTAGTCCTTTGTAACCAACAAACATTGAATAATTATCTCCTATTTTATTTGACAATCCAAACTGAATAACACATGCCTTGTCCGAAATTTTTTTTGCGCCATTATAAAATAAGGATGATTGAATTACAAACCCATAATCTCCAACCTTCTCAATGTTATTATAAAATGTTGCATAATTCAAACTTTCTTTATTAACGGAACCTACATTGCTATAAAATAGAGAACAATTAATTGAATTATCATCCTTACGAGTATCTTTGATAAGATTAAAATCTAATCCTACTTTATTATCCTTATCAATTATCTTATAAACATTAATATCTAAT
>CAYLLR010000011.1:0-19828 GCA_964384965.1 Candidatus Woesearchaeota archaeon | reverse complement strand
TAAAATTTGATTCAGCCTCTTTGGCAACAGCTTTTGCGAGCAAAGTTTTACCTGTTCCGGGAGGTCCATACAATAAAATTCCTTTAGGAGGTCTTATTCCAATTCTTTTAAAACTATCCGGATATTTTATTGGCCATTCGACAGATTCTTGAAGTTCTCTCTTAACTTTTTCAAGACCTCCAATGGATTCCCAGCTAACATTAGGAGTTTCAACCAAAACTTCTCTCATTGCAGAAGGTCTGACAACCTTTAAAGCGTCGATAAAATCGATTTGTCTAATAACCAGCTTTTCAAGAATTTCTTTTGGAATTTCTTCTTCATCAAGTTTTATTTCATTAATATGTTTTCTTAAAACATTCATTGCAGCTTCTTTAGTCAAGGATTCTAAATCAGCCCCGACGAAGCCGTGGGTCATAGAAGATATCTTTTCTAAATTAACTTTTTTGTCAAGGGGCATACCTCTTGAATGTATTTTTAGAACGGCTAAACGTCCCTCTTTTCCCGGAACGCCTATTTCAATTTCTCTGTCAAATCTTCCTGGGCGTCTTAGAGCAGGATCAATTGAATTAACTCTGTTGGATGCCCCAATTACAATAACTTTTCCCCGAGAATTAAGTCCATCCATCATGGTCAGTAATTGTGACACAACCCTTCTCTCAACTTCTCCCTGGACGTCTTCTCTCTTAGGGGCAATCGCATCAATTTCGTCGATAAAAATAATTGATGGAGCGTTTTTTTCTGCTTCTTCAAAAATATTTCTAATTTTCTTTTCACTTTCTCCATAAAATTTACTCATGATTTCCGGACCGTTCAGTAAAATAAAATGTGCATCAGATTCATTTGCAACAGCTTTTGCGAGCAAAGTTTTACCTGTCCCGGGAGGTCCGTGTAAGAGAATTCCCTTGGGAGGACTAACTCCCAATTTTTGAAAAATTTCTGGGTGGTTCATTGGAATCTCAACCATCTCTCTAATCTTTCTTATTTCCTTTTTTAATCCCCCAATATCTTCATAATTTATTGTGGGAATTTTTTCTTCTATTAAATCCACTGCTTTTGAATTTAAAACCACTTCAGTATTTTCAGTAATTATAACAGGGCAATTTGGGTTTGTAGAGATGACGCTGAATTTTATTTGTGAAACTCCTCCACCAAGGCCTCCAAATCCCAAACCTCCAAGAATATCTCCCAAGTTCCCAAAAATGTCATTTAAGTCTCCCATTTCTTCACTCATTAAATCTTTTCTTCTTTGAACTCCTCCGAGAACAATTATATCTCCTTTGACAACTGTTCGGCCTAACAATCCTCTTTTCAAACTTTCCGGATCTCCCTGAACCATTATCCCTTTTTGGGCTGGGGCAATGGTTATTTTCTTTGCCTCTTTTACTTCTGCTTTTCTCACAAATACCTCATCTCCAATTGAAACTCCTGCATTTTTTCTTAAAATTCCATCAATACGAATTATTCCCTCTCCAACATCTGCTGGATAAGCCCGATCAGCAATTGCAATAGTAGATTTATTTTTTCCAATAAGAATTGCATCTCCCCGTCGAATACCAAGTTCCCTCATCAAATCTAAATCTAATCTTGCGATTCCTTTATAAGCATCATCCTGCAAAGCTTCAACAACTTTCAAGATAAGTTCGTTTTTTTCTTTTTTATTTTTAGTCATTTTCTTTATTTTCCACTTTGTCTGGATTTTTGTCCATTAATTTATTGAAAGTTAAACTAAGTCTTCCTGACTCTTCAAAACACAAATTTACTATGTCGTTCATAAGTTTTTCTTGCTCCTTCATGAATGAAACAATCTCTTTGGGGATTGATATAGCATAACTATTACCAACAATTCGCATTTTAACTTTAAATTCTTTTTGGCGAAGTTCTTTGAATTTTTTATATTCTTCCTCATCTTGAGGGTGAATAATCTTATCATGACCTTTTGGGCATATAATAGCTCTTAAGTGAAATCCATTTCTTATAATTCTCCCTTTTTGCATAGGTTTTCTACATTTTTTACAAAGTATTATATGTTCAAATATGTCTTGCATGTATATACTTAATGTATACACTATTTAAATATTTCGAATTTTTTGTAACTTTTTTATTAAAATCAAATAAATTTTAAAAAATTTGATTTGAGAAGATGTAATAGTTATCTTTCAACAAACATTATAACAAAAAATTTTCTAAGTTGTTTCACTACCCTCTTTATGTTTGTTTAATTCCGACGTTAAATTATTAACTATTAATGAGAAAATTTCTTAATAAATTTAGAATTGTAATTTAATTATTTTAATTATTTTTAGTAAATAAATAATGTGTTTACAATCTCTCCGTTTGTCTTTCTTGCTTTGATTAGACCTTGTGGACTTTCGATTACGTTTGGAAACATAGAGGGGGTCATCTGGATTTTCCTGTAAAAATTTTTAAATTTCTTTGGGAAATAATCTTCTTAAATGCAATCCACCAAACTTAAAAACCAGAAAATCTTTTAATATGAATGAAAGAGGCAATTAAAAAATTTTGGGAAAAGTTTTGGTTTATTGTTTGGAAGGATGATTCTTTGAAAGGGTGGGTGATTTCTCTTTTGTTTATATTTATTTTGATAAAGGGCGTTTTTTTTCCCGTACTTTCTCTTGTAACTGGGACTTCCTTGCCTCTTGTAATTGTAGAATCTTGTTCAATGTATCATAATAAAAATCTTCTTTCAAATTTTGATGAATGGTGGGACAATCATGAAATAAAATATTTTAAAGAAAAAATAAATAAAAATGCGTTCTTAAATTTTCCATTTAAAAAGGGATTGAATAAGGGAGATATTTTGCTTACAACAAATATTAAACCAGGGGAAATTAGATTGGGGGATGTAATAATTTTTAAGGTTAATGGGAATACTCCTGTGATACATAGGGTAATTGATATAGAAAACAAAAGTGGAAAATATTTTTTCTCGACGATGGGAGATAATAATAATGGTCAGTGGAACTTTGAGAAAAATATTTCATCTGAAAGAATAATCGGAAAAGCACAGGCAAATATTGCCCCCTATCTCGGATGGATAAAGTTAGTTTTCTTTGAGTACAATAAACCGGAATCTCAAAGAGGATTTTGTAAAGAAAGTCAATCTCTTAAAAGTGCCTTATAAAAATCAATTTGGTTTTTTCTAAGAGCGTAAGCGGACATTTCATCTCTATTTGCTTCTCTCTGGTGAAATTTAGAACTATCTTTTCTAAGAAAAATAATCGGCTTTTCATAAATTAAAAAAGTAATCTCTCTTCTTTTGGAGAGTTCATGATGAATAATTGCAGATGAAGCAAATTTTTTGGAATAAATCTCATATAAATTTATTGGGGATTCTTTTTTTCCAATTTTTTCTCTAAGGTTCAAAAAGAATAATTTTTTGGCATGAAAAATTTGAAAAAAATTTTCAGGAATTTCATAAAAATCTAAATTAAATTCGTTGAACAAGATAATTGAGTTCTTGTTTTCAAAATTTTTTGGTGACAAAATTGGGTTTATAATGAACATATTATAAAAATTATTGTTGTTATTATAAAGATATCTATTTTGAAGTTTAAATTAGAAATCATAAGGTATATAAAGCGTTTCCCCATATAATCACTTATGGAATTTTGTCCCAAGTGTGGATCGGTATTGGTCTCAAAGGTGAAGAATAGTGTTTGCCCAAGATGTAATTATTCTAAGAAGGGGACTATTAATCTTTCAACCAAGGAAAAAATAGAGGGCCATAGAGAAATTGCGGTTTTGAAAAAAGATTTTAAAACTGAACCCATAGTAAATGAGACTTGCCCAAAATGTTTTAACGATAAAGCATATTTTTGGATGGTTCAAACAAGGTCAAGTGACGAATCACCAACAAAGTTTTTCAAGTGTGTTAAATGTGGGCACACAAAAAGAGATTACAGATAATTTTTTTCTTTATATGTTTCAACAACTTCTCTCAAATCGCAAGGCCTTTTTACAATTTTGTCAAAGAAAATTTTTTTACCGTCTTGAGATTTAATTCCTTTCGAAAGATAATTTATATCGGCTCGCCAACCTGCACCAACAGTAATGAGTCTCTCAAATTTTTTTTCTGAGCCAAATTTCTTTAATTTGTAAGTATCCAAGAGGGAATTTAAATTGTCTGTTATATAAAGTGTGTTTGCTCCTTTTGATCCCAATTTCTCTAAAATTAAACCTAAAGAAAATTTGTCAATGTCTTTTTCATAATCTGGTTTATTTTCTAATTCTTTTAATAAAACTTCTTTAGATATGATGGTATCAAAATATTTCATAAGGTCATGGGAAAAAAGTTCGTGATAAATCGTTCTCGCTCTTTCGAAAGATTTTATTCCCAATCTCAACCTCTTGCCTGAATGAGAAGTAAAAAAAGCGACGTATTTGTCAAAAATAGCCTTTATTGTTGGAACAATTCCTTCACAAGGAAGAGCACGAAAAGAATTCTTAAATTTTCTTCTAGCAACAACAAAATCTCCTTCTTCATCCAAATCGTAAGGAAGAGATAAAGATTCATAAATATCTTCAATTTTTTTTTGTTGAGAATATACTGCTCGATAAAAATCCCCAAAGGCAGAGGCTTTTTGAAAATTAAAAGAAAGTTTATTCAAAGAACTCCAACGTTGGAACCACCTAAATTCTCTTTCCATTAATTTAACAATAGTTCCATAATCAAAGATTATCGCTTCGAGCATTCAGGAAAAAAGAAAACTCGACTTTTAAATTAAATTGTTCTAAAAAAGATATATTTCCAATATTCAAAATCAAATTAATATGGCCCCGGAGGGATTTGAGCCTCACCAATCATTGAAGCTCGACTTAGCAACTCAAAAAATTTCGTTGCTAAACCCCAAGGGGTTCAAATCAAATTAATATGGCCCCGGAGGGATTTGAACCCTCGACACCTAGATTTCTTCGCGATGTTTTGTAATAAGCGTGAAATTTATTTCGCCTAAGAGTCTAGTGCTCTGACCAGGCTGAGCTACGGAGCCACCATAAAAGTTAAAGAAATAAATTGTTTAAAAATCTTGTTAATGAAAAAATTTTTAAAATTTATTAATTTTGAGATAAAAGATTCTCATGAAAATAATTTAACCTTTTTGAAGTGTTGGGGAAAGAACAGAAAGATTATCCAAAGTTATTAAAGAATAAATTTCATGCTAACCACTATCTTTTCATTCAAAGTTGGATAGTAATCACCTCTATCCGGTTCATTTGACTAGAACTTGTATATTCTCAATCGCATCTGCAACTTGTTTTCCTTTTGGAGTTAGTTTGATTAGTTTGATTCTTCCTTTTTTATCAAACTCAACTAATTTCAAACTTTCCAACGTTTGCAGTATTTTCACCGCGTGGCTATAAGTACAATCTACTTCTTTAGCCAAAATACTTCCATACCTTATCCGCGTATTCTTTTTTAAAGATACCAACATTAAAGCTGGTTTTCGTCTAAAAAAGATATCAAAATTATCTTCCATTTTTGGACTTGTATAGTTTAATATATATTTTATGACAACCCCTTCCTTATAAATATTTTGTAATTGTCATGTCGAACAAATAGTGACACTTCTTAAAAATTCCTAAAAAGAGGAATTAACACTTATTTCCTCAGAAACTCTAAGTCAATCCCATCTTTATTTATATTCCTATTTTGGAGAATAAAGATTAGAATCTTCTTTTTAAGGGAATAAAAATAATTTATATAATTTTGATTTCCCTAAGTTTCTTTGTCACAAACATTGATTTCAATTTGTGTTTCTTTTTTGAACTTTATGAAATCTTCTTCAAATCTTTCATCTTTCTTTTTCATTCTTCCAACTCATTCATACCGAAATTTTTTCTCGTTGGTGCCTCCTTCCTCATAGTTCCTCCCAATCCATGAATAGTTTAATTTTTTTAGTTTAAATTCTCCAATATATTTTTCTCCTTCAATTATAAATTTCCTTTTTCGTTTTAAGGTTCAACCCTCCTATGAGATTCATCCAAAATAGGGTTTTCTTTTCTTATTTTTTTAATTGAAAGAATTAATCTTTCCAATAAATTTTCATTTAATTTCTTGGACCTAAAAAAAGATTTTATTTGATTCAGGGGTTTTGGGTGAATCACTTTTAAATTTTCAATTATCTCCGTCCAATAGATTTGGTAGTCTTTTTCTTCTTTTTTATATTCTCTATAAAAAAACATATTAAAATTATCTTTTAAAAATGCATTATGCCTAAAAAAAAGATCAAATTTCGAATTTGTTTTATCCTCTATTTTTTTAAAAAAATCAAAGTAACAAATTTTTTTGGTATGAATTTCGTAAAAAGAGTTTGTGGGCAAATCCAAATCTATAATTTTAAAATCTTTTGCAAAAGATAAATCTTCCGATTTCACAAAATACTTTCCAATCTTTCCATCAGATTCATAAAAAACTTTTAAATTATTTTCTTTTCCATAATTCCGAAAAATCTTAGAAATAGAATATCTACTCAAAATTTTAGCTTTCTCGTTTAATATTTCTTTTGAATATTTATTTAAACTTTTTATTTCTATTTTTGGAAATTCTATTTCTATTTTTTGGTTTTTCATATCTTAATAAAGAGTTGCATATTACTTGACACTTTTTGTCTAAAAAATACAACTATACACTTCATAATAAAAATCCTTAAATACCTTCCCAAATATTCTAAGCTATGTTAGATAATAAAACAATTCAAAAAATAGAAAAATTTGTTTCAGTTGAGCCAAGAAGCATAAATGAAATTGCAAATTATCTAAAAAAAAATTGGAGGACTGTTGATAGATATCTTAAACAAATTGAAGAAGAATATAAAACGATTTCTCTCAAAACGTTTAGAGGAGGAACCAGGGGGGCACTAAAAATAGCTTATTTATCTAATCCTGAAAAAATAAGTTCCACAAAAATTCAAGAACAATTGGAAGAAGAAATTTTAAATTTAAAAAAGAAAAATGAGTTTTCTGCGTTTGATATATTTCAACATGTCCCTAAAAAAAGTAAAAAAGTTATTGTTGAAGATGAAATTTCCGAAAACTCTACAAATTTAAAGGAATTAATAGAAATTTTAAATTCCACAAAAAAAGAATTGAAATTGTTTTCGGGAAATCTTTCGTGGATAAATTTAAAAAAAGGAAAAATTGATCTTTTCAAAATATTAGAAAATTTGATAAAGAAAGGTGTAAAAATAAAAATTCTTTGTCGCGTCGATTTGGATGGAATTGAAAATATTAAAAAAGTTATTTCATTAAATTATAAATATGGAAAAGAGTTGATTGAAATTAGACATCGTGAGCATCCTTTAAGAGCATTTGTTATAGATAATGTGTCTTTGAGATTAAAGGAAATAAGGGAACCGACGGGAAAAATAAAGGAATTAGATAAGAAGGTATTTATTTTTTATACCATAAAAGACAAAGAATGGACAGAATGGATTTCAAAAATATTTATAAAAATGTTTAATACTTCAATTGGTTCAGAAAAAAGATTGGAAGAATTAAACAATTTAATAAAATGAAAATTTTGGCAATTTCAGATATTCACGGAGATTTGGGGCTCGTAAAGAAAGTTGAAAAAATAATCAAAAAGGAAGATATTGATTTGGTGATTCTTGCGGGGGACCAGACATGGTTTGAACAAAAGACCACTGGGCTTGTTGGACCGCTTACAAAAAAAGATACGTTAATCATCCCGAGCAATCATGAAACGGAAGAAACCATAAATCTTTGGGAAAAAATGTATCCAAATTTACGGAGTATTCACAAAAAACATTTTAAAAAAAAGGGGGTTGGTTTTTTTGGTTCAGGAACGGTTGATTGGGGTTTTGAGGAAGATTCAAAAAAAATATATGGGGAACTAAAAAGTGCTCACGAAAAAATAAAAAATTTGAAGAAGAAAATAATGATTACTCACTCTCCTCCGGCTGGAAGCAAAATTGAATTGATTGGTCTTCCCGGTTCAGAGGGAATAAAAAAAGCAATTAAAAAATTTTCTCCGAATATTTTGATTTGTGGCCATATGCATGAAGGAGGAGGATTAGTTGAAAAGATATATGGCACAACAGTCATGAATGTTTCAAGAACCCCCACAATTTTTGAGATTTAGGAAATTGAAAAATCAAAAACAATTTAAAAGGATTATTATACTCTTTACTCGTAATATGTAATAGAAAAATGCCGAAAAAAAAGTCCAGGGAAGAAAGAGCAACTGAATCTTTTTTTAGACCAGATGCAAATTTTAAAAAAACAACTGAAAAAATTGTGAAAGAAACTCAAGACAGAGATGAAATTTTGAAAAATGTTACAGAAAAAATTGTAAAAGATTATAATCCAAAAATTGAAATGCCTGTTAAAACAACCGAAAAAATTTCTCATAACCTATCAAAATCCGAATTAATTACCATTGAGAAAGAAGGAAATTTTGAAAGAAAGGCTAAGGGGAAAAAAAACAGAAAAAAGAAAGCGATAAAAAAAGCAAAAACTACAACAATCAAGGAAGAGAAATATGTGGTTCCGAAAATACTTTTAAAAAAAGATGGTTACGAATTGATAATTACAGAAAAGCCCCAAGCAGCATTAAAAATTTCCAATGCATTAGGGGTGGCGACAAAAAGGGAGATAATTAAGGGAGTTCCCTATTATGAAGTAGATAGGAAAGGGAAAAAACTTATCGTCGCTTGTGCAGTTGGACATTTATTCACTTTAAAGCAAAATGTTTCAGGGTCGGGGGTTCCAATTTTTGATATTTCTTGGGTTCCAAACTATTTGGCAAGGAAAAAGGATTTTACGAAGAGGTATTATGATACTTTGTTAAAACTTGCAAAAAATGCAGGCTCTATAACTGTTGCAACAGATTTTGATATAGAGGGGGAAGTTATTGGAAAAAATGTTGTGGAATTAATTTGTAATCAAAAAGATGCAAATAGAATGAAATTTTCAACATTAACAAATTCAGAGTTAGAAAAATCCTATGAGGAAAAAATTTCTCATCTGAATTGGGGTCAAGCAATCGCTGGAGAATCGAGGCATTATTTAGATTGGTTTTATGGAATAAATCTATCTCGTGCTTTGATGAATGCAATAAAAACTACTGGAAAATTCAAAATTATGTCAATTGGAAGAATTCAAGGACCGGCATTAAAATTGATGGTAGAAAAAGAAAGAGAAATAAAAAATTTCAAAAAAGAGCCCTTTTGGCAACTATTTATCACAACTGATAATCCCGAAATAGAACTAAAGTGTACTAAAGATTTTTTTGATAAAAAAGAGTTAGAAAAAATTGAAAATTTGGAAGGTAAGAGGATAATTCTCAAAACGAAAAAAAGTGAACAGAGAATACCTCCGAATGTTCCTTTTGATTTGACAAGTTTACAAACAGAAAGTTATAAATTATATGGGTTGAGTCCTTCCAATACTCTAAAAATTGCCCAATCTCTTTATCTTGCAGGATTAATCTCTTATCCGAGGACTTCTTCGCAAAAACTTCCTGATTCTGTAGATTATAAATCAATTTTAGAAATTTTAAAAATAAGGTATAAAGTTTCAAAACTCATTACGAAAGAAAAACCTCTTGAAGGGAAAAAGAACGACCCTGCTCACCCTTCAATTTACCCGACGGGAAATAAGCAAATACTTTCGGGGAATGAAGAAAAGATTTACGATTTAATTGTAAAAAGATTTCTTGCACTTTTTTGTGATGATGCGATAATTGATAGAAAAAGAATCTCCACAAAAATTGAGGACTTCACTTTTTCAACATCAGGATTACATATTAGGAAAAAATCTTGGATGGAATTTTATCCTGTAAAGTCAAAGGAAAAAGAAATTCCCGATATTGAAGGAGAGAGAATTATCTTAAAAAAAAGAATAGAAGAAAAAGAAACGCAACCTCCAAAAAGATATTCACAGGCTTCAATAATTTCGGAACTTGAAAAAAGGAATCTGGGGACGAAAGCAACAAGAGCCGCAATTCTCGAGACGCTTTATGACCGAGGGTATATAAGAGATAAATCTATTAAGGTGACGCCTCTTGGGCTTTCTCTTATCAATACTTTAGAAAAATATTCTCCCATAATAATTGATGAAAATTTGACAAAACAATTACAGGACGAAATGGACGAAATAGTTCAAACAAGTGAAAAAACTGGTCCAGAGTTGTTTGAGAAAGAGGAAAAAATTCTTAATAAGGCAAAAGAATCAATAGTAAAAATTTCGAAAGAATTTGAGAAAAAAGGAAATTTAATTGGTAAGGAATTAATAGATGCTCAGGAGAAGCAGATTCAAATGGAAAGAGAAGAAAATAAATTGAATCTTTGTCCAATTTGTAAAAAAAATGCATTAAGAATAACTTATTCTCCAAAAAATAGAAAGTTTTTTGTTGCGTGTTCAGGTTATCCTGAATGTAAAAATACTTATTCACTTCCTCCATATGGGAAAATAAATCGGACAGAAAAGAATTGTGAAAAATGTGGTTTTCCCCTTTTAATGACCCTTCAAAAAGGAAAAAGACCTTGGGTTTTTTGTTTTAATACTGAATGTGAAACAAATAAAGAAAGAATGGAAAACTATCGGAAAAGGTTAGAAGAAAAAAAGAAAAAAGAAAATCTCTAAGACCCTCTTTGTTAAAGAATAATTATTCACTTTTAGAGGGCAATTTAAGCAAATATTTATAAAATAATTAATTTGGTTTATGATTAAACAAGAATGATATTTCTAAATTAAAAATTTGCTATGTGTGAATTTTTTTTAAAGAGTCTTTTTACCGGTTGAGGGATTCGTTTAGTCCGATTTATGAGTTTGAGAGATGTTGCGAAGCAACACAAGAAAATTAAAACCACTCATTAAGATTTTTTTGAGTCCCATACAACTTAATCAACTTACTTCTCTTAAAAATTAAATCGGGATTAAATCTAAATTTTTCTAAAGAAATTTTTTTAGAATTTTTTAAAAGTTCTTCATTAGAATCAAAACTAAAAAAATCTTTTAAAGATTTTCGGACACTTTCTCTAACCACCCATACTCCGAGAGAAGCCCAATAGCTGGGAGTTTCCAGACGAATGGCTAAAACACCCGCTTGTCTTTTGATGGAATTTAGATATTCCAGAATTGGAAGTCTTGTCGCATAATATCCTCCGCCACAATTTGAAGCATATTTTGTTCTTCCTTTAAAATCCTCCGAGTCTGTTGAAGCCTTCATTTCTTTCCCCGGATTCCAACTTGAACCTGGATAATACAATTCAAAAAGTTCATAACTCCAAATATTTGGGAACATCAAAATTAAATATTGGTTTCCTAAGAATTCTCCAACAAATAATTGGTAATTTTCTAACCATTTATATTCTCTTATCTTTTTTAAGAGATTTTTTCCGATAAGGTCGTCCGTCGCGGTGATACTCCATCTTGTCGGAACCATTTTTTTATCTTTTTTTAGACCCATCACACCCACACTTAAAATTTTTGAAAGATTATATTCATTTATTCCCGAATTATAAAGATAGTCAATTCCTTCGTTGGTTTTTATTTCGTCATTCAAAACTCTATCTACTTTTTTATCAATTTTTACATTACTTATTATTTTAGCGTTTTTTAAATCTGCTCTCATCCCATGGGGAGTGAGAATTTTATCCAACCCTCTCCGAGAATCAACCCTATTTTTTAATTCTATTTCAATATCCACCGGAGATGAAGAAAGTGCGATATCCTTTGCAATTTCTATAAATTTTTTGTTTAGTCTTGCGTCAAAAACATTTGATTTAAATTTTGAGTTCAATAAATTTTCCCTTAGATTCAAAACATCCTTAATTGAAAAATTTTTTTTTGCCCAATCTTCGGGATTGTCAAAAATTTTAGCATCTTCTACTTTTTCAATAGGTGATAAAATTCCGACGTTGACAAAGGGGTATTTTAAATGTGAACCTATAAAAATACTTGGGGGAGAAATTCCTTCAAATTTAGAAATCTTTCCAATCTCCTGATTTTTCATTCTAAATTTTCCAATTTTATTCACGGTTTCAAATTTTAAATCCATCATAAAACAAAGAGAATTAAGTTTATATTAATTTTGAACAATTTTTAAGATAATAAAGATTCTAAAAATTAAATTATCTAAAAATGTAAAAAATTTGTTAATAAGTTTCACTTCTTGTACATATGTGGAAGAAATTTAAAAAAGATCCAATTTCAAAAACATTCTTGCTTTCAAATCTTAAGAAGATTTAAAAAGTAATTCAAACTCTCTTAAATATGGGGTTAAAAAAAATATTAGTTCCGAATTTTAAAAAAGTGTCCCTTTTTTTAATGATTTTTATAATCTTTGTCCCATTTATAAATTATGATAATGGTATAAGATGTATTCTTCCAGGTTGTGATGTGATAAATTCAGGTTCACTTTTGGTATATTCTTTTTGGGGGTTTCCTTATGTTTATCAAATTAATTATTTAATTCTTTTTGGAGGGATTTTAGTTTCTTATTTGCTTTCTTCTTTTTTAATTAGAAACTCAAAATAATCTTTTCTTGAAAATTCCCTCATCTCGTATTTCAAAATTAAAATCCTTCTGGCTTAAACTTCTATGTTTAAGCAAAATTGCTTTTCTTGTTCTTCCATTTTTTAATTCAATAATGCATTTGCTCCAATATTTAAATAAATCTCCTCCAACAATATTAATCTCCTTTTCAATTCCTTTTTTTATTTCATCGAAAGATAAAAAAGTTCCATAAACTTGGTTTGTGATTAAAACCGGGATATTTTTCTTTCTTGAAATTTCAACTAAAATCCTCATCTGTCTTGCAACATCCCGATTAACTTTCCTAATTTTTTCTTCATCTCCCTCTGAAACTGCTTCCCCCAATTCAAGTCGGTAGAGCATAGCCATGGAGTCTACGACAATCAGACCAACATTTCCTCCTTTTAAATGTTCGAGTAATTTTGAAAATGATTTTTTTTGTTCGGAAAAATTTGTAGGATTTAAAATAAATATATTTTTAAGAATTTGTTCAGAATTTTTTTCTCCGACGATTTGATTAACTCTTTCGACGGAAAAACTTCCTTCGCTATCAACAAAAATGACCTTTTTCTCTCTCGCCTGACTACATGCAGCAAGAATAGAAAAATTACTTTTTCCAGACCCTGGAGGACCAACAATCATTGTGACTATTCCTTTTTCATATCCTCCTCTAAGCCAGTCATTAAAATCGAAACTTCCAGTAGAAATTTTTTCTTCGTCATTTTTCATAATAAAAACAATAAAAAAGAATTAATAAGTATTTATGTTTCTAAAAATCTCTTTTGAAATTTTAGTAAGTTGTTTAAAATAAAATTTAATTTTTTTCTCAGGTAAAAAATTTTATTTATTTGTTTGAAAAAATAAATTAAACTGTTTATAATAATTATCTTTATCCGATTATTTCAAGTTTTTAAAATCGTTTTCAATTTTTTCTAAATCTTTAACAATTTCTTTAACAGCATGTTCAAGAGCGGATTTCACATCTTTTCCATTAGTTTTTATTAAAAGGATAGGATTTTTGGTGGAATGTTCTTTTTTCCAAGCGACAAATGTAACTGCCGGATTTTTGTTTAGGTAAACTCTTAAGATTTCTGGAAATGTAAGATTGCTAAATTCAACTTCAAGTTCATTCTTTTCTTTTCTCAATATTTTCATTTCCATATGTTAAAATCAAAAATCTTGTTTATAAAACTTGTGATTAAAAATTTTATTTTATTTTTCATTTTATCAAATTTAATTTAAGTCCCTTTTTTTTGTAAAGTACTAAATGATATTTTCCACTTTTAACTGCCCCCAAAACTTTTTCATATTCTTTCAAAGCTTCTTCCTTACTAAGATAGGGATTTTTATTATAAATTCCTTGCCCTATTCCTTTTACGTCAAAACTAATCCTTAAACCCTTTTTATCCCAATCTATTAAATCCAAATCAATTAGAAAATTTTCTTTAATGATAATTTTTTCTAAACCAATTGGGATGTTTTTTCCCTCTTTAATTATTTCCTTGCTCTTATCAATTATTTTAATCATTTTCTAAATTATTTTCCCCAGGCCAATTTAGAAATATTTTTGTCTTTCTTTTCTTCAATATTTCTTTTCTGAAATTCTTCATTCGGAACTCCATAAATATCATTTATTTTTTCTAAATCGAGATTGCTCGCATCTAAATACTCTTCTTTTTCTTCGGAATGTTTTTTTTGCAAATCTGAAATTAAAATTCCCGAAGGAACTTTTGATTCTATTGTAATATTTTGAGGGTTTAATTTCCTATTTTTTAAAATTTTTATCCCGAGGTATCCCTCTATTTTATGAATTAATGGTTCATAATTTTTTGGAACAACCCCCTTTTCTAAATTTTCAATAAGAAGAACTGGCTCGAAAATCTCTTTTGCCATTTTATTTTTTGTTATCTTAAGTGACCTTCTTTTTCTCATAATCACCCAATTAAAATTATCAACTAAATTTTCAGGAAATTTTGTTCCCTCTGAAAAATCTTTTTTTAAATTTCTTTCAACAATATCCTTTAGATGAATGTCTTCAGGGTGATAATTTATCTTTTCAGATTTTTTTTCTTCAAGACTGACATGAGAAATACGCGATAATCTTTCTCTGACACTTTCTCTAGAATTTATTTTTTTTAGGTCTATTTCTTTTTTTTCCACCAAGGGAATCTTGTCTTTAAAGTAACACTTACGACAAATATTTATTATTCCTTTTGATTTATGAATTCCCTCATACAAAACAGTTTCTTTATCGGAGATTCCACAAAGATGGCACTCTTTCATTCAAATTTCCTCCAAATTGGAATAAATGAAGATTTTTGATTCGTTTTCATACAAAGATAAGAAATAGTTTCTTTTTTAAGATTATTATGATTGAATTGGTTACTTCTTATTTAAAAATTCTTTTATATTTCTTAAAGATTTAACATCTTCAATTTTGAATTCTTGATTAATAAAAATAGGGGGGTTTTCTTGAGATTATTGTAATAAAAAGTTAGTTTAGAAAAGACTCTACTTCTTCTTTTTTAACTAACTTATCAAAAACTTTCTCATCATTGATAATTATTGCAGGATAATCCTTAATTTCATAACCCCGGATAAGAGTTTCTAAAGAAACAAGCTGTGTATCAACGGCAATTGGGATTAGAAAAAGGTCTCTACCCTTCTCTTCTTTTAACTGTCTTAAAAGTTTTGACCAAATATTTTGTTCTGCTTTTTTAGCAAGGTCTTGTTGATCATTCCTATAAAGATAAACTATCACATTTGCACTTCTCCCGCATAATTCACTAATCTTTCTAGAATTTATCCAAAGGTACGTCCTAAGTGAATCATATTTTTTATGAAAACTCTTTAATGAATCACTTAGTTTTTCAGACTCTTCATATTTAGACAAAATTTGAGCGTCTTCATAAACCCTATCAAGAAGCCTATAATTAGCAGATTCTAACTTAGAACAAGAAATATTTCCAGAATCAATAAGATGGTTCAAGCTCAATAAATCAATTAAAGCAACCTCTGACTGAATGTAATAATCATTAATTACCTCTGCCCTACCTTGTTCAAAAGACATCCCAAAATACAGCCCAACAATAAAAACAGATCCTGCTAATAAAAATGCCTGAAAAAAAGCCCACTTTCTATTCATTTTACCAAATCATCTTCCTCCTAAAAAACTTATATATTGAAACAATCATTATTATTGGGTAAAGTGCTAAATACACAACCATATAAGTTGACATTATAAAGAATCCTGGCCTTTTAAAACCTTTTTCCTCTTTGTGATCAAAATATCCTACCAATGTAAAGAAAAGACTCAATCCAAAAAGAGCAATCCCAAAAAAAAGCAAGATATTTACATCAAAATTAAAATCAGTTAATGTAACTATTGCAACATTAGAAGTTCTAGAATAACTATATAAAAAACTCTTAGAAATAATCCACTGAATTCCTCTATAAACTGCAAGACCAAGTCCAAAAAGACTAATAAACCAATACAACAAGAACATTGGCATAATAAAAACCCCTAACATCCCTGAATTAAGATATCTCTTTCTATATTTAATCATTGCCTGGTAACCCCCTATATTCCAACGTATTCTCTGATTAAACCAATCCTTCCACTTATCTGGAGCAACAGTATAAACTCTCGCAGGAACATTCATCTTAACTTTATATCCATGAGAAATAAGGTTCCAAGTAATTTCCAAATCTTCTGTCATATTCTTACTATCAAAACCCCCTATTTCATCAAAAATCTTCTTCTTATAAACTACAAGAGGGCCAGGGGTAACAAAAATTGAATCAATAAACTCCATTAGTTTTCTAGAAAACTTAATAATAATATATTCAATATTTTGAAGTTGTAAAAGAAAACCCTTCCTATTTTGAACCAAAATTGAAGCTGCAACAACCCCTATTTTAGGATCATCAAAATAACCAACCATCTTATTGACAGAACCTTTTTTAGGAAAACTGTCCGCATCTGTAAAGGCAATTAACTCTGTCTTAACAAACTTTGCACCATAATTTTTAGCACCTGCAGCGTTACCCGTATTCTCTGGTGTTTGAACTAACTTAACTAAAGAAGGGTATTTTTTAACATACTTTTTAACAATCTCATAAGAATTATCAGTAGAGCAATCATCTACAACAATTATTTTTTTAAGATTAGAATATCCAATATTCACTAAATTTTCAATTGTTTTGCCAATATACTTTGCTTCATTATAACAGGGGACAACAAAACTAAGAGAATATTCTTTTGTTACGGGTGGCGTGTCTAAAAATTCCTTTTTTCCTTGGTAATATAACAAAAGAAAAAGGAACAAAAAGTACAAAGAAATAAATGCATAAATAAAATAAACATAAGTCATAAATTCCATAGCCCTACTCCAAATCTCTAAACACCTCTTGCTTTAAAGGATTTTCGCCACTATCCGGAACACTAAAATAGTCATAAAATTCTTCGGAAAGGGTGAGAATGCTCGTATGACCTTCTTTTCTTTTTTTTATTAAACCGATTTGAACAAATTTGTGGATGTGTTCATAGGCTTTATTTCCCCTGATTTTAATTATTACTGATTGTTTTATTGGTTGTTTAAATGCAATTATTGCCAAAGTTTTTTGCTCTGCTTTAGTAAATTCTGCTGAACCAGTTGCAAGTTTGTTTATAATTCCCCGGTATTCCGGTTTTACGTCCATTTTCCAAAGTCCGTTTCTTTCTACAATTTCTAAGGAAGAATTCTCTTTCCCATATCTTTTTTTCAATTTTTCGATGGATTCTTTTATTATTATTGAATTTAGATTTGAAAGAGAAATTAGTTCCTGCATAGATAAAAACCTTCCCGAGATAAAAAAAATGGCTTCAATGAGTTTCAAATTTTCCACTTCTTTTGACCAATCAATTTCATCAAGAGTTTTTCGTGTAATATCCATAAATAAATAATATCAAACAAGTTTTTAAAATAATCTCAAAAAATTATTTCAAAATCCATTAAAATTTTTTAAAAGTCCAAAATTTATTTCCAGTATAATTTACAATTAATGTAAAACCTGCAGTCAATATTTGAGAAAATAAATAATAAATTCCCCCAATTTCTGTAAAAATATACATCCCAAGAGTATTAATACCCAGAGCAAAAATACTAACCACAAAAAATTTGAAGTATTTCTTTTTGAACTCATCTTTGAGATTTTCCTCAAATGTCCAAATTTTATTGAAAAAGTAATTCCAAGTTGTAGCAATGCTAAACGAAAAAATAGAAGAAATTAAATAATAAATTTTTGCAATGTCGGTTAAAAAATATAAAAATAAAAGATTAACAAAAATGCCTGAAAACCCAATCAAAGCATATTTTAAAAATTCTTTGTAGATTTTACGAAGGTTTTTCCTATACCCTATTATGTTTTTTAAATAATAAAAAATTTCTCTAATTCCTGCTTTGCTTTTTCCCCGGGTGCGATTTGTAAACGTTATTGGGATTTCAATAGCTCTTTCATACTTTGTTTTCAATAGGATTTCTAATAAAATTTTAAAACCCTTTGAATTTATTTTTTTATTTTTTAATAAATCCTTTTTTAACATGAAAAATCCAGTCATGGGGTCTTTGATGGGGGTAAAAAGTTTTGCAAGAAAGATTGCTCCTTTGGATAGAATTTTACGATGCAAGTTCCAACCTACAATTTTTCCTCCGCGAACATATCTACTTCCAATAACGAACTCTGTCTTTTTGTTTTTTATCAAATTAAACATTTTGACAATTTTTTTCGGGGGATGACTTAAATCAGAATCTATCACTCCAAGAATTTTTCCTTTTGAAATTTCAAAGCCTTCAATAACCGCAGAAGAAAGACCTTTCTTTTCTTTACGATGGACTATTCTTAGAGGGGGATATTTTTTTCTTAAGTTTTCAACTATCTTCCCAGTTCCATCCGGGGAATTATCATCTACGACAATCACTTCTCCACTAATTTTATTTTTTTTAAATTCGGAAAAAACCCGGCTTAACAAAATAGAGATATTCAATTTTTCGTTATAGGTGGGAATAATTAAAGATAAATCAATTTTGCCCATTAAATATTTAACCTTTAATTGATTATAAATATTATGAAATGTGATCTTTTCAAGAAAAAATATTTTTTAGGATTAGTTGGGTTGGTATTTTTCTTTCTAATAATAAAACTTCCCGGGATGGCGTTTAAATTTAGCGATGAAAATATTTATTTTTATATGGGTAAAAGTATTTTAGAAGGAATTATTCCTTATAAGGATTTTTTCTTTGCAAGTCCTCCTCTCCAAATAGCTATAATCTCTCTTATAATGGTTTTTATTGGAAAAAATTTAGTTTTATTAAAGTTGATACCAATAATTGCTTCAATAATTTCAACTATTTTTCTTTATGAGATAGTAAAAGGAGAACTAAATGAAAAAGCGGCGTTATTTTCTTCTGCATTGTATTTATTTTCTTTTGTAGTTCTTGCAACGACGGATCATTTTACCGGGATACATCTAACGACAATGTTTATTATAATTAGCTTGTATTTTTTCCTAAAAAATAAACCATTTTTAGCAGGAATTATTTCTGCATTGGCTCTTTTAACTAGGTTGTATTCTGCTATTGCAATAGTTGGAATTGTTTTTTATGGCATATTTAAGAAAAGGAAATCTTTGATGAAATATCTCTCGGGGGTTCTTTCAATTTTCTTAGTCGTAAATATCCCTTTAATACTTTTTTTTAAGAACAACTATATAAATTCTGTCTTTTTGTATCATCTTTTAAAATCGGAAGGGATATCAAAAATAAATATTTTTAAATTCTTTCTAATAAGAGATTTTCCAATACTTTTTCTTTCTTTAGCATCTCTTTTAGTTAAAAATAAAAAGAAATTAATTTTTTTAATTCCCGCGGGGGCAATCATTTTGTTTTATGTTTTTTATGCAGACATTTATTATCTTTATCTTGGACTTTTGGTTCCTTTTTTGGCTGGGCTTTCGGGGATAACCCTTGAAAAAATTTCAAGAAAATCGAAGAAGACATTTATCGTGATTTTAATAATTTTGGGGATGATTTTAATTTTTAATTCTGTGTTATATTTGACAACGCAAATGTCAACTGCAAAAATAAATTTCGAAGGTAATTTATCAAACTTCATAAAAGAAAATAGTAATTCGGGAGATAAGATTTATGGAAGTTTTGAAATAACTCCTCTTGTGGCTCTCCTTTCTGGAAGGAAGATTGCAAATAATTATATAGATACTAATGAAAAAACTTTTTTAACGGGAATTTATAATATTAGTAATAGAACTAATAAT